>NZ_JAPJZK010000001.1:1614583-1937500 GCF_026309355.1 Spartinivicinus marinus
CATATTATGTCAACACGTTACACAACAAGACCCAAAAGGTGTACACAAGATGAAATGTACAAAATGCAAACAAGGCTTTCTTACACCTATCAAACTTGAACCTACTTTCCCCTGCCTTGAATGTAGCGAGTGTCAAGGCCATTGGTTGTATTTGGAAGACTATCTTCGTTGGTTAGAGCAATCTTCTACTGAGGAAACACTTGAATCACAAGTAAATGAGCACATAGAAGTTGATGACAGCAAACAAGCTTTATTATGCCCCGAAACGGGCCGTATCATGCTCAAATACAGAATTTCTGCCGATAATTCCCATAAAGTTGACTTAAGCCCTGAAGTCAATGGTATTTGGTTGGATAAAGGTGAGTGGACCTTATTAAAAAATGAAGGGCTAGCCCGGAAATTAAACCAAATTTTTACAGAACCCTGGCAGCGTAAAATTCGAGAAGAAACAGCTCAACGTAATTTTGCAGACCAATATCAAAATACGTTTGGTGAAGCTGATTATGAAGAGCTCAAGCATATGCGAGAATGGCTCAATAGCAAAAAAAACAAACAATCTATGATTGCTTATTTATTAGCAGAAAACCCTTATTCAGCCCTACATTAAATTCGTACTACCCCTAAAGTACTACCCCTAAAGTACTACCCCTAAAGTACTACCCCTAAAAATAAGGGGTAGACCGATTATTTTTTCTCAGTGCAATTTAAGCCTTGGTCTTAACACCTTATTAAGTTTGTCACTTAACCAATAAAGTACGGTTAAAAAATGTCCATGCAAGCTACTTTGATGCATTCGATAAAGCATTTGATATGACCAGCGGGCAAGAATCCCCTCTAACATCAGCGAGCCTTTCAATAGCCCTCCCATGAGCTGCCCAACAGCCCCATAGCGACTAAATGAAACCAAAGAGCCATGATCTTTAAAACAAAAGTCGGCATAGTTATTAACCTTATCTACCGAACTTTGGTTTGTTATCAAATGGGTAATAGCTTTCGATAAATAAACTGCCTGTTGATATGCTACCTGGGCTCTGGGTGCTAAAGGACGTGCACCTTCTTGTAAAATGCACTCTGCACAATCGCCTAATGCAAAGATGCTTGAGTCTTGCTTAGTTTGTAAATTAGGCATTACTTGTAGTTGGTTGAGTCGATTGGCAGTTAAGCCTTCAATCGAGGCTAAAATTTCAGGAGCTTTTACGCCAGCCGCCCAAATAAGTAAATCACCTTCAACCAGATTACCATTACCTAGAGCCACTCCTTGTTGGGTCACTTTGACCACTGACTCGCCAGAAACGATATTCACAGACAGCTTTGCCAATTCATGTTCAGCAGCGTGACTAATTCGTTCTGGTAGTGCAGGCAATATTCTAGGAGCCCCCTCAATAATGGTTATGTTTACTCTATCAACAGGAACCTGTTGATTATTATAGTGAGCCAGCTCAAAGGCTGCGTGTCTTAACTCTGCGGCTAGCTCAACTCCTGTAGCACCAGCCCCAACAATGACAACACTTAGTGGCTTATTCGGGTCCTGCTCTAACTGGTTATAGTGCCTGAGAAAAAGATGATGAAACCGCTTAGCCTGATAGAAACTATCCAGGGTTTTACAGTTCTCTGCTACCCCTTCAATTCCAAAATTATTGCTGTTACTACCAATAGCAATGACCAAGTAGTCATAGTCTATTTCTCTAGCAGGCAGAATTTCTTCTCCTTCAGAATCTAATAAAGGCGCTATAGATACCTGCTTGTTTGTTCGATTAACTCCGATTAGCTTACCTTGCACAAACAAATAATGGTTTCGCTTAGCATGAGCTTTGTAGCTTACTTCATTTGCTGTATAGTCAATAGATCCTGCAGCCACCTCATGCAATAAAGGTTTCCACAAATGGGTTTCAGCTTGATCTACCACGGTAATTCTAGCTAGCTGCTTTTTACCTAATTTTTTACCAAGGCGAGTTGCTAACACCAACCCCCCGGCACCACCACCAATCACAACAATATGGGGTACAGTCTTGCCACCATTCATTAAGTTAACCTCATAAGTCCAAAAAATTTAAGTAATTCGGATGGTAACGCAAGCCAATAAAATTCAGTAGTTTAATAATGGATAAAAGACTTAATAAATATAATTAATATGTATTTTAAATAATCAACATATTTCGTTAAACTGACGGTTATATTTTTCCTTCCTTAAATAGTCGTATAAATACGCATCTCCAATCACTAACCAATCTTGTAGGCTATTTACAGTCAAAGCAAATAATAGATAAATAACGAACTTCCCTTCAGAGGATAAGTCTTACCAACTTTTAGCTGTTTTAGCTGTGGAGTACTAAGTGGCCAAAAAAAAGCCATCAAAAACAAAGAAATCCTGGTTATCACTAGCTCTAACAAAAGTAAGACGATTCTGTTTAAAACTGGTCGTTTTTTTACTGGGTGTCAGCTTTAGCATAACTGTTATGTTACGTTGGCTCGACCCACCTACAACCGCTTATATGATCCAACGCAAATTAGGTGTAAACCTACCAGGGCCTGCCTGCCAGAGTATTTCTTACCAATGGCAGAACTGGCAAAATATTTCACCAGAACTAGCTTTAGCTGTAATTGCAGCCGAAGATCAACGTTTTCCTGAGCACCTAGGCTTTGACTTTAGAGCTATCCAGCAGGCAATCAAAGATGGCATAAGCACCGAACGGTTACGTGGTGGTAGCACTATTAGTCAACAACTAACCAAAAACTTGTTTCTTTGGCCTGAGCGTAGCTTACTGCGAAAAGGCCTGGAAGTTTACTTCACTGCTCTTATCGAGCTAACCTGGCCCAAACAACGTATTCTTGAAGTGTACTTAAATACTATCCAGTTTGACTCTTGCACTTTTGGCGTTGAAGCGGCCAGCGATGCCTTCTTTAATCGATCAGCCAGCCAGATTACCCGCCCTCAAGCTGCATTGATGGCCGCTGTACTACCAGCACCTCACAGATTAAAAGTGACCCGCCCAACTCAATACCTCCGACGAAAGCAGTCCTGGATAGTGCGCCAAATAAAACAACTCGGTGGTAAGCATTTTTTAGCTCAAATAACAAACAGCTAGCTATGCCCTGACTCGTAAGCCCGACTATTGCTTAATGTTGATTGTAAGGTATTATATTTTAATACTTCCGCTAAAAAAGAAAGCTGAGCTAGTGCTCCAAATCGTTAGCTGCAAGCCTTGTTCTGTAGGACTGGCGTACTTAATTCAAGGAAGTGTTACACCACACCTATCAATCTACTTAAAGGGAGTCACTCAAGTGTCTCTTATTTACAGGATGCAACTCTAGATGTCTCAAATTAACGAAATTATTGCAACCCTGAAAAAAACTTTAAAAGCCCATGGCTTAACTTACGCCGATGTTGCAGCGCACCTTCACTTATCTGAAGCAAGTGTTAAGCGATTATTTGCAAGTAAACAGTTTTCCTTGGATCGATTAGAATCTGTCTGTCAAATGATGAATATGGAGATAGTTGACCTAATCAGTCAAATGAAACAGCTTAAACAAGCGCCAGAAGCACTAACTGCCGAACAAGAAACCAAATTAGTATCTGATATCAAACTATTACTGGTTGCTATTTGTGTATTAAACCACTGGCGATTTGAAGATATCTTAAACGAGTATAAATACACTGAAGCTGAGCTAATTCAATTATTGGCAAAACTAGACAAACTCGGAATTATTGAATTACTACCAAAAAATAAAATAAAACTATTAGTGGATAGTAATTTTTCATGGCTAGAAAATGGCCCAATAAAACAGTTCTTTCTCAAACATGTTAAAAGCGACTTTTTTAACGACCAGTTTGACAAGCCCAATGAACTACTGCTGTCAGTTAATGGCATGCTAAGCCAAGGGTCTATTTCTATATTGCAAAAAAAACTCTCTCAAATTGCTAATGAGTTCACCACCCTTCACCATGAAGATCTAAAGTATCCATTAGCAAAACGTGAAGGTACTTGCTTGGTAATAGCAATGCGGCCATGGGAGCTTGAGGTTTTTCATGCTTATCGAAGAATATAACTCTCCTGCTACAGCCTCAAAACATAGTAGCAAGTATTGTTGGCTTAGTGCCCTAGCTGCTACAACTTTAGTATTTTGCTTATTTTTTTCTCGCCTTGGCCTAGCTGATGGCTATCAGCATTTACTTGAACTCAGCAGCAACCCTGATGTCACTATCGCCCCCTTTACAACAGATGGGTGCAGTGGTGGTATGTCAACTTTATGGAGTTTATTTAATCAAAGCCCAACCTGGGAATATTGCTGTATTTTTCATGATAAAGTTTACTGGCAGGGAGGAACAGCTCAGCAACGACTTGAAGCAGACAACGAATTAAAACAATGTGTACACCAAGCAGGTTACCCGCGTTTAGCAGATCTCATGTATCATGCTGTTCGGGCTGGAGGAGGTCCTTGCACAGGGCTACCTTGGCGCTGGGGATATGGCTGGCCTCATTGCACTCTTCTAGAATGATTACTTGTAAGTCCAGAGTGAATCTAGTTGTAGCACCTATAATAAAAACTATAAGTTATTTTCATCCCTAAAAACAACGGTTATTTACATTTATGATAAATTTAATTAGACGAATCATTTTTAGTTTTTCTTGGCTTTTAATGCTGTTCAGCCTGCCAGCACTCTGTGCCAACGATAAAGTATTTTTCTGGTCAGTCGAAAACAATAAGGCAAAAGTTTACCTATTTGGTTCCATCCATCTTGCAAATCAAGCAATTTACCCCTTACGGCCAGAAATCACCCAAGCGTTTGCCAGTGCTGACACCTTAGTTGTTGAAGCCAATCCAGAGGCCATTAAACAATCAGAATTGATTCGCCTAGTTAAACAATATGGTCACTATCCAAATCAGGAAGCCCTTCAGGATCATATCAACCCAAAAACCTATCAAGCATTGGCTGATTATGCGCAAAACTTAGGTGTTCCTATCTTAACCTTAAAAAAAATGCGTCCAGGTTTTGTTATGTTAAATCTGACGACTGCCCAGCTCATGAAACTAGGTTATATGCCAGATAAAGGCTTAGATTTACACTTTATTAGACAAGCAACCAATAAGAAAAAAATTGTAGAACTTGAATCATTGGCCGAACAACTTGCTATATTCTCAGATTTACCAGAACCTGACCTTTTTATCAAAGTAACTCTAGAAAGCTTAACAAATGCTAATACTCAGTTTGTCCAAATGATTGATGCTTGGAAACGTGGTGACGATAAAGTACTTTTTAACTTTATGTATAACGACCAAATAAACAAATACCCTCAATTCAAGCCAGTAATGGACAAGCTACTATTAAAACGCAATATAAAAATGGCTAAATCAATAGAAGACATGCTTAACAAACAAGGCGTATTCTTTGTAGTAGTTGGCGCAGCCCACTATATTGGGGAAGAAGGTATTATTGAGCTATTAAAGCAAACAGGGTATTCACCCAAGCGGCTCTAAATTAAACTTTACAGCTCTTGCCTGATAGCCAAAGTAAAAAACTATGCCTTACTGGCCGTTATTTGCTTTGGCTTTTTCGAATAAATTTTTTAGTTCTAACGTTTAGAATCAAGTTACAACTAACACCATAGTGACTACTCTAGACTATTTATAGAACTCATATCTGCTAATAAATGACTAGATTAAGTATTGTATTTTCTCATTACTTGAATATCTGTATGTAAAATTTGATTTTTGGTTTTATTCCGGTACGCTTTTATATGAGGAGATGCTAAATGAGCTTGCAAAGCCTCTTTATTTGCCCACTCTTCATAAAAAATAAAATGTGCATTCTTATTGTAACTCTCATGCATTTGAAAAGTAATGCAACCTGGCTCTTTTAATGTGGGCCGAATTAGTGAGATCAGTTCCTCCCTAACTTGCTGCTTAGCATCTTCACTCACCTTAATCGATACAAAAACGGTTAGTTTGTTTGACACCCTTATCACCTACTGTATTTCCCTTTATTTCGGCTTGTGAAGTTATCGCAGCCTATTTTTGTAAAGCAGCTCACCCAAAGTAGTAAGCATAAACCTTCATGCAAGTAATAATCACTACGCAAACTACAAGCACCAATCAACCTCAAGTTATTTGAGGCTGAGACATGTAGGCTATTAGTTTAGCAGCTTCAAGCAAAGGTATATATACACCCAATATAGAGTTAAATCAATCGAAGAGACACTAGTCGTCCATGTGTAAAATAAATGGTTTTGAAACCTGTTACCCACGTTCATGTATATATAATCTTCGCGAATGATTTTTAAGCTTTGTTACTACCATCGCTAAGCACCAAGGATTGTGTGAATGCAGTTTATGCAGGAGCAATAAGCTGTCTTCACCCCAGTCATTTAGTTTATAGCACCCTAGATTAAAGTACAATTATATATAGCCAAAATGAACGGATGAACTCAATGCAAAGAGTATAAAATTTTAATCCAATGGTTTCATCAGATATAATGTCTCTAGACAGTACAGCAAAAAGAATTAATTTATTTTATAAAATAATCATGCAAGCTATACGGTTAAAAAATATAAAATCAATATCACCCAAAATAAAAAAACATTAATTTAGTTTTTTTAAGAGCCCTTATATCAATAGTATATTTTTCCTAATATTACCAATATGCCTTAAGCATAAGCCATATTTTTGAGCCAGCTCTTTACGAGATGCTCCTTGCTGAGTTTCTTCAATAATAGCGATATCCCTTAGCTGCCTTTCAAAATGATCATGCTTAGGTATTTCAAGTGTTGCCCCTGCAAACCGGTGAGACAACTTATTCAACGATTCATGATCTATTTGCTCCTGTAATGCCGACCGTCCAGGATGCTTTGGTACATATAAAGGCCGCCCCCCAAAGTTTAATGACAATTGATAGGTAGCTGTTAGGCCAATACAGTCAATAAGATCCTGCAATGTAGCTGGAAGTTTTTTTAAGTTAACTTGGTGTAATAGCTTGCCCTGCATATCAATATACCTTCATGGTGTTCTCATCATAAACAGCATGCGGATCAATCATCAGAATGAATAGAGTTTATGGTATTTAGAAAATAATCAAACTAATTGTGAATACAAAACGTGTAATCATATAATCACTATCCCCTTCGCATTGGATATATTTAAATCAATTACTTTTGCATCACAATAAAGTAACAAAATAAAAGAAACCATGAACTGACAGTGCTAGTTTAAACGCTAATTTAGTACTTCCATTCTCCAGCATAAAGAATGATCAAAAAAAACAACTAATACTAAGGTACTACCAAGTAAAATTTGACTTGTTCTACTGACTTGAGACAGATAAAATTTCGTTGTCTTTGGTAAGCTTCTCAATCAGGGTTTTACTGACCACCTGTACCAAAGGCTTAGTACCAAAGTACAACACAATGCACTTGAGTAGCATTTAGTTTTATAAATTTGCTTTAAAGCAAAGTATAATAATAGCGCCCCATAGAAAGGCCTAACGTACTTGCCATAAGCTAAGGGTTAAAGGCTTAGTACTTTTTACGGAATATAGCCAAAGAAGTAGATTTAGGGTCAGGTTTGGAGCTGGAGTGCTGCAAGCATTTTTATATATCGTACATAGTATATACATAAATCACTTTGAGTGTAGACCCAAAAACCAGTAAAACGATTGATAAATGTAAAATCTGACGAGCCAATAGATGTGCTCTTTGTTTTAATAGTAAGGCAACACACAGGTTGTAGTTATGGTTAATAACCTCCATGAGATAGATCTTTTCAAGGTGGCTTTGCATGACCAGCAGATAGCTACAGCTAACAAGTTAAGAAACTCTACCACAACAGATCAAATAACGAACAAGCCTACATTATCAAATAGCCTTGCTAGCCCACCATTAAGAACAGTCGCCAATAAGCCAGTACCAGCAGATCAAAGTAGCAGCCAATCTAAGAACAAAAGATTTGCTTTGATTGTTTGCTCACATCAAGCAGCTGTTAGTAAACTTGAAGATTATTGCCATCACTTGAATGTTGGAACCTATGTGGCTCAGGATGGCTTAGAAGCCCTTAAATGGCTTCGTATACAAAAACCCAATTTGTTAATTATTAGTTCAGTTCTACCTAAAATGAGTGCTTCCCAACTGATTGCTCTAATTCGCCGTAATCAGTCACTTCAAAGCATACCTATTATTTTACTTAACCAAGAAAATGACCTATTTATTTCAGCTATCGCTAAATCACTCAGTATTGAATCTTGTTTGAACGCTCCTATCAAACAGTCAACTATCGCTAAGCAGATAAAGAAATATTGCGCCTATAGCAGCCCTCGAAACAAACCCATGCTAGGCATCATTTCTGACACCCCTAGCCACCGCCTGGTCTTGAGACAACGTTTGGTAGAGTACAACTATGATATCTGCTTTAATGCTGACCCATCCCAACTAGAAGGATCAATAGAAAACTTAGACAAGATTGTGGATGGTTGGATTCTAGACATCACTGGAGAAGAGTGGCTGGATAATATTGATCAGCTTCTTGAACGCTTAAACTCACCAGTGTTATATGGTTTAGAGCCCCCGCCTGTTTACTCAAACCAACCTCAGCAAATTAAAGACCCCAAATATGTGAAGTGGGAAAGCAAGCTAATTAGCAAAATAAAGGGTACAATTAAGTAAAATAACACCTTTATCGTATTTTATCCCGATACTGAGCAGGCGTCATTCCTGACGCACGCTTAAAGGCTCTGTGAAATGCTTGAACAGAAGTAAATCCAAGGCAGTACGCTACTTCCTTAATACTATAGCTAGGGTTATTTAAAAAGCGAGCGCCGCTCTGGTAAACAGCCTTTTGTTGAATCTCTGTAAATGACACTCCCTCATCATTTAACCTCCTTTGAATAGTCCTTGGACTCATTTTAATTATTTTTGCAATTTCTGATAAATTAACCTTTGTAACATTATTCATATCGCATATTTCATTATAAATTATTTCTTGCACACTCTGCTCTTGCTTAAAATCTGTTACTTCTACAAGCTTTGAGTACAGTGTTTCATGAAGATGCTGGTGATAGTAAACTGCTTTTATTTTTAGTTGTGGGCTAGCAAAACCAAGTTCCCATAATAAATCACCATCATTTAACAAACAAATATAGCCAAACCTTTTTAATAACTCTAAATTAGTGCTACGTTCTTTTTGTAATAGTTTAAATTGAGTATAATGAATTTTCTGATAAGTCATTGCAGATAATATAAAATCTACAAACGACAGGAAATAAATCGATAAAAACTCAACCGCAAGGCTGTACTCCCCTTTAAAATAAAAACTAAGCTTACAGTCAGGAAAGCCTCTATCAAATTCCAATTCAGCTCCAGGACCAATAATATTACTACAATATTTCATTAAGCACTGAATGCTACTTTCAACATTTCTAGAGTTTAAAGCAAGTAAACCCGCAACACCAAGACTGCTGACGGTTATATTATTGGCAAGCTTTATATGGATATCAGGATCTTTAGTAATTGCGTAAATGAAAAGCAGTGCTTCATCTAATTGAGCTAATGAGATATCACTATTTTCTTCATCACTGCTTAGAATACTCGCCAAACTTTGCTGTTGCACTTCAGCCAAGTTAAAGCAACGCATATATTGTTGAATATGATTAGCAATTTGATTTGATATTAGCACTTTCTAATCTTACTTATCAAAATTTATACACTCAATAGCTTCTATATTACTTCAGTCTTCACTATAGTTATTTTGTTTATTTTTTGATTAAAAACAAACTCAAACATCTGTTTAACCATAATATGTTAGCAGCTACTGAATTCATCATAAGCTGATACTCGCAAAAAATAAATGTTTTCAATATATTAAATAAGCTATCTATACTTGCACAAGTATTCATATAAACCACAAAACCTTTATGAAAACCGGTAAAGACAGGAGCTTAGAGCTTTCACAGCGGCTAAAATCTGCATAATATTTACACAGGCCTGTTGCTATACCCAATGCGTAGGATTTTTGGGTGAGGCCATCAAGTGACGAAGCCTCATTAGCCTATATTAATAGGTGATTGGAGTGAGGAGCGACGATAACAAAACCTAAAAATGATTCGCGATGGGTATATCTAACAAAATATGTTGGCCAGAACTATCACCGAAAAATATAATACAGTTCACACGGCATAAGTAACAATGATTTTACATGATGCAAAAACCCCCTTATTATCAAAGAACAGCCAGGAGTTTCTATATTCATGGAGGTTAACAGTATAGCCAAAGCGAGTAATTTACTATTATGCATGTCGCTGCTTCTTATCTTGAATCTTTATTTTTAACCCTTGAAGATTATGGCATTAATAGGGAGTTTTTTTTTAAAGAAATTGGTATTTCAAAGCCCACCAACTTTGGCCACATTTGTGGTTATGACGGAGAGCAGTTTGAACGCATTATTCTTGGTTCTATTGCAATCACAGGAGACACAAGCTTTCACCTAAATATAATGAAAAATCACTCGTGTTGTAGTTGTGATATTGTAGGTTTAATGGCTCTATCTGCACCTACATTAGGCAAGGCTATCCAAG
The DNA here is from genome assembly GCF_026309355.1 of Spartinivicinus marinus. Taxonomy (NCBI): domain Bacteria; kingdom Pseudomonadati; phylum Pseudomonadota; class Gammaproteobacteria; order Oceanospirillales; family Zooshikellaceae; genus Spartinivicinus; species Spartinivicinus marinus. Next base: position 1,625,143 of record NZ_JAPJZK010000001.1, read on the forward strand.
TATTTATTCAATATTATAATGAGTTTATGGATATTTATGCACCACCTGAATTAATCATCCGCTCAAATACTTGTGAACTCATATCTCCTAAACTGATCGACCATGTAAATATAATTAATATTGCAGATGAATTAAGAGTAAGCTCTTGGGTATATGCCATTAAGATGTTTATTGGATCACATCCAACAATCAATGAAATCTGGTTTACTCACCCTGCGCCTATCAACTATACCCAATATGAAGGTCTATTCGAGTGCCCTGTTTACTTTGATATGAACCAAACTAAATTACTATTTCCTTCTGCATTATTAAGCTATCAAAACTCTAACTATAATGAAGATCTGTTCTTGCTGTTACTTGAAGAAGTGCATAAACAAAAAGTGGTAAGAAAGAAGACGACACCACTATCCGTATATCTGTACGACTTATTCTTAAAAAAACCCAAATTTATCCGAACGCCTGTAAAACAGGTGGCCAACCAATTAAAAATGAGCGAAAGAACATTACAACGAAAATTGCAAGCCGAAGGCAATAGCTATAAAAAAATATCAAGCAAAGCATTTGCTTATCTAGCTAAAAAGTTATTAAAAAATACCAACCTACCTGTGAAAACTATAGCTTTTGATCTTTACTTCAATAGTCAGCAAAATTTTAATCATGCCTTTCGTGCAGTCACGGGCCTCTCTCCCAAGCAATATCGAGAGCTTGAACTGCCTGCTACCAAAGCAAGTGGTACGTCATCATATACTCCTCACAAATGACAATAGTCTATGCAGTCACTCCCGATATATTTTCAAAATTAACCTGTTTAATTAACCATTCCTTAAAAGACTCAATCAGCTGTGGATTCTCATGATCAGGTCGAGACAACAGAAAATAGCCTGCTGTTGTTTCAATTTCTTCTTGAACAGGTTTAACCAAAATTTTATGTTTAAGTGCATCCCTCACCAATGTAGACTGACTTAATGCAACACCTTGTCCACTAATAACAGCCTCTAACACTAAGTAACTATGACTATAACGTGTTTTAGAAGAAACTTTAACATCCATACCAAAAGATTGGAAAAAGAAAGACCACTCTTTTTCAGGAATATCCCAAAGTTGAGCATTTTCAACAATAAGCGGTAATTTTTTCAATTGTTTGAGGGAAAGAGGCGGCTTCAATTCTTTTAATAAGACAGGGCTACATACAGGCATAATGACCTCATTAGTCATTCTTGTCACAAGCAAGCCTGAATAGTCACCATAGCCAATTCGTATACATACATCTACGTCCTCTTTATGTAAATCCACTGACCGTGCTTCAGCAACCACCACTACCTCAACATCTTGATGCCGTTGCTGAAACTCCGACAGCCTAGGCAGTAAACAACGAGAAGCAAATGAAGGAGTACAAGATATAACCAATCTATTATTTACAACAGAAGACAAGTGCTTCAAGGTATGCCTTAGTTCTAATAAGCTGTGCCGGACAGCCTGCGCCAAAAGCTCTCCCTGTTTAGTAAGTATTAATTTTCTTGTTTTTCTGATAAATAAAGGAATATTTAAGTCAGCCTCTAATGCTTTAATTTGATGGCTAACAGCACTTTGAGTCACAAATAGTAACTCAGCAGCTTTAGTAAAGCTTAGCTCATTTGCAGCCACCTCAAAAATGGCAAGACGACTTAACATAGTAGGCGTTAAACGAACTTTATGCATGAGAAATACTAATCCATAACATGATAATTACTCGTTTGCAGAATTTGGCTTTTCATACAAATATTAACATCATTGTTTTTCCAGCTGATATTACCTTTTGTTTTTTAAAGACTAAATAGTTAGCAAATACTTACATCTTATACTCAGGTAATAGCCTTGTTTACTACATTAGATTAACTTGAATTAATAAGGTTTGGCTGAAGACTGTCACTGAACTATCTTCATCTGTTCAATAAACAGCCACTAACCCATGGCAGTATATGCCCTCTCATGGAGCCTGCCTTATGCACGGAGTCATATAATGAACAACTACTACACTCAAAACTCTCAAATAGAATCCGATAGCTTCAGTAGCCTAGCACTTGAAGAGGTCACAACAGGTCAATTAATTAGGAATATTCGTCATGAATTTATTCACTGGTTAAAAAGAAGACAAACACATAAAATGCTATCTCAACTTAGTGATCGACAGTTGAAAGATATTGGTTGGTATCGTGAAGGCGCTAATTTTTTTCCTTTACATCGATTTAACCAACACTAAGACAAAATATGATGCAATATCCATCATATTATTTATGCATTTATTTCCATTTAAGCTCATATTTGCAAGTTAATAAGCTGTGCTAAATTTTCTATCTATTGCTCAAATTAGCAATCAACCATGAGCTTAAACGAGGATCCTGGTCATATCGTTTTCACAAGTAACAGTAATTATTACTAAGCATCAGTCATTACCGCTATAGGATACAGTCTCTACAGGGATAGTAACAGGGGAGTCTTATGAACAAACATGAGCCTAGCCAGCTTAGCTCACAAATAACCGACACAGGGGTTACCCCCCCTGGGACAACCAAAGTAAGTCCATCTCAATTGATTAGTATTATAAAAAGCAAACTACAAGAACACCGTAAAATGAAACGGTGTGAACATGTATTCAATCAGCTTACCGACAAAGAACTAAGGGACTTAGGCTTTTATCGCTATGGGAATCGGTTCTTCCCGCTTGACGACTAAAACACAAATACATCCCAAAATGCATCTTCAACTTAACTATCGCTACTTCCTATTTGCAGTCCAAGTGCAACCAGTCAATTAACAAAAAATTTATATTTGGAGGGGTTGAAAGAATACGTTTCACCCCCATCTATTTATTACAGCTGGTTAATAATAGAGAAAAGATCAGCTTTCCTAACCATTATAATTAACGCTGTCATTAAGTAGTGCAAAGTAATAAATGCACTCAATGTAGTAACCAAATGGCAAGGTCTTTTAAGAGTTGCCAGAAAAACAAAGTATTTTTGCAAATACTTTTATTTAACTGTTGAGTCTGTTTTATCTATTAGCTAACCGGAAGGTTACACAAGGATATAAAGATCAACACTCAACTTCATATTGCTTATTATTCCGAGGATATGATAAATGCGTAACAATCATGACTTTTCACCTTTCTACCGCTCTGCAATTGGTTTTGATCGGCTCTTTTCTTTGTTAGATAATGCCTCTAGAACAGAGCAAAACCAACCGGCTTATCCACCTTACAATATTGAGTTAATTGAAGAGAATAAATATCAAATATCCATGGCTGTGGCCGGATTCAGCCAAGACGAATTACACATTGAAGTCGAGCAAAATACGCTTAGTGTTTCAGGCAAAAAACTGACTGAAACCAATAAGAAAACGTTCCTCTACCAAGGTATTGCAGCTAGAAACTTTGAGAGACGCTTTCAATTAGCTGATCATGTAAAAGTGATTACTGCTCGACTGGAAAATGGGTTATTGCATATCGAACTGGAACGAGAAGTGCCGGAGACGATGAAACCAAGGAAAATTGCTATTGAGTCGACTGAGAGCAAACCTTTTTTAACTGAAGCAAAAGCCTCCTAAAGCCAAACTATTTTTTACCGCAAGCCTGAGTAATTCCATGGCTTGCGGTGTATAGTTATACAAGCTGTTGATACTAGAGCATACACAAAGTCTGTTTAAAAATAACCCAAACTAGCCAATAAACAACCTACAATACTTGACCTAAAAGTCAGACAATCTTCATAGCAAGCAGAAAAGCTTGACTTTTTGACCACATTAACCAGAATATTTCACTGCACGTCAAAACAAGCATTTATTGCTCATTGTTTTCCACCAAATACACACAAGGTGTTGAATAATAGCAACAACCATGAAAAACAAATTCTGGGCCCAACTTCAAGCATGGTTGATGGCTTTAATACTGCCTACCTGCTTTGCTTCTAATAAGTCAGCCATTATCTGGGGCATGAATGACTGGGAGCCTTATTTCATCGTACATGGTGAAGATCAAAGGCTCGGGGTTGGTGACTTACAAATTCAAGCCTTTATCGAGCAAATAAAAAACTTTGACCATAAGGTCATTTTTATGCCACTAACTCAATTTAGCACTAAAGCAAAGTCTGGCCGCCCCTTATGTTTTACTGGTCTGCTCAAAAGTGCCGATAGAGAAAAATATTTATATTTTTCAAAACCTAATTCTATTTTACTTACTCAACAACTGGTTGTATCTAAAAGCCTATACCAGTCACTTGGCTCACCGAAAACCATTAGCTTAACTGAGTTCTTAAACCAAACCAGCCGAATTGGTTTATTACCCCAAAAACGACTATTCGGACAACCAATAGATCAAATATTAAACACATCTTCAACAAATAAAGCCCAGTTTATTTTGGCTAATACCAAGCAGCTACTTGAGATTATTAGTTCTAATCGTTTCGGCTGGACTTTGGAGTACCCCAATTTTGCAAGCTATGTAGCTAATAAGCACAACCATGCAGATAAACTCAAAATGATCCAGCTCACCGAAATTGCTCCTTACTTACTCACTCATGTTGGCTGTAGCCGAAGCCCTTTTGGAAAACAAGCCATAGCAGCAATTAACCAAGCCATTGATAAGTTACTACCACTGGCCCACTATCGGCACATTGCTGAAAGGTGGTATCCACTGCAGCAACGCCGCCAAGTCAGGCGATATTATAATCAATACCTACTTCAACAAAACAATAAGACTGATTAATATTTGTACTGGCTAAATACCCTTAATGCTTTTATAATCGCGCCCTAGTCTAACGAGTTAAAGGCATTTGAAAATGAGCTATAACGACATCGCCCCAGGCAAAGATGTGCCTAATGATATTTACGTTGCCATTGAAATTCCAGCCAACAGCAATGTGCCCGTTAAATATGAGATTGACAAGGATAGTGACCAGGTATTTGTTGATCGTTTTATCGCCACCCCAATGTTCTATCCAGCTAACTACGGCTATATCCCTCAAACACTTGCTGATGATGGCGACCCTCTAGATGTTTTAGTTGTTACTCCCTTTCCTGTAGCCGTTGGCTCTGTTATGCGTTGCCGCCCAGTCGGCGTACTAAACATGAGCGATGAAAGTGGTGAAGATGCAAAGCTAATAGCAGTTCCTCACGATAAACTGACTACGCTTTATAAAGATGTTAAAGAATATACTGACCTTCCTGAATTACTTATTAAGCAAATTGAACATTTTTTTGAAAACTACAAGGATCTTGAAGAAGGTAAGTGGGTAAAAATTGATGGCTGGAAAGGTAGTGAAGCTGCCAAGCAAGCGATTCTTGACTCCGTAAAAGCGTATAAGAAATAACCAAAAAACAGCACTATTATGTTCATAGCCCGCCAGGTAAAATAACCAGGCAGGCTATGAACCTCCTCTTCAGAAGCTCTCCTCTTTTAACAACTCATCATTTTTCACCGCCATAATTTGCCATATTTAAACCAATGAAATGGCAAATTTTTTTGTTAGTATACTGTTCAAACACTATATGGATTGTTAACACTCGTATGCAGCGTCCTAACAGTGTCGTATAGCTCTGTCATGCTTTCATAACAAAGCATATGCCCAGTGTGAGACTATCCACTGAAGCAAAACCGTTTGTCCCATTTGCTTAACAAGGACATATAATGAAAAGTTTCAAATTAAGGTGTATAACTAGCATTTTTCTCAGCTTATACTTGCTTTCTATAAATCAAGTTGTGAAAGCAAGTAATGATAATGTCAGTGTATACAAAACCATTCCGTTTCAAGCTTCCAATATCTCAGCCAAACTATACAATGGTAGCCTCTCGGCAGTTATCACCTTTAGTACACCTCTTGACGCCAAGCAAAATCTCAACCAGTTTGTACGCATTATTGACGAAAAGACGGGACAATCGATAACAGGCAAATGGATTCTTAATAAAACAGGCAATACCCTCTATTTTCCAAATCTATTACCAGAGCATAAGTACCAAGTATTTATTTCATCTGCACTCCCAAATATTATTAATAAAACCTTAGCTAACCCTGTTGATAAAGTAATTACTACACCACCTTTACCGGCCCATGTTACCTTTAAAAGCAATGGTTTCATCTTACCTGCTAGTTTAACTGATGGTTTACCAGTGCTGGCAACTAATACCAATGATGTCATTGTTGATTTTTATCAAGTTAAACCAAATAAGCTAATTGAGTTTCTTAAAAATTATGGCAATCGCAAAAATGTCTATAGCTACCAATTTAATCGCTATCTAAGCAAATATATTGATTTTGTTTATAACGGTCGCTTTAACTTAAACACGAAAGTTAATACACAAACTGTATCCTACCTGCCAATTGGTGATATTCCTGCTTTAAAGAAGCCTGGTGTTTATATGGCAATATTAAAGGCAGCAGGTAGTCAGCTCTACAGTAATCCTAGTGTTTATTTTACAGTGAGTGATATAGCACTGCATGCGCGTCGCTATCAAAAACAACTTGCCATTTATGCTAGCCACATTAGTTCAGCCAAACCCGCCACCCGGATCAGCATTACTATTTTTGATAAAAACAATAAGCCTATCAGACAAATCACTACAGACAATGATGGTATTGCTACCACCTGGATGGATAGTAATGAAGGGGCACTAGCTATTGCTAGTGATAATCAACAATACAGCATTTTGCCTCTATCTCAGGCTGCACTTGACTTAAGCGACTTTGCTACAGGCAAGCAGATCAACCAGCCTCATACATTATTTCTTTATTCACCAAGGGATATTTATAGGCCCGGTGAAACTGTGCAAGTCAGCGGTATTTTAAGAGACCACGATGGTAAAGCCCTACCTCAAATGCCATTATCTGCCAGTTTACAGCGACCTGATGGTCGAATTGTGAGTAACATCAGCTGGCATAGTGAAGCCGTTGGTTACTATAGCTTTTCATTTCCGCTACCTGCAGATGCTCCCACAGGGGATTGGCAGTTTGTTGCTCATACTAATGACAACAACCAACACACTTATAAAATTAAAGTTGAAGAGTTTCTTCCAGAAAAATTAACTTTAGACTTAGGCGGAAACCCTCTTAAACCAACTGTATTATTAGCGTCAGCTAAAGATGAAATTACCTTTACAGCGAATGCACAATATTTATATGGAGCCCCCGCTACAGGTAATAAAATATCAGCAATGGCACAGATACGACCAAACCGTCACCCATTTATCCAATGGCAGGACTATCATTTTGGCCTAGAAAATTATCGCGAATATAACCAGCACATTGACTTAGAAGATGCTGTACTTGATGACCAAGGACTGTATGAAATCAATTTGGTTTCTGAGTGGCAACAAATAAAATCTCCATTAGCTGTTAGGTTTGAGGTAAGTGTCCATGAGTCTGGAGGTCGTCCTCTCACTCGACAACGTCAATTTAATTTATTGCCTACTAAGCAGCTAGTTGGGCTTCGACCACTTTTTGGCAAAAATGGTCCAGATTATGATACCCAAGCAGAGTTTGAAGTCATTAGCGTTGATAACAAAGGCCAACTACAACCCAGCCAAAGCTTAGAAGTCACCTTCTACAAAGAAGAGCGTAATTATCACTGGTATTTTAGTAATGATGATGGCTGGCAAAGTGAATATACAGCTGAGCAAGTCAACTTGCTGAATATGCCAGTCACAACCACTGATAATGGTAAAACAAAGATTTCATTACCTATTGAGTGGGGCCATTATCGTGTCGAAATAAAAAATACTGCTAGTGGTGCTATTAGTCAGTATAACTTTAGAACCTCTTGGCGAAGTGGCGAGACATTAGGTAATCGACCAGACCAAATTAAGATTGAACTTAATAAACCCCATTATCAGGTAGGTGATGAAGTCACTGCCACACTTTATGCACCAATAAAAGGTAAAGGCTTTGTCAGCGTTGAAAGTGACCAGTTGTTATGGAAACAAATGGTTGAGTTTGATCCAGCAGGTACCCAAATAAGGTTCAACTTACCCAAAAATTGGCAACAGCATAATATCTACCTGTCTGCTCTCGCTGTACAACCAGGTAAAGCCGCTAAACAAGGCAACTTTCCTGTAAGGGCTGTTGGGCTTAAGCATCTTCCTCTGGGTCGTACTCAACAAAAACTCAAGGTAACATTACAGAGTCCAACCAAGCAGCTACCCGAGCAAACTCTTAAAGTTAAAGTTAATGTTACTGATAAACAACAGCAACCAGCTAAGCAGGCTTTCGTTACCTTAGCTGCAGTTGATGTAGGTGTATTAAATATCACCAACTTTATTACTCCAGAACCACACAAATACTTTTTTGCCCCAAGGCGTTATGAGGTTGATCAACTGGATATATTCAACCAATTGATGCTAGCAGCCAAGGGAGTGAAAGGCAGTTTACGCTATGGTGGGGATGGCGACTTATTAAAAGGAGGAAAAAAACCAGATACCGTCGTACAAATCGTTTCATTATTTTCTGGATTGGTGCCACTCAATGAACAAGGTGAAGCAGAAATTGCTCTGGATATTCCTGACTTCAATGGCAAGCTTCGTTTAATGGCCGTTGCTTTTAATGAGGAACAATTCGGTTCTACTGAAAAAGAAGTAACTATTGCCGCTCCAGTAGTTACCCAGCTAGGAATGCCACGATTTTTAGCTAATGGAGACCAATCACAACTGGTATTAGACTTACATAACCTGTCAGATGCTCAACAGGATTTAACAGTTAATCTAGCCACGACAGGTGCAATTCAAACTGAAACCACAACAGAATCACAAACTATTCGACTAGCCGACCAGGCAAAAACGCAATTAATTTATGCTGTAAAAGCTAAACGAATGATGGGACAAGGAATTATCAACCTATCAATCAATAATATTAAGCTTGCAGGTCAAGATGAGCCTCTTTCTATTAATCGTGAATGGCGATTAGGTACACGCCCTGCTTATCCAGCGATTGCCAATAAGCAATTTGCTGAAATAGCACCTAACCAACAGGTTTCACTAGCTCCGGACAGCTTTAACTGGCTAGAAGGAACGGCTGTCGGTCGTTTGGCTTTACATAGTATGCCTCCGTTGAATATATCCTCACATATTGATGCGTTAAATGCTTATCCTTATGGCTGTCTTGAGCAAACTACCAGCGGTATTTTTCCACATGCCCTGATTGAGCCAGATGCTTTCCAACAGCTAGGTGTTTCAACTAAAAATGCCGAAAGTAAAATAAAAGCAGTTAATAAAGGCATTAGTCGTATTTTAGGCATGCAAAAATCCAATGGCAGTTTTGGCCTATGGGATAGCCACAGTCATGAGGAATTCTGGCTCACTGCTTATGCAACTGACTTTTTAATGCTGGCGCAAAGCAAAGGCTTTACCGTACCAGCGAATGCTATTCAAAATGCCCAAAACCGGCTACGCCAATATGTTCAAACCCGACATACTTTGACTACTTACTATAATGATAAAAACCAGTGGGATGCTAGCATTAAAGCTTATGCTGGATATGTGTTGGCAAAAGCCAATAAAGCACCATTAGGTAGCCTGAGAAACCTTTATCAAAAAATTGCTGATAAGGATTTTGCTGCGCTTACTTACTCTCATTTAGCAGCCGCTTTTAAATTACATGGAGACCATCAACGTGCTGCCGAGGCTTGGGAAAAAGCTAAAAGCCGTTTACTGAAGGATGATAGATATTATATTAACTATGGCGGTCGCTTAAGGGATTTAGCTTTATCTATTTATCTTGCAAATAGCTTGGAATTTAATGATAAAGCCAATGGTAAACTGGTCAATCTATTACAAACTCTGCTAAGAAATCGCCATTACCTAAGCACTCAAGAGCGTAATGCTTTGGTTATGGCTGGCTACAGTTTGCTTCCACATAAAGATGACTGGCAAGCTACCATCACTATTGCTGGAGAAAAAATTGAGCATCAATCTGATCAAGCTTTTTATTATAAACTTTCAGATGATCAGTTAGCCAAGGCAATCACTATTACCAGCCAAACCGATAAACCGCTATATGCTTCATTTTATTATAGTGGTTATCCAATTGATCCTCCCAAACCGATGAGTAACGGTGGACTTGAGGTAAACCGTAACTTCTACAACCTAGATGGACAATCCATTCAACTTGACCAATTAAAAAGTGGCGATCTGGTAATTACTGAACTGGTGGTTAATAGTGACTACAATTCACGAGATATTTTAGTAGTAGACCTATTAGCAGCAGGACTAGAACTAGAAAACCAAAGCCTTAGTCACAGTATAAAACTTGATCAAATAGAGGTTAATGGTAAAGCCATTGCTAAGTGGCATGAAAATGTTGAGTTTAATCATGTCGAATACCGTGATGATCGTTTTGTTGCTGCAATCAATACTACTGGCTATGCGTACGATAGCTACCATATCTTTTATTTAACCAGAGCAGTTACACCTGGAAAATATGCAGTTCCCCCCTCTTTAATTGAAGATATGTATCTACCTGAAAAAAGAGCAATAGGAAAAACACCTGACAAGCTAGAAATTATTAGTGAGTAACGCTTTTAGCACTCTCTCTTCTTGGAGGGGGTCGCGAAAGGGTGTTGAAACAGAAGTAAAATATGAAACTAAAACTATTAACAAAACTAATAGCAGTTGTCACAATTTTGCTATTACCTGCCTTCTTACTACTCGACTGGCTTTTTCCTCTAACATTGCCACAAGCATCTGACTATACCCAAGTAGTTGTTGCTGAGGATGGTACACCTTTACGTAATTTCCCTAATAAAGTAGGTCAATGGCAATATCCAATTACTATAAATCAGGTTTCAGAAAACTACTTGACTGCTTTAATCGCTTACGAAGATCAGTATTTTTATTCCCATCCTGGAATTAATCCCATTGCATTAGTTCGTGCTTTTTGGCAAAACATAAATAATAGGAAAGTTATTTCTGGTGGTTCTACATTAACCATGCAGGTTGCGAGAATTATTGATCCTCATCAGCGCTCGATACCAGGCAAAATAAAACAAATATTTCGCGCACTGCAATTAGAATGGTACCTAACCAAAAAAGAGATTTTAACCATTTATTTAAATAATGCCCCTTTTGGGGGAACCATTATTGGAATTGAAGCAGCAAGTTATGCTTATTTAGGCAAGTCTAGTCAATTTTTATCCGATGCCGAAGCGGCTTTATTAACCATTTTGCCTCAAGCACCTAGTCGCCTTAGACCCGATCGCCACCCAGAACGGGCAGAACAAGCCAGAAATAAAGTCTTAAATCGCCTTGAACAGTTTTCATTATGGACTCAAGAACGAGTTAAATCAGCCAAACTAGAACCTGTTTATGCCAATAAACTAGCCCATCATTTAAATGCCCCCTTATTAGCCAGAAGGTTAGCTCAACCAAAACATAGTAAAATACAAACCATGGTTGACTGGCAGTTACAAGTTACTGCTGAAACCGTAGTTAAAGATTATGTAAGTCAACTTCCCAAAAAAACATCAGCTGCCGTTCTAGTTGTAGATAATGAAACCATGGCAACCAAAGCCTATATCGGCTCTGCTGATTTTTCAGACACCCAACGATTAGGCCATGTCGATATGATTTCCGCGATTCGTTCCCCTGGCTCAACGTTAAAACCTTTTGCTTATGCTATGGCATTGGATGAAGGGTTAATTCATTCCGCGTCTTTACTTACCGATGCACCTCGACTAAATAAGCACTACCGGCCAGAAAACTTCAGCCAAGGGTTTCATGGCCCCGTATCAGCTACTGATGCTTTAAAGCGCTCATTAAATATTCCAGCAGTACAATTATTAGAGCACTTATCACCAAAAAATTTTGCAGCCCAATTGCAAAATGCTGGTCTTGGTTTGCATCTCCCTAATCAAAGTAAGGCCAACCTAGCGATTATACTCGGAGGTGTTGGTATCAAGCTTGAAGAGTTAGTAGGTAGTTATCGTGCTTTGGCAATGAATGGCCTGGCTGCTACACCCCGCCTAACCGCAGATCAACCACTACAACAACGTTATTTAATGAGCCCAGGAGCAGCTTGGATTGTAAGGCAAATGTTAACTGATCAAAATTACCACTCACATCAGACTAATTATTTACCCTTAGTTTGGAAAACAGGCACTAGTTATGGATTTCGTGACGCATGGGCAGTTGGCGTTAGTGATCATTATACCATTGGTGTTTGGTTAGGCCGACCAGATGGAAGTCCAATGCCAGGCCATCATGGCAGAATCACAGCCGTGCCATTATTAAAGCAAATATATCAGCTACTTCCTTATAAAAAGCCTTATATAAAACGCCCTATAAATGTCAGCGAAGCCTCTATTTGTTGGCCACTAGGTACTTCAAAAGATCTGAAAAAAAATCAACAATATTGCTACCAAACTAAACAGGCCTTTGTATTAGATAAACAAGTACCACCTACATTAACCAACCCAGACATTATTCAAAACCCTTTAAAACTAAATGTGCCTATTAACCCCAACACTGGCAAACGAGTTAGCATTAATTGCACCAGCATCAATTATAAGCTTCAACAAATTGTGTTATGGCCTAGAGAGTTAGACCCATGGTTACCTAGAAAATGGCAACGACACCGTTTAATTCCTGCTACTGATCCAGACTGCAAAAATGTACAGCCCATCCTAGCTAATGGTGTACAAATTAATAGCATTAAAGATAAGACGCTAATTCCTGCAGCTAAAGCTAAACAAATTGCTATTAACTTGTCAGCTAATGGCGGAATTGGCAAACACCTGTGGTTTATCAACGGTCAGCTAATTGCAAAAACCACTCCCAAACAGGCTTTTCAATATGAGTTTACCAAAGCAGGTAAATACCAGGTTAGTGTAGTAGATAGCCTTGGTACCACTGATATGGTAGCGATAAAAGTCAACTTATGATCAGATACAAGGAATTTTCCTTGTATCTGATATTGTTAGGAGAAAACTTAATCAAGGTTAAAACACTTCAGATCTTCTGCTAGCTCAACCGGCCCTGAATAGCTTGCCTTAATTATTTTTATATTTTCATCCAAGGTATCTAAGCTTCTTTTCATAAAGTGAGATAGTACTAGTGCCACACCCTATCAATAGTAGCACAAACAAATAACTGAAAAAATTTAACTAAACTCCTTTTATTCATTTTATTTCCCTAATATTTTTCTTTATTATTTATTTTCATATTTAAACATACTTCCCTGCCGCATAACCTGAAGCCCATGCCCATTGGAAGTTAAAGCCGCCTAAATGCCCTGTTACATCCAACACTTCACCAATAAAATATAAGCCTGCTACCAGTTTACTTTCCATAGTTTTTGAAGATATATCATTAGTATCTACCCCTCCTAAGGTCACTTCTGCAGTGCGATATCCCTCCGTACCTCCTGGTATGAAGTGCCAGTGATTTAACTGGTTTGCAATCAAACTCATTTCATTACTATTCAGTTCAGCTAATTTCTTATTAGTGAAATAGCGTTCCATTAACTTATCAGTAAGCCGTTTAGGTAACCATTGATTTAAAACTGTTTTCAACTGAATCTTACCATCAGTTTGCTGATGCCTTTTTAACTCTACTAGTACATCAACACTCGGACATAAATTAATTTTCACAGACTCTCCCGGCTGCCAATAATTACTAACCTGTAAAATAGCTGGACCACTGATACCTCGATGGGTAAATAACAATTGATTAGTAAATTGTTTGCCAGATTTAGCGGTAACAGTAATAGGCAAGGAAATACCTGATAGCTCAGAAAACCAAGGTTTATCTTCATTATTCCACGTAAATGGAACCAATGAAGCTCGATAGGTATGCACTTTATGGCCAAACTGCTCTGCTAGCTGAAAGCCAAACCCTGTTGCCCCCAGGGTAGGTATTGAAGGCCCTCCTGTGGCAATAACGAGTGACTGACACTGTATCACTTCAGTACTAATGACGTTTTTCTTTTTATCTATTTTTTCAAGCCCTAATTTGAAGCCTATAGTCTGTTTTTCTACCGATTTTAACTGTGTTAGCACTTCAACTGTAGCATTCACTTTTGTTATGTCGGCCAGTAACATATCAAGAATGTCTTTACTGCTATTGTCACAAAATAGCTGGCCTTCTTCTTTTTCATGCCAAGGTATCTGATATTGATCGACCTGAGCAATAAAAGCCCATTGATCATACCCTTTCAATGCCGATTTACAAAAATGGGGATTACTGGACAAAAAGCAATCAGGTTCAACATAGAGGTTGGTGAAATTACAACGCCCCCCACCAGACATTAAAATTTTCTTACCAGGCTTGTTGGCATGGTCAATTACCAGTACGGACTTACCTCTGGCTCCAGCCTGAGCCGCACATATCAAGCCCGCAGCACCTGCACCAATTATTACAATATCTTTTGAACGCATTTGGATAACTTCGTTTTTAGCCTATTATCTACCCAATCATAAGAGGATATAACTTCTTTACATCATATCCACTATTTTCACGAAAGCCAGCCTACCAGAGGAAGGAACCTTAAATAACTTGATCTGCTTTCTTAACTATCTTTTTAGCTAGATCTTTATGGTCTCCAGATTTAGCTAAAATAAATAAGCTACAAGGTACTTCTATATCTCGCTCAATTTTTTCTACTAATTTTTCGTACGAAAAATTCCAACCTTTAAACTGAATAACAAGAATAAGTACAGGCACTTCAGGATAGTGATTAACCTGCTTTTGAGCCAGCCAAGCTTTTTTAATGTTAGAGCAGTTATCTAACTGCTCTAACAACTGGGATTTCAAATCCTTATCAACTGATGCTGGAGTAATCGAGTCACTTGGATGCAAATAAGATCGCTCCTGATAGCTGTTTTCATCATACTGCATTTGCTGTTCCGCTTGTTCTCTCCACCATTCGGCTTCCTTTAAACGTTCCTGCCGACTTAAAAAAGCGTAAGCATATTTACAAGCATCAATGACCAATCGACGATTTTCTAATGACTTTTTAAAATGCTCCAGACAACTTTCATTCTCTTTAGTGAATAGCATTCGGCCAAGTACAAAAGCTACATCAGGATCTTCAGGGCAACGTTGTTGATAAGCTTGAAACAATGAATAAGCAACTTGTTCATCAGCAAACTCTTCAGTTAAACAAGCCTTTTGCCATAACGCTTCATTTGATAGCAACTCAGTTGCTTGTTGTTCCAACTCAACAAGTTTTACCTTGCTTTCAGCTACATATTGATAACGTTGCTGCCAATTATTTTGTTGGTGCTGCAACCAATCCTTATCAAACTCATTAATTACTCGTTTAAACTGATTACCAAACCATACTTCTGCTGCCGTTTTATTAATAGGTGCTGGTACTGTAGGTTCCGTTTTTAACGACTTGATCCGATCACTTAATGACGGATGAGTGTCATCATAAGAAGTGGTTACTGCTAAAGCTTCGTCTAGTTTTTTCTGTAACTCTTCTGGGTGCTGCTGATGCTCCTGAACAAACTGTTTTAGCCCTATCCAGGGTAAATGATCAGGCTCAGGCATAATGTCAGCTTTTTTAAAGTAATTTTGCCAGTAATGCTCTTCAACATACGGCCCTGTTACAAAAGTATTAATCAAAGCAGAGCTGGTAATTTGAGGTGTTGTCAATTGTGCAGCTATTTGGTCAGCTTCATATTCATTGGCACGAGCTAAGGCAAATGAATAAGCTGCAAAACGCGGAGCATACCAATTAAAAAACCTCCCCATCAACTTAGCCCCCCATGAATCCTGGTGTTGAAAGGCATACATGATCTGATACCAACTACTCCTAACTCGATACACCCAGCCATGAAAACGGCTGTGATTTCCCGATAAATGACCAAGTTCATGGGCAACAACAGCTTTTGCCTGCTTAGGGGATAATGTAAGCAATAACTCCATACCTAGTATCAAAGTATTCCGTTGCCAGCCAAACACACCAAGCAAAGGTGTTTGACAAATAGCCGCATTAAGCTCGGGTGTTAAAATTACCCGATGAATTTTTGGTGCCTTCAGTTGTTTTTGTAGTGAATCCAACTCCTTGAAAAGCATAGGAAACTGCCTACGAGATAATTCATAACCTGTCGGAGGTGATATCCGAACCCACAGAGCCTTTAACAATATCCAAATAGTAGGAATTAACACCAGGAAAAGCTTTTTCTTAAACAAAAGAAGTAGTAAAGCGGAGCTAAAAAATGCCATGGCAACCAAACCGCCAACTACACCGCATAAGATTAAAAGCACCGCAAAAATAGCTCCATAACCCAGTAGAGCATATAGAAACAGTTTTGTTTTGTACCAAGAGATATTACTTGCAGCCAAAGCTTCTGCTTTCGCGGCAGTACGTTCAAAATCGTGATCCACATGCTTACTACTCATAACATCACCAGGCTGGTATTAACAAAGTTGCTAAGGATATACTAAATTGATGTGACAAAAAATAGTCACCCTCTTTTGTTCGCTACAACTATTTTTACAAGCCGGTTTTTACAGCTACTATGTAGTATTAAACAAGGATCTATAGGCTAGGAAATAATTATGAAAATCCGTAACTTACTTGAACTATGGGGTAGCCCAGACAAGGAACAACGCACTCGCAAGTTTTATGAGATTCGCCTGACCCAGCACGATGCCGCCAAAATTGCCGCTATTGCAGACTTGTACAAAGGTCGTTCAGAGCAACAAATAATCACTGACTTGTTAACTGCTGCATTAGACGAATTGGAAGAAGCTTTTCCTTATCAACCTGGCTCAAAAGTGGTTGCTCACGATGAAGATGGTAACCCAATTTATGAGGATGTTGGTTTAACTCCCCAATTTATATCACTGACAAAACAGCATCTAGCAAGCATGCAATCAGAATAAGTATTCAGCTCGGGTAGCAAAATAACTAAGACTTAACAACAAATACTGCCGTGCAGCCTTCTACCTGTAAGTCAACATGACTAAAATTAGAGGATAAACAGTCTCTTAGCTCTTCCAGGCTATCATGTTTATTGTTAAATACCCCTAATTTATTCATGATAGCCAGTACCAATTTTGCAAAAAGCCCTTTCGGCACACCTTGGAACAGTACTGTTGTACCGAATAAAGCACCATTTTCATTCAATAATGATTTCAAATGTTTGAAAACGATTCCTTTTTCTTTAAAACCTCCAGGCACACAGTGCATAACATAATTAATGCTAATAGAGTCGAAAGGCTCTATTGGATTAGTTATTGGTTCAAGCAGATTCTGTTGGTAAATTTCTGGCTGATAACGGGCCACTTTTTTTGCTGTTTTTTGCAAACAGCTCTGACTTAAATCCATCAAGCCCAAGCGCACATCTCCTGACTGAAACTTCACTCTATTTAATAAGAAACCTGTTCCTACTCCTACTTCAAGATGATTATTGCTAATATAGTTTCTATAGTGTTCATCCAGCCGTATTGTTGAGCAACCCCAAGCATACTTAGAAATAATGCCATAGAGTATCCAGTCATAAAAAAATAAACTTAGCTTATTAAAATACTTTTGGGACTTTTCTACTTGATGGCTTAAGTCCTCTTTTCCCATGCTAGAAGTCATTCTAATTCTCTATAATTTATTCCGGCATTGTATTGCAATAAGCTCACTTTCCTCAAGCAGCTAGATACTCTTCTATATAATCAGCTAAATGATCATGTAGTTCATCTTCAAAAGCATTTAATTCTTTAGAAAACATCTGTAAGTATTTATTTGCCATTGCTGGTGTAATTTTACGATTGTCAATTTGAAATTCAAATTCAGACAAATCTTTGTCATATCGAGGAATAAATGACCAATTAACAAAGTGGTAGTCTAAAGCCGACTCTTTTGCATAAATAAATTTACAAAACTCTTCAATATGACTCATACCTTCTGGTCCAAGACAACCTGGCTCTACTCTGACGATAACGGTTAGCTTTCTATTTTCTGAAACTGAACTAGCCATGGCTTATTATATCTGACGATTACAGCAAAACTTCTTTTACAGCTTAGTTTATGTTGTTACAAACTTCATAACAAAACCACCATATGAACAATCATTCTCGATAGCTATATTAAAATATTTTTAAATAACAAGGGAAGTTATTATCTAATTTGTGAATTAGTAGTTAACTTAATACAACTAAATATTATTCGCTAATTTCTCCTTGCTTGTCCTGATTAGAGATATTCATGATGCCGTTTATGAAGGTATATAGGTTTGTTGAAAGCTAGCTATCAACTTTACTCTCATGTCAAAATAGAAGAAAAGTAACTGGTATAGCTTAGAAATGGCAGACATCCTTGATGGTTTTTTAATCACTAGACAGTGGAGTGACATTACCGACACCACAGGTAATACACACTTACAATTAAGCTTTTGGCTGACTACCTGTCAAGGACCTGTTCTACTACGCTATATCAACCAGCCAGCCGTTTTCTTTATTGAGTCAAACTACATAGAACAGGCTAGATATATCTTATCTAGCCACATTCCAAAAAACAGCTGGAATGACAAACCCATTACCCTAAAAACCTTCCAAGGGAATGCCATACATGCTGTTTATTTTAATCAGCAACGATTTTTATACGATGCTAGAAGGCTCTTGAAAGAACAGGGTATTGTACCACTAGAAGCAGATATTCAACCTACCGATCGCTTTTTAATGGAGCGTTTTATTACTGGTGCTTTCTCAATAAGTGGGACTTTTTTACAAAAAAATGGATTCCTTGAAACAATCAACCCCAAAGTAAAACCCAGTCGTTATCAGCCAAGCTATACCATTTTATCACTGGATATTGAAACAGCAATCACTGGCAATCAGCTTTATTCAATTGGCCTAATATCTACCTGTAGTCCTACACCACAACAAACACAACAGTATGTGTTTATGCTTGGCAACAATGATTGCCATACAACAAAGCCAGATTACCTTTACTTTTGTCATGATGAAGCAGCGTTAATGACTCAGTTCATCAGTACTGTGCAAACGATAGACCCGGATATTATTATTGGCTGGAATGTCATTAATTTTGACTTTCGCTTTCTACAGCGGGTTGCAGATCGATTACATATCCCCCTAAAACTAGGTAGAAACAATACGCTTCTCGACTGGCGTCAGTCACGCACTAATAGCGAGCACTATATACTTACTCTACCTGGTCGACTCGTATTAGATGGCATTGATACCCTTAAATCAGCTACTTATAGTTTTGAAAGTTTTTCCTTAGAGAAGGTTGCTAATGAAGTATTACAACGAGGAAAGCTTATTCAGTCAGAAGATAATCGTGGTAAGGAAATTACTCAATTATTTGAGCAGGATAAGGAAGCTCTTGCCGCCTATAACCTAGAAGATTGCCAGTTAGTATGGGATATATTTCAAGCAACTGAGCTGATTGAATTTGCCATTGAGCGAGCCCAGTTAACCGGCTTGGCAATGGATCGTTTTGGCGGCTCAGTTGCCGCTTTTGACAACCGTTATTTGCCCCGCTTACATCGTGCTGGCTATATTGCCCCTAATATCCCTGATAATCCTCAAGGGGTTGGTAGCCCTGGAGGCTATGTTATGGACTCTTTCCCTGGCATTTACAACCATGTACTAGTGCTAGACTTTAAAAGTCTGTATCCCAGCATTATTCGCACTTTCAAAATCGACCCACTCGGACTAATTAAAGGTATTGAAAGCTGCCAGACTACACCAAAAGCAGATAAAACAGAAACATCAATAGAAAATAAAGAAACATTTGTTCCTGGCTTTAATGGCGCTGTTTTTTCTAAACAGGAAAATATTTTACCTGATATTATTGGTGAGCTTTGGGCGGCAAGAGACGAAGCAAAATTGCACAATCATACCGCTATGTCCCAAGCTATTAAAATACTAATGAATTCCTTTTATGGTGTTTTAGGCACACCAGGTTGTCGCTTTTTCGACTACCGTTTGCCAAGCTCAATTACCTTACGTGGGCATTTCATTTTATACGAGACGAAAGCCTTAATAGAACAAAAGGGCTATCAAGTCATTTATGGTGATACAGATTCTGTATTTGTATCTTTAAAAGGCTATCATCCTAATATTGCACCAGACACCATCAAAGATATTGGTAAACAACTAGCCAAAGCGCTTAATCAGTGGTGGGCCAACTATCTCTACCAGGAATATAAAATAGAAAGTTATTTAGAAATTCAGTTTGAAACACACTTCAAGCGTTTTATTATGCCAACCATTCGAGGCTCTGAAAAGGGTAGCAAAAAACGCTACGCCGGACTGGCTATCAATAAGAACAATGAGTCTGAGCTCATTTTTAAAGGTTTAGAAACCGTTAGAACAGACTGGACACCATTAGCAAGAAAGTTTCAACGGGAGCTCTATCGGCGTATATTTCATAATGAACCTTATCAAGACTATATACGTTCACTAATAGCCGATATTTATGCTGGAGATAATGACCAGCTACTTATCTACAGAAAACGTATTCGTCGACGCTTAGTAGATTATCAAAAAAATATTCCACCTCATGTACAAGCCGCCAAACTAGCAGAGTTGAGAAGACAGCAAGCAAATAAGCCACCAAAATATCACCGAGGTGGCTGGATAGAGTATTGCTTAACTACCAGTGGGCCAGAACCAGTCGAGTATTTACAATCTCCACTGGACTATGACCTTTATATCGAACGGCAAATCATGCCGATTGCTGATAGTATTCTGCATTTTTTAGATACTTCGTTTAGTGAAATTATTGATAAGCAGATTGGGTTGTTTGATTAGCCCTCTGTTTATCTTATTAATACTATCTTTATCTTTCTAAAGTATATTCATCCCATAACTCAAAAAACTTCTGAAACGCATAGAATTCATTCGGCTCATGAAAAACAACTGCTCGACGCCAAGAAACATTCGCTTCAATATCAAATTTCTTGCAAACCCAGTGATTGAAACCGTAGTAGGATTCCATATCTCCAGTTTCATTGTTAACCAACTTTTTTGCAGCAATAAAGCCTCGTAGAAAGTAATCGAGTTCAGTCGCAGATTGACTTTCAATATACATCCCAGGCCTTTTCTTAATCAACTCTACTAAATCAGACATATTCACTGCAAAATAAACCTAAACTCAATCAAATACAGCTCTTCTATAGCTTTCTTCATTCCCTGATATTACAAAGTACCTATTCTCATCTTCATCATCACAATAGGTATCAACCAACCAAAGACTATTAACATTAAAATAGTGTTTACAATCATCTAACAAATAATCAACCAACTTCTTTTCATAGTTTCTAAAAATACAATTTTTTGCATAATTTAAAAAAACATCTTTAATATCCTCTGCAGTAAAGTCATCTGACAAAATATGAATAGTTTCATCACCACTAGTAAACGTCAAAACACTTTCCAAACCATTTGCATCCAGTGGCCGTAAAACAGTCAAAGGATCAATTCCTACAATTCCAGGAAATAAGTTATAACTTTTAATATATTCTATATTATAAATATCACTAAACCCCAAACTGCCAAGTTTATCTTTTTCGTCAAAAGTTTCTTTATAATAAGAGAGCCTTTCCTTATATATCTCTTGGGAAAGATGGTCGTTATCAAAGACCACCAAAACCATCTTTCCATTAAATATCTGCCATAAATTATTGGCTAGCCTCTCATTATCAGACCAGCCATGATATTTGAAGTTACATTTTCCAAAGTAAAATTCAGTTGTCACAACCTACTTACCATAATGTGCATGATAATTACCCCAAATCGCAGCCTCATTTCCATGAGGTGAATGATAATCCATCCTAAACCATTGTTCATGTCCTTTTGTTGATCCTTGGGTATTTCCAATACCAATAAAACGTCCTCTGTGTTTAGCACTTGCACCAAGCTCTAAGTATACCTTCCTTTTTGATTTCACTAAGCTTAACTTACCAATCAAAATTCTTGTTCCAGCTGCAGGCCATGGTGTTTTCTTCATCTCAGGCGTTGGACCATATATCAGTAAATCATTTTTTTTATTTTTCAAAAAATTATTCATTAGTCCTTTTTGTGTAATATTTCTTACAACCTCAGGCAAATGGCTAAACAGAATATTCAATCCTTCTTCAGGATATGCAAGTTGATACCTAAACCTTGGCTCAGCACCAGTAGCCTTTAGTGACTTTATAGATCTGTGTATTGCATTATTAGATAAAGCCTTGCGCAAGGCATTCCCCATCTCCATAACAGTAATCGCAGCATCAAGCTTAGTAACAACCTGATTAAATAATGAAGTATACCTAACTACATTACCAAAACTTACATTTAGATTACCTATTGATACACTAGCTATAGTAAAATACCCAGATGGATCTACTCCATTAGCAGGGTCACTTTCGGTATAATTGTATTTATTAAGTGAATTAGGGGCAAACTTACTGCCCATCCAACTATCCATCTGAGTAAAGCGCCCGGATTGCTGGTTGTAATAACGAGCCCGTAGGTAGTACTGATTCAATCCTGAGTCGAACTGCTCTCCAGTAAATAAATAATTATTTTTAGTGGTGCCAGTTGAGTTCAATAATGAGCCAAAGGCTTCGTAATTGTAGGTATCAGTAATTACACCTGTTGTATCCGATAGTGCTCGGGTGCTGCCTAATCCATCATAATGGTAATAACTTGAGGTACCATTACGTTTTTGGCTAACCAGATCATCTCCATAGGTGTAGTTGATTTGATTAGTACCATCACTTTCTACCAGCACTTGAGCATAATTGCGGTTTGTATCCACAATAAAGTTAGTGGTGACACCATTTTCAGTTTTCGCTATACGAATGCCGTTGTAGTTATAGCGATAGCTGGCGCTTTTACCTTCCTTCTCAACAGCTGCCAGTTTATTTTTGGCATCGTAACGGTAAGTGGTGGCCTTACCATCAACAGCCTCCTTCAGGGTATTGCCATTAGCATCGTAGCTATAGTGAATTCCCCCTTGCTGAATTAAGCGATCATTATCATCGTAGCTATATTGTGTGGTAACCCCATTGACGACACTTTGAGTGCGATTTCCCACTTTATCGTATTGATAGTTGGCAGCATAATTACCATTGCCCCCATCAGTAATATTTTCGCTGGTTAATCGATATAGCTTATCGTAGCTATAGGCGGTGGCTCTACCATTGTGCTCTTCAATCTGGGTACGACGACCTGTTGGGTGCAGCGTATAATGGTAAGACTGCAGTAAACCACCAGATTGATTATAAGTTTCCAACTTGGTTAGTCGGTTTAAGCTGTCATAGCTATAAACCTGGCTATTGCCATTGGGATAGCTAACACTGGTACGGTTACCCACAGCATCATAACCATAAGTGGTCGTACCATTACTATCCGTAACACTTTGCAGGCGATTTAATTTATCAAAACTATAATCAGTTGTGCTTACCTGACCATTGCTTTGAGTTACCTTCACCTGGGTACGGTTACCTGCCTGATCATATTTATAGTGAATGACGGCACCATCTGGCTGAGTTTCGGAAATCAATCGATTTCGCTGATCATAACTGTAGGCTGTGGTTTTTACTGTGTCATTGGCTAATGTCACCTGTACCTGGGTGCGGTTGCCCACAGCATCATACTGGAAGGTTTCTACCCGGCTATCAGCATATTCACTACGAACATGTCGATTGTTACTATCGTATTTATACAGGGTAGTTTGGCCATTAAAATCCATTTTCCCAATAAGATTGCCGTTAGCATCATAGGTAAAACTTTCCGTTTGCCCCATAGGTAAAGTACGAGAAGTTACCCGCCCTGCTGCATCATATACCCAATGTGTCGTACGTCCTTCTGCATCTGTTTGGGTAAGTTTATTACCAGCTGAATCATAGCTATAAGTGGTAGCACTACCTAAAGCATCAATCACTTTTATTAGCTGACCTAACTTGTCGTATTGATAACTGGTTTTGACGCTGGCCTGGTCACTTTGGCCTGTACGGCGGGATAAGGCATCAAATGTTGTAGTTTGCCTTGAGTCATTCTGATAGATAGTTTCAATACGCTGACCAAGTGTATTATAAACATAAGCCGTACGATGATCATTCGCATCCACTTCTGCAATCAGGTTACCTTCGGCATCGTATTCAAAACTGTATTCATTGCCCAAAGCATCACGCGTTAATGTACGGCGTCCTGCAGCATCGTACTCATATTCAGTACGGTTGCCATTAGCATCAATTTCAGCAACGACCTGACCAACTGCATCATAAACAGTTTGTGTAGTGGAACCATCTGGATAAATAACTTTAGTTTGCCGGTTCAGTGCATCATAACTGTACTGGGTAATACGGCCTGCTCTGTCCGTTGCAACCAGTACATTACCTTCAGCATCGTACTGCTTTTTCTCTGTAGTATTATCAGGATAACGAGTTTCTATTAGCTGACGATAAGCATCGTATTTATATTCTATACGATGGCCTAATGCATCGACTGTCGCCACTTCATTACCAACAGCATCATATTCTTTTGCTGTAACAGAACCATTGGAATGCTGGGTTTTAATAACCCGGTCTAAATCATCATAAGTATAGGTAGTTACTTCTGTAACAATACTTCCATCGCTAGCCATACGCTGACGACTTTCTGTTTTTACGTTACCACTATCGTCATAGGTAAAAGTAGTTGTATGACCTAGAGCATTGGTTTCTGTTACTTTTTGCCCTTTTTCATTATAAGAATACTCAGTTGTACTGCCTGTTACATCAGTTGTTTTAGTAACCAAACCTTTGACATTAATATTATTGCCTGCCAGATTACCTACTGGATCTTTTACACTGAGTAAATTACCTACACCGTCATAACTATTAATATAGGTATTACCCAGTGCATCAGTAATTGTTAATTCCTGGCCACGGGTGTTGTAGGTATATTTAGTTGTATTACCTAGTGCATCTGTTTCACTAATTAAATCATTATTTTTATCATAAGTGGCCGTTGTAGAATAACCAAGTTGATTGATTTCACTTGTCTTATTTCCTTCCTGATCATAAGTATATTTAGTAACACCACCTATAGCATCTACTTTAGAAGTTACATTGCCTTGTTCATCATAATAATAAGTTGTTGTATTACCATTTCTATCTGTTACAACTGATTGCTTTCCTTCTAAATCATGATTAAAGCTAGTTCGCTTTCCATTACTATCTTCTTGAGCAATGAGCCGGCCATTATCATCATAAATATTTTTCACCAGCTTATTGCCCAAAGAATCAATAATATCCAGCAAACCATGTGAGCGATTATAACTATACTCGACACCTTGGTTTAGAGGGTTAATTGCTTTAATAAGATCAGAGCGACTATTAAGCTTATAATACCATTTTCTTCCATCAGGCTGGGTAATTGATGTAATTTTCCCACTATTATCTCTAGCAAAAGTAATACTTTCGCCATTTGAATGGCTAATACCATTATTACTGTACGTTAAAGTATTACCATTTACGTCAATTACTTTAGTAATACCAAAGTCTTGATCTAAATAATATTTAAATCCATTACGTGTAGTTAGCTTATATGCTTTCGGATCAATAGCAGAAAAAGAGCCTAAATCCATAATAGTATTGCCATTGAGGTAACCATGGCTACTATCCAATGCTTCAAGCTTTGAATGCTTACTATCACCAACTGCATTAAACACCAACTGCACATCTTTAATAGGTGTTACATCATTACATTTAGGTGAAGCAGCCACCTCAAATTTTTCAACATCACCATTAGGTAATGTTACGGTTATCAATGGGCTACCTTGCGGCTCTACACAGTATTTCTTTAATATCCCCAGAGGGCCTGTAGCATATTGGTTTAATTCCCAGTGGCTTCCAGGTACTCTAGATTCTTCGACTTTGACATTTTGGTAATCAATGCTCCAACCATAACCAAAATCTAATAACTCATTACGTCGCCGAGAATCATAAGTTCGATTAATCTGAATGGGGATACCTGCAAGAGGTAACTCAATGTCTTTTACTGTAAATGAAAAATTACCGACTTTAAGGTCACCCTCAATCGCTAAGTTAATAGTATCTGTAGTTTTATTACCATTTAAATCGATGGCTTCTAAAAACAGCACATAAAGCCCATTCATCAATAATGAAGGATCAAGCTGACCAATCACTTCATTATTAACACTACTAGCACCTTCAGCTATTAATTGTAAATCCGTGGTTAATATCCTTGTCTTTTTAGGTGCAACAGATAAACGATAATCGGCTAAATTAGCGTCCTCAACCGTTGCAACAATATCAACTATATCCGTTAATTTATCGTTTGAATCAGGAGAAATGATTTT
Source organism: Spartinivicinus marinus (assembly GCF_026309355.1). Taxonomy (NCBI): domain Bacteria; kingdom Pseudomonadati; phylum Pseudomonadota; class Gammaproteobacteria; order Oceanospirillales; family Zooshikellaceae; genus Spartinivicinus; species Spartinivicinus marinus. The sequence goes on from NZ_JAPJZK010000001.1 coordinate 1,651,416, forward strand.
AACAACTGGCACTTCTGCATCATCATCCTTATAAGCAGTAAACCGATCTTTTAAAATAAATTCTTCATCACCATCAGACACCCGGGCGACAACCTCATAACGACCCACATCATTTGGCGTATATTCAGCTTTACCATCATTAAGAGCTAACACTAAACCATTAACAGTAACTTTCGCAGAGTGCTCTCCACTACCTCCTGTTATTGCTAGATTAATAATAACTGACTCACCTAGTTTCACTGTTTGAGAAGAAACGGTTAATTGTCCATCCAGTAATTCAGGTTGACTTAAGACAGTTAAATTATAAGTTTGAGTTACCGTTGCCTGGCCATCAGATACTGTGATGCTAACCTGATAGCTGTGCTCTGCAAATTGACTATCAGGTAACCACTGAATTAAACCGGATGAACCAACAGTTAACCCTTCAGGTCCATTGGTAATGCTATAAGAAAGTGAATCGCCATCTACATCTGAAGCAATCAACTGGTATTGATATGTCTGATCAACCACTGCAATTGCTGGCGGCTGTGAACTAATTATAGGAGAGTGGTTTTCATTATTATTCAGTACATGAAGAGTATATGTTTGTAGCTGATACCCACCACGGCCATCTGCAACTTTGATTTGGATATTATGTTCACCTAGCTGATTTTCTTTTGGAACCCATACAACAAGCCCTGTGTCATTTACAGACATATCAGCAGGAGCATTCAACAGTTGATAACTTAAAACATCACCATCGGTATCTACAGCAGTAATTTGATATTGATAGGCAACCCCAGGCATAGCAGTATATCCTGGTACTGACGTAATCTTAGGTGAATGATTTAAGCTATCTTCAACAAGCACACTAAAAGATTGTTCAGTAAAACTACCTGCCTCATCTTCAACACGAATAATGACGGAATGCTTACCAATATGCGTGTTGTCAGTTTGCCAAGAAATAAGTCCAGTCTCATTAATTAACATTCCATCAGGAGAGGATCTTAAGTTGTATACTAAGACACCTCCTTCTGGGTCTGTTGCCTGTACCTGATATTGGTAAGTCTCACCAGAAAGTGTTTTTTGCGGAGGAGTACTGATAATTTTGGGGGGTAAATTACTGGTTGAACGTTCCACTACATGCAATGTATAAGTATAGGTATTAATTCCACCTCTATTGTCAGACACCATAAGTTTAATCTGATGTTGACCAAGTGCCTCAGCCTGTGGCTCCCAGGAAAGTACATTCGTTGTTGCATCGAGCTTCATTCCTGCAGGTGCTGATTCAATACTAATTAATACTGGATCACCTTCTTTATCTTCAACAGTAATAGTGTATTGATATGACTCACCTATATAAGCAATACCGGTTGGCTGAGAAGTTATTTCTGGCGGTGTATTATTTCCATCAACAGTCACATTTAATTTAAATCGCTGCTGAACTACATTACCCGCTTGGTCTTTAGCCCTTAAAGTAATTGAGTGGGTGCCAATATCTGAAGCAGTTGGCTGCCAGTGTATTATTTTATTTTCTCTGACCTTCATTCCCTCTGGATTAGCGACCAGGTACAGGGAGTAAGGATCATTTTCAGGATCTTCAACCAATACCGTATAGTTGAAGTTATCTCCTACCATAACAGCCTGACTTGGTGTACTGGTGATAACAGGCTCTTGGTTAATTGCCTCTTTACGTACTAATATTTCAAATTGCTGTGTTGCTTCCGCACCACGAGCATCCCTTGCCAAAATAATAGCTTGATGGAAACCAGTTTGTTCCAAAGCAGGTTTCCATTTTATTTTCCCTGCTTCTATGGTCATTCCATCTGGCTTATGAATTAAAGACAATGAAACAAGGTCACCATCAGGATCAATCACTTCTGGCTGATAATAAAATTCATTTCCTACTACAACATTACTTTCTGGTGTAGATAAAAACTCTGGTAAATGATTGCCTTCAACTGTTGCAACAGTAATTAAAAATATTTGCTTACCAACATTCCCTGATTCATCACGTACCTCCAAAATAATCTCGTGAGTTCCTTTCTGGTCAGCTGTTGGTACCCATTCTATGGTATTGCCATCAAACATGGTCATTCCATAAGGAATGTGTGCCATACCAAAATCAATTACTTCACCTTCTGGGTCTACTGCTTCAGGCACATATTGATATAGCTGCCCTACAATCGCTTCCGTATTTGCCGCTGAAGTAAAGTAAGGTGGTTTATTGAGAGATGCTTTTTTAATATTTAATGAATACTTTCTTTGAGAGGAAAGTCCTTGCTCATTAGTAACTTGCACTACAACAATATGCTTACCTAAGTCTCCTATAGTTGGTATCCAATTAATCTGCCCTGTCATAGGCTCTATGGACATACCGAAGGGTGCTTCCAACAAGTCAAAAACTAAATAACTTTCAGGATTTTTATCAAAAGCATTAATATCCGCTTTATAGCTATTTCCTACAAAACCATCTGATAACTCTAAAGTAGTGATCACAGGTCGACTATCAGCAATCGTCAGATTAAATGCCTGTTGATCACTGGCACCTTGTGTATCTGTTACTTTAATTGTAACCGGATAAGTACCTACTTTATCTTCTGTAACCTGCCATATCAGTTGCCCAGAGGTACTATCAATTGACATACCTTCAGGCGCGTTAATTAACTCATATTTCAATACATCATTATCTGGGTCTTTAGCAATAACTGGATAAATATACGTTCGATTAGCTAAACGTTCTGCTGTAAAACCACTGTACTCCACATGACTTTGAGAATAATTATAAAAACCAAACAGGCCATCAGTGAAAGTAGTATCTTCCACCGAAAATGATTCAATTACTTGATCACCTTGCTTAACCGTAATATTAATTTGCCCAGGCCTAAACGATAGTACAAAGTCATAATCAACATTGGCTGTCCAAGGTACATCATTATTAAACAACACTTTTCCATTAGCAGGGTTAGTTGGCCAGAATTGTGGTTTCCCCTCACTGCCATCAGCAGCAAGATTAAACACTTTAAGTGTCATTCCTCTTTCTGCATGCATTCCTTCAAATGTTTGAGCATTTTGTTTCCAGTCAAACAAATAAAACTGATAAGGGTTCTGATAACCAAACACAAACCCAATATAGTCATCATCACTTGTTGTGCTTACCCGCCAGGTACCACTTACTTGGTTATTAGCAAGATGAAAATCACCAATAAATGCTGAAGGGTCTGCATTCACCGATTGAACAGCGGTTTTTCCGTTATTAGTAATTTGCCAGGAAGGGGTAGGATCACCACTTACATCAAATAATACGACAGGCTTCCATCGTTCTAATGCCAGTGGTTGTGGCTGCCCTGACTGCACCTCTAAAGTATATTTTTGCTTTGGTTTACTAATTATTTCAGGAGGATGGTTGTCTACTGTTGGCTCGGTAGCAATAGTTACCCTTGCACTACTTGTTAATCGCCCATCTGACACTTCATAGGTAAACTCATCATTACCTGAAAAATAAGCATTAGGTAAATAAATTAAGTGAGGCACTTCACCATAAACGGTGCCATGCTCTGGCTGCTTAACGATTGTATATATTAACTCATCCCCATCAGGATCAGTGGCTGCCAATTGAATATTAAGTGAAATATTTTCTTTTGTTTCCAATGCCAGTGGTGTTGCTACGGGCGCTTCATTTATTTCAACTACTAAAATTGAAAATTGCTTACTAGTGGTTAAACCATGATTATCTTTAACCTGCACAGTAACTGTTTGACTACCAATTTGAGTTGACAAGGGTAACCAAGTAATAACGCCTGTTTTCGCGTCAATTTTTATATTGGCTGGCCCAGTTAGTGAGAATGTCAGAGTATCATTACTATTAGGGTCATTGGCCTGAAGCGTTATTTGGTAGGGCTTACCTTCAAATGCATTAGGTAATTTATCTGTTGTTATTTGCGGTGGCTTATTGGCCTCTTTAACTTTAACAGAAAAGGTTTGAGATGCTTTTGCATTGTGTTGGTCAGCAGCAACAATAACAACTTTGTGCTCTCCTATTTGTTGAGTATTAGGCAGCCAATTTACCACTCCTGTATTAGGGTTTATTTTCATCCCAGCAGGAAAAGTATCAAGCGAATAAATAATAGTGTCATTTACATTGGGGTCAGTCGCTTTTACCTGATACTGATAGTTTGTTTCTTCAACAACAGTGGTTAAGGGAACGCTAGTAAACTTTGGTGGTAAATTTAACTCTTTAACAACAAGCTTAAATTGTTGGTTATCTTCTAGCCCTGCAGCATCAGCCACTTTGATATGTATCTCGTGCTCACCTACCTGGGTATTTAAAGGAATCCAACTAATGTCACCTGTACCACTATCAATATGCATACCTTGTGGTGCAGTAATCAAACTAAAAGTTAGTTTATCACCCTGATCTGGGTCGACTGCTTGTACTTTATACTTATATTCTGATTTCGCTTTAACTGTTGTAATTGCTTCGCTAACTATTTGAGGTGGCTGGTTGCTGTTTTCAACTTTAATAACAAAGCGTTGTTGGTCAAAAGCGCCATAAATATCAAATGCACGAACTGCAACAGTATGAGATGCAACCTGCGCATTATTAGGTGTCCACTGAATTAAACCAGATTGAGGGTTAACAGTCATACCAGCTGGTGCTGTAAGCAGTTCGTAGGTAATGTGATCACCAAAATCATTATCTATTGCATTAGCTTGATACTCATATTGACTATTTTCTGTTGCTGTTAGTACCGGCACAGAGTCAAATACTGGTACAGTATTACCACCATTATTCCCACTTACCGCAACTTCAACTGAACGACATTGTTCATGTCCATTCGCTTTTACAGCCGATACCATATAATAATAAGCATTTGACTCTACTTCTCTGTCGTCATAGCTAATATTACTACCATCAACATCTGCAATATGCGTATATGGTCCACCCTGAGTTTGGCTACGATATATTGCATAGTGATGCGCTTCCATATTATTCCAAGTTAATTCTACATAACTGGCTGTATTTCCTTTTGATATTTTAGCTTTAATTCGATCCGCAGTTATATCAGGTAAACATTGACATAACGGGTCACTAACATCTCGGATCTGAACCTGAGTAACAGCAACATCTGAAAGGTTTGCTAATTCACTACTAGGAAACGCTTGACTGGTGTTATCAGTTACTTTTAAACGAATGATATGGTCACCCACTCCTAGTTTTGATAAAACTTCCGTAGCATTGATAATGGCACCATACCCATCATCAAATTTCATATCATTATTTAAGTCCCAAACATACTCAATAATTTTATCTGCAGGTTTTTCTTCTTCATGTAAGCCATCATCAGGATTTTCTGACTTACTGCCATCTAAACGCCAGGGCTGTGTATTAGGGCAAAATAAATAAGGTCCGCCAGCATTAGCAGAGGGAGGAAGTGGAGGTAAATTAATATTAACTTTAATTGTGACTGTATCTGTTAAAGGAGGCTCTGAGTTATCCGTCACTTGAAGGATAACTGGATATTCCCCCATTTTAGGAAACGCATGAGTTACAACAGGCCCTGACTGATCATAATTGCCATCACTATCTAAGTCCCAATTCCAACTAACGACTTCACGCCCATCCAGCTGAGAAAATGAGCTTGCTCCATCTAGTGTGATGGGCTGATTTGCTACAGCTGGATTAGGATATACTGTTGCAACGGCTACTAAATCACCCAGCGGGCGCTGCTTAAGAATTTCTTCAACTTTAATATCCAACAACGCATTGGTAAATGATTGAGCAAAATGTCCTCCTTGTCGCAATACATTTAAATCCCAAACTGCGCCGCCATTTTCTAAGGCTAAGTTGACATAGTGTGCAACCGTATTACCATCACCACCTGATGCTTTGGCATTATTGCAAGTAGTATATCCACCATTACCATCAACCTGATAGCCAACCCCATTACTATCCATTCCCAATGCTGGTTTTCCATCTTCGCAGGTTATTTGAACATTAACGACTGCATTTAATAGTGCACGACTGTCAGTTAATTGTTTTAATACTGACTCATAAGTAATGGTGCTATCTGTATTATCTCTATCTTCATCTGTAGCAAGAATAATATTAAGTGCTGCTTCATCCCGACGCGGGTAATCAGTTAACGCATACTGTATACCACGCCAACCATCTTCTGTTCCGCCTGAGGTATGTAATTGTTTCGCTGCATTAACAAATGCATCAGCAGAACCCATTGATTCACCATCAATTAATACCTTTCTCGGTACTTGGGCATTGTCTCCAAACCCAATCAAACCATATTGATTAGCAGTAGACTCATTACCAATACCATAATTTTTTAAATTTTCTTCCAGTAAAGGAACCACCTCCCCAATCCAGCTTTGCTCCTTTTCCATTGAGCCAGATTCATCAATAACCACTAACACATCTGCCGCAAATGGCGATGCAGCAGACAATACTGAAGAAGCAACTAAAAAGTAGGTCGTAGATAAAATGCCTACCAACCACTTGAATCGGGTTCCCATACAACACCTCGTTTAGAATCCGTTTTACAAAGTGAGCACACAGCAACGCTGTAAGCATCCAAGCTAGAAATAATGAAGGAATTTATAGTTAAATAATTGTCTATTAACAGGTTACATTTTGGTAACTGAGAAAGATTAGCCTATTAAACAATATCAAAATATAATACTATGGTCTTATTGATTTGATAATCTATTTTTTATAGTAAGGAAAAAACAGGCTGTGCAAGTTATATTATTTTGTGGATAGATAGAAAAAATAAACGACAGTATGAGAAAATGTCGTTTTGATAAAAGTATTCATATTGATTCTCAAAAAATATCAGTTAGTAATATACTAAATAAACTATACAGCTACTTTCATGAGCAACTCTTGATTTTTCTTTCTTCTAAAATAAGCTACCCCTAACATAATAGCAACCAGCCCCATTAACAACCACTCTTCTGGCTCAGGAACAGCTTGTACTGAGAAAACATCTGTAGGTGAGGTAATATCTTCACTACCTCTTTCAACTTCTCGGTCAAACCGATCATCCTTTGCTTCAGCTCCCTTCAAAGCTTGCTTCTGACGGTCATTCACGAGTACCAGCATGGATGAATAGTCTGTAACTAGTTGATTTTCTTTTGCTATTGAATGCAGCTCATCTAATACAGGTAAACTATTTGTGTCTTTATTCACTGCTAAATACTCAAGCCATTGCTTACTTGCTAATTTTGTAAAGAATTCATTATTATTTGAGACATTAGAATTATCACTGGTATATGCGTACCACAAGTAATGATCTGTTATAGCAAAAGGAATGATTTGGTTTCTATCATTTATTTGTTCATTTTCCACTTTTACTTCTATACTGTTGTTTAACTCTTTATTGCTTTTATTCTTTTCTACAAACTGCTTACGATGGTATTGCTTTAAAAAAGTTTGCTCAATAGATCCTACTATGCCACCTTGGCTTTTCTTTATTGCTTCTAGCATATTATCATTGTAAGCATAAGGCAATTCACTATTTAGATGCACTAACCATAAAGGCGCAGGCATAATTAATTGATTGTTATTATCTTTTTCTAATTCGTAGCTACCTTTATCAGTCAACATAATCAGCATATTGTATTGATCAAATCCTAGCTGGTTTTTCCAAAGAGAAAGCTGCTGATAAGGTTGCTGATTACTTAGAAAGTCAAAATCGCTTTTCTTATTTGGTAGTTTAGTACAAGCGACATTACAGCTATACAAATCATAATTAACATTATTTGCCTCTAACCAAGATATCGCTCTGGTTACAGCTTGCCTGTTGGTATTCATACTGTATGAGCTATCAATGAGTATACCAACTATAAAATCTGTATAGTTGTGTTGAGTTTGGTGATCTTCTAACACTCGTGGCTTAGCAGTAATAATGGTATTTCCAAACGTTGCTTTCATTAGTTTTCTTTGTGTATTTTCAGATTCATAATAAAATGCTTCAGGTAACCAGGTTTCTCCTTTTACTAGCTTCTGTCCGTTTAACGTTAGCCCTAAGCTATGATTCCAAAATAAGTTTCGCTGTTCCAATAGCTTAGGTAAAGGCCAACTGCCATCATTATTAGCAGTTGTTGTGTATTCATACTCAACAAATAAAGGGTCAGTTTTACAATTATGGCGAATATAGAAAAACCTTGAGCTACGTTCACAATTTTTAGCTAACACCGGAAATGCGCGTAACCGATATTGTCTTGGCCCGACCTTTTCTAATAAAGAAGGGTCAACTCGTCGCTTAACCTCATCGTTATACACCTGCTGTGCTGCTCCTCTCGGTGCTATAACAAATGGGTATTTACGAGGCTTTGATTCATCATCACTTAACCATAAACCTGTCAATACCGCTTCTTCAGGCAGTGAGAAATGCATAACCACTTCCTGGTTAGTAAAGGTTTGGTTTTCCAACCGTTGTACAATATTAATTTGTGCAGTATCAGCAACTGCTTTTACCCAAATCTGCTGTTCTGTTACTAACACATGCCGATTAGCTGCATTGATTAACCCTGCCGCCATTTCTTCCCGCTCCCAGGTTGCCTGAATAGCATCAATAATGGCATGTTTTTCGGCTTTCTCAATTGGGGTATCAAATAACCGTTTATACATAACCGCAGCTTTTGCTTTGTCCTGTCGAAAATCTTTGCCATCATAAAGAAAAGGGCTAGCCATAGCATTAAAGAATGCTTGAGATATTTTTGCCAACGTATAATCAGACGAACCCAGCGCTGTTTTATAAGCAGCCAGTACCGCTGTACTTTTCTCATCTGTAGACACATATCGATAAGCACCAAGATAAGCATTCACTAGCGCTGTTCGAATACTACCCTTTTCTTCTAAAAAGTAATTGGCTTGCTCAATACTCAAGGGTTTTTGATCAGTAATTTCACCAAGTGCATTGAATACATGCTGCTGTGACTGCTGATTAACTACGATAAAGGTACCAATATTGACTACTACTAGCAAAATAACTGCAACAGAGACAAGTGACATATTTAATTGTTTACTTGCTACTTTCCACTCCTTGATGAACTGACTTATATAGAGGTAAGTCATAGCAAATGGAAGAAAAATAAATAAGCTAAAGCTGTAAACCCCTAACACTACTGCAAAAAATATAGCTGGAAATAAGAAGAAATTTTCTAACACTTCTAACCAATCTATTTCAACCAACACTTTTATAGTACTAATAAAAAAGGGTATGGCAAAAGGCAACATCAGTGCAGCTAAATAGCAGCCTGTCATTAGGGTGATTACCGCAAGAATAACCCTAACATAAGGTAGAGCAAGTAATTTCAATTTTTTGGTATCAGCAATACAGCTTAGGAAGAAAAAAGACCCTATTGCAATAAATATATTAAATAAAAAATGAACCATGCCAGGATTAATATCTCTTAGCAAGATCAATCGCATCAATATTAAAAATACCACTGGCATTTCAAACCCGTAAAATAGCTTTAGTAACATTGACGGGTTTCTTCTATATACAGTAACACCTAAAGCCATTGTTACTATTGGGATAACAACAATAAATAACGCATAGCCTGCTTGCCCCCAGGTGCCCGCTCCCAACATGGCATCATTAATAGCCACCACCACAACATAAGGAACTAAGATAAATAAAGCAACAATACAGAAGATAAGATTCCAAGACCAAAATAGTCCATAGTTAAATAACCTTATCAACTTATACATAATTTTTTTTGCCTGCTGACTACTCATAATCTAACTCCATTATCACTATTCTTTTCCGACGACTATATAGCTAATGTGAAGGGTTTAAAATTGACTCTTTATATGGCTATATACTTGGCCAACAAATTTTTCAGTTGCCAAAGCACTTAACTCTCCCTCCCAAGCGACTGATACCATTACCCAAGGTTCACTGGGAGTTAACCAGCCTGAGAATACACGAGATGAATAATCAGCTGTTTTTTTAGTCGGAGACTGAAACCAATAAAAACCGGAATTTTGTCCACCATTAAGATGCAGGTATTTTATTTCTACTGGCTTACTATCATACTCTGCTGATAGCGATAAAGTTTTTTCATAATCAACCGTAATATTTTGCGAAAAATAACAGTTTCTTGGGTCATGCTGAGACTTCCAGTAATGGCTATAGACAAAAATCAAACTGCCTTGATAACCACTCCATTCAAACTGATATTTAACAGCATTAGCTGAATTACTTTTAAAAAAATTCTCTTCTATCGGTAGAAATGCTACCTCCTTACCATTAAAGTCAACTGGTAGTTCGATTTTTTTATTAGCCATTGATTGCTGCTTTGGCAAAGGCTCATAGAGAAAAATGCTCCCTGTTATAATGATAAGTATTAGAGCCAAGCTGTAACAATCATTTTTTATCAAACCTTTACTTATCAAAGACAAATTAGGTGGGTTGGTATTCATTGATTCTTGTTTTGGTGATATTTGAATATTTCCACTTTGAAGCCTCATCAGTAGCCATCCAAATAGGCAGGAAAAAACAAAACCTAACACACCAAGCATTGTATGGGCATAATTAGCTAACTGAGGAAGGTTAAGCACTAAATCTAAAGCAACCAAGCTAATAATTCGGAAGATATTGAAACCAACCAAGCAGCAAATAAATAGCACCAAACCAATTAGCCAACTTAAAGAAAGCTTGTTACTCTCTATCCAGGTTAAAAATATATAAAAAATTAACCCCGCCCATAGCCCTTTTAAACCACTACAACTTAAATCGACTATGGCAGCCTTATTTTCAACCAAGATAACCGACTCACTGGTTAATGCAGAGACTCCAAAGCTTGAAAGAAAGTGTTTAGCCATCTCTGCTGAAAATAACCTGAGAGGGAAACCTAAGTAAATATCTAAATAGCCTTCAAAGGGTAGTAATAAAATCAATAATGCAAACGGTAAAAATGCTTTGGCCCAGGATGTAGCTTTTACATAGAATCCTAAAAAGCCATATAGCGTAATCAACATCAAAGTGGCAGAAAAAATATGAATGCCTGTCAATCGCTCATTTAATAAAAAAATCAAGCAACCTACAGTGAATACGACTAATGGCAGTTTTTTAATTTGAAAGCTCAGCGTCAACTGTCGTTTCTTTGCAACAACACTATGTATGACTAAACCAACTAGCAACCCCACACCAATAATATGAAAGCTGTTTTCAGCAGTTTGTATCTGCCCCCAAACCCAAAGTAATGTTGGTTTAAACAAGTAGATGAGGCTAATGGCAACCAGTAACTGGCTAAGAATAAAAGCAGCATTCCATCGAACAGCAGCTACCAATGGGGTCTCAACTAGTTGTTGCTCGACTTGCTGGCAACTTGTAGAAATACACTGTTCAGTTAAACTAGCTTGCATCATCATATACCCTGAATGCCTAATTCAGAATATAAAAAAAACTTATGCAAACATGACGAATGAGATGAGCAATTATCCCGTAGATTATGTGCAGATTATGTGCAACAGAGACACAAAGGGACTTGCTGAGCAGACATTTCCCATAAACCGTATTTTTAATATCTGTCTATTGACTTATCGCAATACTTTTTTATAGTTTTACAACCGCATTAAGTAATATATTAATAAGCTACCTATTAAGAGTAGATTATGTAGTATCAAACCAAGTAAAAGCGAACCAAACCACACTTTCCACTCAAACAAGTTACCAGTTTCTTCATATATTTGCTCATTGTCACAAATCCTATTTTTACAAGACTATTTAATTTAGTACTTATTAATTAGCAACCTATTGTTTAGCCTAAGTTATTTTTTTCTGGCATATATTGTGCTCAAGAGCAGCAGCCTCAAATGACAGTTTTATTATTTCAATATCAATTTTTCATTTAATACACTTTAGGAGTAATCTCCCAATGAATAAATTAACTTTTATTGGTGCTGCTATAAGCTTTGTTATATCCACTCAAGCAATGGCTTTATATATACCCGGCAGTAAAGACATTACAATTAATGATGGCAACTATAGAAACCTATCTTGGGATGGCACCAAATTTTCAAGAAATGGCTGGTATGGTCCTCAAGAAGATAACGAAGTGGAGCCAGGCGCAAGCTCAGGCCCTTCTATCCAAGCTTGGGACCTAGAAGCCTTCTATCAGAAAGGTAATCAGCTAAGTCTTGCTTCAGGTTTTGACTTAGTCAATGGCGCCTACGACCCAGTTCACAGACGTACATTCAAGTCTGGCGATATCTTTTTGAGCACTTCTGGCTCAAAAAGCAACTTCGACTATGTTCTGGATATTAACTGGAATAATTTAAGCTACGATGTGGTTAAACTAACGGCAAATAGTCAGCTAGCTAGCTCCTCTATTTTCGCATCATCTGGGCCTTGGTCTTATCTTTCTGGCGGCACCCAAATTGAATCGGGTACGTTTAACTTGTTAGATTCACTTACTGATGCTGAAACAGGCTTAAGGGGAGGTAAGCATTTTTTAGCAACTGGTTTCGATTTAAGCTTTTTAGGTGAAGATATTGATTTCATTGCTTCATATACAATGCAGTGTGGCAATGACCATATCTTAGGACAAGGTAAAACGACAGTAACCCAAGTACCACTACCAGGCACTTTATCCTTATTGGGTGTAGCTGCACTTGGCTTATTCTGTCGGCGTAAATAATACACTTCATCTAGCTACTTTAAGAATCAAAAGTAAGTTTTGGTCGTAGTGTAGTCACCACTTAGTATTTACTTCTAACACTTGTTACTGGTTAGTTTAAAGCTTTAATCCAACCAGTAACATTAAAATCGTTAAGTGTGATTTCCATAAATACTTCTATCTCACAATACCTAGCATACCGCTTATAATACATTCCAATCATATAATGTACGACATATTATTGTATTGCGTTTCAATTTATATTGATCAAAAAACACACTTCAGTTTCCCCCATAATTTCACTTCGAGAGCCATAAAACTGTGGAATAGTGTTGCAATAAACCTATAACCAAATCTCGAATCTTCTATTCTCAATAAATTTACTCATGTAGCGAATATTAAATGTGACACAAAAAACATTTCAATTTATTAAACGCTCTAAAATACCCCTAAGGATACTTAGCAGGGGGTTATCAACATGCATCAAAATGATTCAGAAACAAAGTGCCCAAAATGTTTTTCAATGGTAAACACACTGGCATTCAAACGCAGTGGATGCCCAAACTGTGACTATGACCACAGAAATTTTGTGAATATCAAAGCTCCTGATTGGGGACTAATTCCTAAAGAAGAGCACTATAATGCAGGCCAGATCTTTAAAAGATAAGAGGCTGCAAAAGTTCATTGGATTTTGGGTAAGCCTTAAAGCGATGCTTTAAGGCCTTTAATTCCTTTCTCAACGCATCTCTTCTTCTCCGTGCTTCTCAACTACACAAGCATAGTTTGCAAGGTATCACCAACCAAATAGAAGTTAAGTTTGATACCTTTAAAGCAAGTACTAACTTCCTATATTTTTACATAACTTACACTACATTGCTGATAGCGTTAAACATCAGCAAGCTAGTTAGCATCTATTTAAACGCTACTAAGGTCTAATATGCTTAGTAGAATAACTCTATATATTTACCCTCCGCCAAGCAGGAGGCATTTCAATCTATGTCTCTGCAAAGCTATTCAATTAAGCATTGAGAGATCAAGTAGTTCATGTGCTTCTCCCTTACGCTTAATTAAAAGTATTAAATACTTTACTCACAAAGAAGTAGTTAATACGGCTCAAATATAGCAAAAAATATCCATTTTTTATCAAACCACCATTTTCACCAATTGAAGTGGTGATGATTAAAACAAGTTCATTACTATAAAAAGGATATCTTATGAAGAAAAGACTATTAATTGGTTTATCTGCTTTAATTGCTATGCCAGCATTTTCACAAGTTGTCGTTAATGAAGATGTTGAATGTACAACTAAAGGAACTAGTATTGTAGGAAAAAGACACACTTGCGATTCAAGTGAAACTTATACAGCACCAAGTGGACACTTTATAACAAAACAACCTTCTCCTTCTTTTCAAATAGCTTCAAGTAATGGTGCAGATAATAGATGTCATTACGAGTTAGGCGGCTACAAAAATATTGGTTTTGGGATTGAAGTGCCAACCAGTATCACAATAAAAGCTCATGCAAAAGGCCCTGGAGGCATTGCTACTGGTCGAGGCTGGACTAGATGTAATTTTTCTTATAATTACCGGTTAATTCCTGATTTATCAGGCTTTTAATGTAAACACCCGACTCTTTTAAAAGCTGCTGTTTGCCCCCCTAAAGGGGCATTAGTTTTCCCTTGCATAGCTCTCATTTAACCAAATATTGAGAGCCTTGGTTAAAACATATACTTATAGGCAAATATAATTTGACTACACATTATATCGTCTATTACTTCGTTAGTTTTATAAACCATAATTCAGAAGTTTGGCCATTTGTTTCTTCAATAAAATTGCAAGTTCCAGAAACTAATATTAGTTTATTGTCAGTCACTAAAAGTGTAGTAGACGTTCTGATAGAAACTCCAGTTTCACGCCTTACCTCTAGTACCATTGGTAATAGCTTATGGTCAGACTTACCAGCTTGGGACTCAAGTTTCCCTTTTAAGTGGACTTCAGCTCCTTTAATGCTTCGAATAAAATGAAACTCACTACCATCATCTGCTCTTACATTGATAACACCTGTCGATACAACTTGTATTTTATCATTAGGAATTGAGTTTGTAGAAAATGCTGCTTTACAAATTTCAGCTTTAGTAGTTTTTACTTGTAATAACTCTAGCTGTTCAGCCGATGCCAAGCTGGATATCAACATAAATATAATAATTAAAAACTTACTGGATATTTTCATCAGTTCAATACTCACAAAGTCTATTAAGGCTGTATATATTTTTATTAATAGTACTTTTCTATCAAAAAAAGATCACGCATCTTTACACTGACAATAATTCTAGTTTGTTTTTTAGTACAATAAAGGGGCTGAAAGCCCCCTATATATTACACATCTAATGTATTATTTATTGGTGAAGCCTACTAAACCTCAGCCAAATTACCAAACCGCTCTAGCCATTGCTTTCGATCACTTGAACGTTTTTTTGCAAGCAACATGTCCATGGTTTCAAATGTAGCTTCGTCATCATCCAGGGTTAGCTGCACTAAACGACGGGTGTCGAGTGCCATGGTGGTTTCCCGTAACTGCATAGGGTTCATTTCACCCAACCCCTTAAACCGCTGCACATTGACTTTACCTTTTTTATTTTCAGCACTGATGCGGTCTAAAATGCCTTGTTTCTCTGCTTCATCCAAAGCGTAATACACTTCTTTACCAATATCGATACGATACAATGGTGGCATTGCCACATACACATGACCTGCTTCTACTAAAGGCTTAAAGTGACGTACAAATAGTGCGCATAACAATGTAGCTATATGCAAGCCATCCGAGTCTGCATCAGCCAGGATACAAATTTTGCCATATCTTAAACCACTTAAATCACTGCTGGCTGGATCGATACCAAGAGCAACGGAAATATCGTGAATTTCTTGCGAGGCTAAAATATCACCAGATTCTACTTCCCAAGAGTTCAGAATCTTCCCCCGCAACGGCATAATTGCCTGAAACTCTCTGTCACGCGCTTGTTTGGCAGAGCCTCCAGCCGAGTCGCCCTCTACTAAAAATAGTTCAGTACGTTCAGAGTCTTGGCTGGAGCAATCAGCTAATTTACCAGGTAAAGCTGGGCCTGCCGTGACTTTTTTACGTGCTACTTTTTTGCTCGCTTTTAACCGCCTTTGGGCATTATTGATACACAACTCAGCCAATTGTTCAGCTTCTGCCGTATGCTGATTTAGCCATAAGCTAAAGGCATCTTTCACAACACCAGAAACAAATGCAGCACATTCACGGGAAGACAAACGTTCTTTGGTTTGTCCCGAAAACTGCGGGTCTTGCAACTTAGCAGAAAGCACATAGCTACAGCGCTCCCAAATATCATCCGGGCTTAGCTTGACTCCCCGAGGCAATAAATTACGAAACTCACAGAATTCACGCATGGCTTCTAATAACCCGGTGCGTAAGCCATTTACATGGGTACCACCTTGCGCCGTAGGGATCAGGTTGACATAGCTTTCTGTAGTTAAATCCCCGCCTTCTGGTAACCACTGTACAGCCCAGTCTACCGCTTCGGTATTACCAGCCATCGAGCCAATAAAAGGGGTAGGGGGCAACGTCTCAAATGCTTCTGTTGCCTGTTTTAAATAATCTTGCAGGCCATCTTCGTAATACCAATGCTCAGTCTCATTAGCGGCTTGATCATTAAAAATAATTTCCAGCCCAGGACAAAGGACCGCTTTTGCCCTTAATACATGTTTAAGTCGGACTACTGAAAACTTATGAGAATCGAAATATTTAGGATCAGGCAAAAAACGTACAGTTGTTCCGGTGTCCCGCTTTTTACACTCAGTCACAGCTTTTAAGTCACTGGCTTTTTCTCCCCCTAAAAAGCCCATTCGGTAAACCTGACCACCTCGCTTAATAGTTACCTCTAAGTGACTGGATAACGCATTAACAACAGACACCCCCACCCCATGCAAACCACCAGAGAACTGATAGTTTTTATTGGAGAATTTTCCACCTGCATGGAGACGAGTCAGAATTAACTCAACTCCGCTAATACCTTCTTCTGGATGTATATCAACTGGCATTCCACGGCCATTATCCGACACTGACAGTGAGTTATCCTTATTCAGGGTTACCACTATCTGGCTAGCAAATCCCGCCAGCGCTTCATCAACACTGTTATCAATGACCTCTTGAGCCAAGTGGTTAGGACGCGTGGTGTCTGTGTACATCCCCGGCCTTTTCCGAACCGGGTCCAGGCCACTTAGTACTTCTATGGATTCAGCGTTATATTTACTCATTACACTCTATACAGTAGTTAAAGTAGACCGAAAAACTTATAAATTTGCGGCAAATATTCTGCAAACCTTTCAAAACCGTGGCTTCCCCCAGGGATAACCTGGGTTGGACTTGCTTGATAATAGTCAACAGCTTTTCGGTAGTCTAAAGTCTCATCACCTGTTTGTACCAGCAATAGACAGTTGTCTGGATTAGTAATAGCCGAAATCTGTAGTGCCTTCAGCTGGTTAACATGCTCCTGAGTCAGGATATACTGCTCACCAGTATAATAGTTATTATGTTCACCTAAGTAATCTGCCATCATTTCATAAGGACGAACAGCAGGGTTAATCAAAACCAGTTTTGTTTCATAAACACTTTTACTTTTTTGCTGACGCAGGCTTAGCTGCTGATATAGCCAGGTGCCATAATAGCCACCTAAAGAGCTGCCAATTAAATAAACAGGCTTTTGCTGACTTTCTTGTTGAAGGCGAGCCCACAATAAATCAATGGCCTGTTCAGGTCCAAAAGGTAAGGCTGGCACCCACACTTGATGTAAAAATGGCTGCGTCTTCAGTGACCCAATTAACAAACGAGCTTTAGTTGAAGCAGGCGAGCTACAAAAGCCATGAATATATACAATCAGCGGACTGGCTAACGCACTTTGACTTATCATTAACTTTGTCTTCTTACATAGGTTGATTTCTGTATACTCACCTTTGCACATACCTTTACAGATATAACTAAAAAACGGAAGCAAGTCTGCTGCGATAAGGCTTTACAGTAAAGAGAACACCTCTAATAATTGTTTGCTGTCTCTGGCCTTCTGATAAATTCGCAATCAAGGCTCTACCTGATGAGCATCTGCACTCTGTTAGCTTGCTTGGGAAGGCAGCCAAGCCTTATACTGCACAAGCCGTCTTGTACAATAGCTCATCAGACTGCGCAAAAACCATAAACAATTATTATAGATACCCTAAAGTGAGTGATTCTAACAGCTAATTGGCTTAGCTGTTTAGGTAAGCATTATGATTAGATGCCTAATACCCAATAGCATCTTCATCAATTTGAAAGTTAAACTGCTCTGCTCGGTGAACACTGGTTACAATGTCGCCATTTTCCATCAAGTTAATTAAGCGAAATCCAGGGGCTAAGTTATCCAGTTTGAACTCAGAACTATGCCTGGCAAATTGCACACAAGTGGAAGGAGAGCCCAGGTAGCGGGCATGATAGTCTTGACGGTCAAGCTCTTGGTGAATGTGCCCACATAACACCAACTTAACCTGATCATATTGATCAATTAACTGGTTAAATTTATCTGCATTTCGAAGCCCAATATTATCTAACCAATCACAGCCCACAGGTAACGTATGGTGATGCAAACAAATCATTGTATATTTTGCAGTTGAATTATCTAATTGTTGTTTAAGATAGTTCAGCTCCTCATCAGCCAACTCACCATAAACCTTGCCTGGCACATTAGAGTTCAGCATCAGCACCTGCCAGTCTTGTGCCACAAAAGCCTTATTTAAACAGGGCTTACTTTTATACAACTGCTGCATTAAAAGATATTCATCATGATTACCAGCAATCCAGCGCTGGGGAATTTCATAAGAGGCCGTGCAATCTACAAAGCGCTGATAAGACTCTGGACTACCATCTTGTGATATGTCGCCAGTTACTAGCATCAAGTCAACTTCCCGCTGCAACTGAGAAAATGCGATAAGAACTGCCTTTAAGCTATCCTGAGTATTCACCCCCAGGAGTTGTCCTTGCTGGCTTGCATAAAGGTGACTATCAGTTACTTGTAAAATTCGTAGTGCCACCTGTGATGCTGTATTTACTGACAAAGGTTAAGTCCTGCTTGCTCTTCAATAAAACTGATAAATAGGTTGTAAAGTTAGCCGCGTCATTAGGCGCAACATGTAAAAAATACGCTGCAGAAATTGCCGAATTTAATATCGGTAACTATCGATTTAGTGACTCTCAATAATTTAGTTGCAATCACTATTGAGTAACTATAGCAGCGCATACTTTGATATTTCAGGCCCCATGCTATTTTTTAAAACCAGATCACACTTAGCTCGTTTAAACTATAAATACAGCTTTCAACCAGGAGGCTATTATCAAGATGACAAGGTCACAGGTTCATATGAGTGTCCTTGCTCTAAACAAAATGCCAGCCAATCTGCCAAAAACCGGTTTAGCTGTGCTTTTTCATCAGGATGGAACATTTGCGGGTTAGGATAGCTATACTTTGCAGCAAAGTGGCGCTTCTGTTGAGCACTGATGACTTCTGCCATTTGAACATCATGATAAACCCTTACACTCATCAAGGGAGCAATAGCCCACTCCCCCCATTCAGCATCATGTATCAGACTTATAACTGAGGTGTATTTACAGCGCTCAACAACCTTGAGCGTCAAAATGCCCTGATAGCGACCATGAGAGATGGCTATTCGCCTTAGATCTTCATCATTACCAGGCAACAGCTTACACAGCCTAAAGTAATTGGCCTCACAGACTGCCTGTTGTTTGACCAAATCTACTATATAGCCTGCTTTCCTCATGCCCAACACCTTCCCACGACGTTACTTAAGACCTTAGACTAACTTACATTACACTTGATTCAACCCATTGGCAAAATAACTGACGCTGCCTCTTTAAGAAGCAATTGCAAGCCATTTGCTCTACTTCTCTCAAGTCTTGGAGTCAGCAAAGATTGCTATGAAATAATGCAAGCTATTTAGCCTGAATACCCCTATCTTTGAGATCTAATGAAATATCCAGATTAAGCGTTTCTTGATACCAAAAATAGCCGTTTTTTTTATAAAGTGAATAGTCACTTTATAGACTTTGATTTACTTGTTAACTGAGCAAGCAAATAACACAAACCACAGCACCAACCGAGCAAATAAGCATAAGGTAGGCTTAAGTATTATTGACGACAAAATAGCTGTAAAATTATCACAACACTAGGTAACATAAAGTGTGTAAATTATAACTTGAAATATTGGCATCTAATTCAAAAACTCATCCATTTATAAATTTGTTTTGTTACACTAAGCACCATATTTTAAAAAATAGGCCCAAGCATTAGGTGTAACTAAACTTATAAATTTCACTTTTTATAAAGGCTATTTAGCCGTACAACAACTGATTTAAAAGTGCGGTTTACTTTTGGTTAATGCTACTTGAATATGATGCCCAGTTTAAAAAACACTATGAAAATAAATGTAATGCGTATCCAGGTTATAGATACCTCACTCAAGGGATTCGATTTATGGCATTGAAACCTTTTACTACTACCCTGCTAGTTTCCCTGCTTGCCAGCCCTTTGGTGATGGCCGAAAAGGCAGACTTGCTGACCATTTACCAACAGGCTTTGGAAAGTGACGCCCAGTTTGCTGCTGCTCGCCAGCAGTTTAATGCCAGCCAAGAAGCAGATGATCAAGGGTTGGCCGGATTGCTTCCTCAAGTCAACCTGTCTGCCAGCACCTCTAATAGTCAGTCTGTGCAACTTCAAAATGGTATTTCTAACCGTACCAGTGGCGGCAATACCCATGGCTGGAGTGCCTCTTTAGAACAGCCTGTTTTTCAGCTGCAAAGTTGGTTTACTTACACTAAATCCAAAAAGGAAGTCAGTCAGGCAGAAAAGCAGCTTAGTTTAGAGGCACAATCATTGATTTTACGAGTTGCAGAAGCCTATTTTAATGCGCTACGCGCCGAAGATAGCCTTGAAACTGCGAAAGCTCGTGAAACTGCTTTTAAACGCCAGTATGAACAGGCACAGCAACGCTTTGAGGTTGGCTTAATTGCAAAAACAGATGTACTTGAAGCCAAGGCTGTTTATGACAATGCCCGAGTCACTCGAATCACTGCAGAAAATGATGTAGAAGTGAGCTACGAAGCCATCCGCACAATTACCAATCAGCTACCAGGTAATTTAGGCAAGCTCGATAAAAATATGCCAGTGAAAGCACCCACTCCTGCCAAAATTGAAAGCTGGGTAAAAACAGCGCTGAAAAACAATCTAGCCGTTCAGGTAGCTAATGAGTCAGTCAAAGTAGCAGAAGAAGAAGTGAAGCGTCAGAAATCAGGACATGCCCCCACAGTCAGTGCTAAAGCAGAATACGGTCACCGAGCACAACCCAGCACTCGTTCAGTGTTCACTGATAGTAATGGCAAGTCAAATACCACCACTTATAGTTTGAACTTTAATTTCCCTATTTACAGTGGTGGCCTGACTAGTTCACGGTCTCGCGCAGCTTCATCTTTACTTTCCAAAGCCATGCACGATAAAGACTTTCAAGTAAGAACCACTTATCAGCAAACTCGCAACTTCTTTAATACAGTCAATTCTGATGTACAACGGGTAGATGCCAGATGGCAAAGCACAGTTTCGTCTGCCAGTGCATTAGAAGCGACTGAAAGCGGCTATGAAGTAGGTACGCGGAATATTATTGACGTATTAGAGGCCCAGTCAAACCTCTATAACTCTCAGCAAGACTACTTGAATGCCCGCTACGATTTCATTATCAACACGCTGAAGTTGAAGCAGCAGGCTGGTACGCTAAGCCCAGACGACTTAACTGAGTTGAACAAGTGGATTAGCAAAGCGGGCAATACTGAGTTGTTACCAGCAATTAAGGACAGTGAACGGCTTTAACAGTACACTACCTAAATAAGCATTAGTGCTGGTTTGGTAAAGCTAGCGCTACTGCTTTATGCTTTGACTGACTAAATCCAATAAGCTCTGTAACGCCCCGCGATTTTCTTTAACCACTTGTAATGCGTTGGTACCTACTGTTTTACTTTCGTTTTTATCAGTTAGTAGCTTTATTAGCTGCTCAGCAATCTCATTAGCACTGCTAACTAGCCTCATGCCTCCAGCACTCAATAGCTTGTCAGTAATTTCCTGAAAATTAATTACATTAGGTCCTGACAGTAGTGGTTTAGCCCACACTGCTGCTTCCAGCATATTATGACCACCACCGCCTTCGAGTAAACTCCCACCAATGAATGCTACATCTGCCGCAACATACAAAGCTTTAAGTTCTCCCATAGTGTCTCCTAATATCACCTGGGTATCGGAAGACACCTGCTGATCAGTACTCCGCCGAATATAAGACAGTTGCTGCTGCTCAATTAGTCTGGCTACTTCATCAAATCGCTCTGGATGGCGAGGAACCAGTACCAATAATGCACTTGGGAGTTTAGAGAGTAATTGTTGATGAGCCTTTAAGATAACTTCATCTTCACCACTATGAGTACTGGCAGCAACCCAAACGGGACGAGAGCCACTTACTAGCCATGACTGACGTAAAACATCGCCCTTTTGCTGTTCTGCCGGATCTGCATCAATATCAAATTTAATGCTGCCTGTTACTTTAAGCTGGTCCTGGCTTAAGCCTAAGGATAAAAAACGATCCGCAGTTGCCTGATCTTGTGCGGCTAGCTGGGTAATTTCCGTGAGCATTGGTTGTACCAGTTTTTTGAATCGCCCATAACCCTTGGCAGAACGTTCTGATAACCGCGCATTAGCCACTACCACTGGTATATTTTTGTTAGCGCAGCCATGAACAAGGTTTGGCCACAGCTCTGTTTCCATAATTACTGCTAAACAAGGGTTTGTTTTTTCCAAGAAACGATTGACTGACCCTGGTAAATCATAGGGTGCATAAACATGGAACACCTGATCACCTAGCAGCGCTGTTACTCGTTCCGAGCCAGTTGGAGTCATGGTGGTGACTACTAGCGGGTGTTCAGGATACTGTTGCTGGATTTGTTTAATTAACGGGATTGCCGCAATAGTTTCCCCCACAGAAACCGCATGTACCCAAATTGGCTGTTGAGAAAACTGTGGTTTTTCAACAAAGCCAAACCGCTCCCTCCAACGCTTGCGATAAGCCGGCGCTTTTATCCCTCTATAACAAAGTTTCAATAGGATAAGAGGCAGTAGAAAATAGAAAAGCAACGTATACCAAAATCGGTTCATAACAGCCAAAATTACATGAGTTTTTGATTACATAATTTTTCAGCGAGACCGCATCATAGCATAGTCAATTGCAGTGATCCCTCTTATACTGTTGGCATTTGTTATACATTAATAGCACTATGAAAGTGCCATTTATGAAAGTGCCATTAAAGTACAGAAAGTATGCTTAGTGTTCGATATGGAGTGGAAAGCTATTCTTCCCCCGCTCTTGAAGGGCCATCCCATATCCTCTAACTTTTGCGATAGCCTGACTGTTTATAAGGCTTAGCTTTCCCTGAAGCTTGTATTAATAATTGTGTATGACTACTGACTCGATCAAAACAGACATTGTAATTGTTGGCGGAGGCATTGCTGGCCTGTGGTTAGCCAATCGCCTACAACAACAAGGTTATAACTGCCTTATTTTAGAAAAAGGAAGTTTGGGTGGCGGCCAAACGGTTAAATCCCAGGGAATTATTCATGGCGGTACCAAATACACCCTTACCGGCACCCTAACTAAATCAGCTGAAGCTATTTCACAAATGCCCAGTCGCTGGCGACAATGCCTAGCGGGTGAAGGAGAAATTGATCTCACCAGCGTTAAAGTGTTGTCCCAACACCATTATATGTGGTCCACCCAAGGGCTGGGCTCCAAGTTAACCACATTTTTTGCCAGCAAGGCTCTGCGTGGCCGGGTCAATAAACTCAGCAAAAAAGAGTATCCCACCGTATTTCAAAACCCTGCCTTCAAAGGGGATTTGTATCAGCTGGATGAAGTGGTGCTGGATGTCCCGACTGTTATTCAAGCATTAGTTAAGCCAGTTCAACAATCTACTGTTCAATTAACCGATAATGCCCAGATAGATTGGCAAGTGAATGAACAGGGCACTTTAAACAAATTTATCATTAATGATCAGAATCACCAATTAGCAATATCTGCACAGCATTTCGTGTTAACAGCAGGAGAAGGCACTCAAGATATTCTGAATCAATTAAACTTCTCCACCCCGCAAATGCAGCTGCGCCCGCTGCATATGGCGATGATAAAACACCCTCACCCTCATCCTATTTATGCTCACTGCATTGGTGCCCAAGCACTCCCCAAAATGACTATTACCAGCCACCCTACCCCTGATGGTCAGTGGGTATGGTATTTAGGTGGCGCTATTGCTGAAAATGGTTTGGATAAATCAACTGAAGAACAGATTGCTACAGCCAAACAACAAATACAACAGTTATTACCTTGGGTGGATTTTTCTCAAGCGCAATGGGCTACTTTTAGAGTCAATCGTGCTGAGCCGAAGCAAAGTAGCTTAGCGCGCCCTGATGCTGCTTACTGCCAAACCCAAAACAACGTTTCTGTTTGCTGGCCTACCAAGCTGGCTTTAGCACCAGATCTCGCTGATCAGATAGTTGAACAGCTTAAAACACTTTCTATCCAGCCAAACACTACACCTGCAGTATTACCAGATTGGTTAAATTCACCTACTGTTAGTGCTCCATTCTGGCAGGAGTATTTTGATGAACAACTCTGAATTGTTAATAAAACATAAACTAGCAAATACAGATATCAGTGTTTCTGCCATTGGCTTGGGTACTGTTAAACTGGGAAGAAACCAAGGGGTTAAATACCCCACCACCTTTAAAATACCCAGCGACCAAGAAGCCAAACAACTGCTACAACATGCAAATAATCTGGGCATTAATTTAATTGATACAGCCCCTGCTTATGGCAATAGCGAGGAGCGTTTAGGTCCATTACTAAAAGGCCAGCGCCATGACTGGGTAATTTGCACTAAAACTGGCGAAGAATTTGTCGGTGGTCAGTCCAGTTTTAATTTTACGCCTGAGCACACTATCAAAAGCATTGAGCGAAGTTTACAGCGACTAAATACCGATTATTTAGATATTGTCCTGGTCCATTCTGACGGGAATGATTTAACCATTATTGAGCAATACGGCACCTTAGAGGTACTAGCCGACCTGAAAAAGCAAGGTAAAATCAAATCCACAGGAATGTCCACTAAAACCGTTGAAGGCGGACTTGCTGCACTAAAACAAGCTGATGCAGTAATGGCAACCCACAACCTGTCGTACTCCGACGAAATTGAAGTATTGGACTACGCAGCAGAACACAATAAAGCTATCTTCATTAAAAAAGCGTTGGCCAGTGGCCATATCTGCTCAGAAACCTATGACGACCCAGTACAAGCCAGCATGGATTTTATTTTTGCCCACCCCGGTGTAACTAGCATTATCTTAGGCACTATCAACCCGAAGCATATGAGCCATAATGTTAAGTGTGCCCAACAAGCTTTGCTGAGAAGTCGCAATGAGTAAACAACTATTGAAGTCCCACCCTGCTGAGCATATTCAATTCAACCCTTACCAGGTGATGGGCCATTTCAACACTTATAATCGACAGTGGCAGTTGCAAATATTGCCGATAGATGCTCCTTGTTCTTTTGAGGAGCTACAAGTTAAACGCAATAATTCGCTACTGATGACCAGCTCCAACTCTGAAGTAAACCTCACGGTAAATAACCTAGGTGTTTCGGCCCACCTAATTTGTCAGATTAATGGTGTTGACTATTTGCTATTGGTCGAACAGCGGCGGCATGATTTTAAAGATAAAGTGCTAAAGTTGGTTTCTGGTTATGTTTCCGCTGAATATAGCTACTATCCCGAACAGGTAATCGCAGAGGAGATTAGCCAAGAATGTTTAATGGTTTATGGCAAGCAGCTGGCCTGCTGGCAGGACCATACCGGACAGGCATTACCTGATCCTGAATATCAAGGCCTGACTATTAACAAAGATAAAGCCTTGACCTTAGTACCTGATTTAGTGAGTGCTCCACAGCAAATCGCCCTTGGTGCAGCCCAATGTGAACCCCATGTAACCAGTTACATTCATGTCCCCACCAATTCACTACAGCTAGTTTATCATTGGCGCACCACGATTCGAGATTTAAGTGAATTGAGTTGTTATTTTGTAGACGAAATTTATAACCAAGAAACTCAACGTTTAGAAACTACTTGGGATAAATCAGACAAATGCTATCTTGCTGAACTGCAATTTAATCAATTAACAGGGGCATTTTTTCAGCTTGAGGCAGGTCAGTTAAAGACTGTAGATTTAAAAAACCCACTTTTCTCAGAGTATTTTTGCCAGCGAAAGGGGATTATGATTTTTGATAATCATACTGTTTTATAAGGGCATCGCAAAGCGCCCTCACCCTCTGAGGCTGTCACAAAAGGGTGTTGAAAAATAAGTCTAGTGCCCGATTGGAATAACAGGCTATTCTTCTGCCACCCTTGAAAGACCATCCCTGGTCTTTCAAGAGCTAAGGCAACATCCATGTTGCAGCGACAGAATACCCTGTTACCCCATATCCATTAGTTTTTTCGATAACTTCATATGAAGAAAGTCAGCAGCTTAGTTATTGCTCTTTAATTTTTTCCACAATCGCTGTAGTAGAGCAGTTATCTAAAAAGTCTAATACAGCGACTTCACCGCCATAACTTTCTACGATAGGTGCGCCGACCACTTGCTTAACTGAGTAATCGCCACCTTTAACTAATACATCAGGTTTTACCAACGCTAATAAGGCTTCTGGAGTATCTTCAGCAAAAGATACCACCCAATCTACCGCTTCTAAACCAGCTAACACTGTCATTCGCCGGTCGACTGGATTAACTGGTCTGCCTTCACCTTTTAAGCGATGCACAGACTCGTCACTATTCACTGCCACAATTAGTCGATCCCCATGGGCACGAGCTTGCTCAAGGTAACCAACATGGCCGGCGTGGAGAATATCAAAACAACCATTGGTGAAAACGATCTTTTCACCTTGAGCCTTGGCATCTTCAATCGCAATCAATAATTGACTGGCGGTCATAACACCTCGCCCTGCACCTTGTTCGGCAGACACAGCACGACGTAATTCAGGTGCACTAATTGCGGCAGTACCCAGTTTGCCGACCACAATGCCAGCAGCAAGGTTAGCTAGTGCTACGGCGGTTGGTAATTTTTCTCCTGCTGCCAATGAAGCTGCAAGTACAGAAATAACAGTATCGCCCGCACCGGTGACATCAAAGACTTCTCTTGCTCTAGCCGGTAAGTGAAGCTCAGGCTGATCAGGCCGTAGTAAAGTCATCCCATGCTCGCCACGGGTAATCAGTAACGCTTCCAGCTCAAGCGCTTTTAGTAGTTGCTGACCTTTTGCTACTAACTCTGCTTCATCCTTGCAGATGCCCATCACTGCTTCAAACTCATTTAAGTTAGGCGTAATTAATGTAGCACCACGATATTGGCTAAAATCAGAGCCTTTGGGGTCTACTAAAATAGCCTTTCCTTTTGTCTTGGCTAGTTGGATAAGCTGTTGAGGATTTTTTAAAGCACCTTTTTTGTAATCTGATAGTACGACAACTTCAGCTTGATCAATAATCGCTTCGACTTCTTGCACAAGTTGGCCGGGCTCAAGCGAGTTGAAAGCTTCTTCAAAATCTAGTCGAATCAGTTGCTGATGCTGGCTAATCACCCGCAATTTAGTAATAGTAGGTTCGTCACTTACCCGAGTAAAAGCACAATGCACTCCAGCAGCAGTTAATCGATTGGTTAAAATATCAGCAGACTCATCATTACCCGTTGGCCCTGCCAGAAAAGCTGCTCCGCCAAGCGAGGCAATATTTAGAGCAACGTTACCTGCTCCACCCGGCCGGTCTTCAATTTGGCCAACCTTAACAACAGGCACTGGGGCCTCTGGTGAAATACGTGAGGTAGCACCATGCCAGTAGCGGTCCAGCATAATGTCGCCAATTACCAATACTTTAGCTTGATCAAATCGTGGAGTTGTTAGCAGCTTCATTATGTTTTGCCATCCAATAAAATTAAGCAGGTAAAGGTTGCTCTTCTTTAAATTGAAGTCGGTGCAGACGTGCATAATGTCCTTGTTTTGCTAATAGTTCCTGATGACTACCCACTTCAACAATTTCCCCTTTATCCATCACAACAATTTTGTCAGCGTTTTCGATAGTGGATAAACGATGCGCAATGACTAAAGTTGTTCTGCCTTTCATCACTTCATCAAGCGCGGCCTGAATATTTCGCTCTGCTTGCGTATCCAAAGCTGAAGTGGCTTCATCCAAAATCAAAATAGGCGCATCTTTTAAAATCGCCCGAGCAATTGCGAGTCGCTGACGCTGTCCGCCTGACAGTTTCACCCCATTTTCACCAACAATGGTGTTAAAGCCATTCTCTAGCTCCGCAATAAAATCGAAGGCGTATGCTGCTTGAGCTGCGAGATGAATATCATCTTCAGTTTTAGTTTGCAGCGCTCCATAAGCAATATTGTTAGCAACTGTGTCATTAAATAGGGTAACTTGCTGATTAACCAACGCAATTTGCTGGCGCAAGTTAGTGAGCTTGTAATCTGCTAGTGACACGCCATCCAATAGAATCTCACCCTTTTCATGGCAGTAAAATCGCGGAATTAAACTTACCAGTGTTGATTTACCACTCCCAGAGCGCCCAACAAAAGCAACTGTTTCACCCGGCTCTACTACAAGGTTAATATCTTTTAATACTGGATTTTCAGCACCTGGATATTGAAAAGTGAGCTGGCGAATTTCCAGCTTGCCTGCAACACGCTCTACCTCATGTGAGCCAGAGTCCTGCTCTTGCACCTCATCAAGTTGTTCAAAGATATTTTCTGCAGCGGCAATCCCTTTTTGGATATTGCCATAAACTTCACTCAACTGACGGATTGGCTTTGGCAACATACCTGCTGCCACCACATAAGCAATCAACTCAGCCACAGTTGAGGTGTCACGCATATAGAGCACTAAAAACATAATGACTGCCATTGCCAGAATCACCAACAGCTGCAGTATTGGCGTGTTAATCGCAGAAACCTTGACCAGCTTAAGCGATTGTTTGAGATTCTGGTTGCTTGCATCTAAAAACCGATTGCGTTCAAAAGCTTCACCACCAAAGCTTCGCACTACCCGATAACCGTTAATGGTTTCAGAGGCAACATGGGTGACATCGCCCATTGCATCCTGGATTTTGTGGCTGAGTTTTCTTAGCTTGCGCCCAACATAGCTGACCAGCCCTGCAATGATAGGTGCAATCAAGATGAATATAATGGTGAGCTTCCAGTTAGTCCAAAACAGCAGACCTAATAGAAAAATAACGGTAAAGCCTTCACGAATCACCACTTTCAATGCATCTGTGGCAGCACCGGTCACAAGGGTGACATTATAAGTAATCCGCGAAATCAAATGGCCTGAGTTATGGTTATCAAAATAGCTATTCGGCAAGGTAACGAGTTTATTAAACAGATCACAACGCAAGGCATGCACTACATTGTTGGCTACTTTTGCAATGTAATAGTTGCCAATAAATGAGCCCAAACCACGTAATACCGCAATAGTCACAGCAGCCATAGGCACAAAATAGATTAGCTGATCGGACTCCCCTTCCAATCCCTTCACAAAATACTCCATCAACCAGGCAAATCCCGGCTGAGTCAGTGCGAACAAAATATAACCAAAAATACTGATAGCAAATAGCGCCCAGTAGGGTTTTACATAACCCAAGAGGCGGAGGTAAGCACCTATACCACTTTTAGAGCCCGTTTCTTTACTCATTTCAGCCCTACTATTACAAATCGAAAAGACGGTGATTGTAACACATTTAAGTCTTTAAGGGGTTATTTACAGCATTCTTCAATCTAGGCTCTCTTGCTTTCTAGCAACACATCCGTAGAATACTGGGGCGATTATATTACTTCGAATTGAGCTCCAAATATCAATATTGAGCATTGAGATGCAGTTGTTCTGAAACATCAGTGGTGTAATGAAAATACTTTCTCGTGAAGAGTTTAATCAATTAACAAAAGGTGCCGCCATTGTTGAGCAGGATGGCTGTGGTGTAAAAGTACTTTCATTGCTAGATGGTACGTTCCTTAAACTATTTCGTAACAAAAGGTTTATATCATCTGCTAGAATCTACCCATACGCTCGGCGTTTTGCTGACAATGCAAATAGCTTAAAAAAAGCAGGTATCAGATCAGTCACTGTTCTTGAAACATATAAAATAAAACTCCCACCGCGCAGTATTGTAAGGTATCAACCGTTATCAGGTAAAACTGTAAGGGAAGTTGCAATTGGTAATTTGGATGCTCTCAAACAAAACCAGATAAAGAAGATTGCCCAGTTCATTGCCACATTACACAACAAAGGAGTTTACTTCAGGTCTTTACACCTAGGGAATATTCTTATTACTACAGATGGAAGTTTAGGTTTAATTGACATAGCTGATATGAAGTTTTACAACAAGCCTCTTTCTGTCGGTAAGCGTATACGTAATTTTCGCCACCTCATGCGTTATAAAAATGATGCTAAGCTACTATTACAAAACGAACCTGTATCTTTTATTGATAGCTATTTAGAAGCTAATCACAGCATTCTTTCCGAAAAAGATCAGCTAAAAATTGCCAATTCATTATATCAAAAAAACAGGTACAAATAATGAAAGTTCTAGTTACAGGTGGCGCTGGTTTTATTGGCTCTGCATTAGTAAGACATATTCTTAAAAATACTGAACATACTGTCATAAACATAGACAAGCTCACTTATGCAGGTAATTTAGCTAATTTAGGCTCTTTTTTACAACTTAGTCAGCATTTTTTCTACCAAGAAGATATTTGTAATAAAAATAAACTTGTAGACATTTTCGAAAAACATAAACCAGATGCTGTCGTTCACTTAGCTGCTGAGTCTCATGTTGATCGCTCTATAGATAGCCCAAACTCTTTTATTCAAACCAATATCATTGGTACTTATAACTTATTAGAAACAGTAAGATATTATTTATCAAAGTATCCTCAACTGGATTTTCGTTTTTTACATGTTTCTACAGATGAAGTATTTGGTAGTTTAGGCTCTAAAGGACTATTCTCAGAAAAAAGTAATTACCAGCCAAGTTCACCTTACTCTGCTTCAAAAGCATCCTCTGACCACCTTGTTAGAGCTTGGCATAAAACATATAACCTTCCTGCCATCACTACCAACTGTTCAAATAATTATGGTCCATATCAATACCCTGAAAAATTAATTCCATTGGCAGTTTTAAACTGCCTACAAGGTAAACCTATTCCTGTTTATGGAGACGGATTACAAATCAGAGACTGGCTATATGTTGAAGATCATGTGTCTGGACTTATGACTGTTTTAGAACAGGGAACTATTGGTGAAACGTATAACATTGGGGGATTTAACGAAAAAACTAATGTTGAGGTAGTAACTAATATCTGTGAATTATTAGACTCCATAATTTCTACAAAACCAAACAACTTATCAAGCTTTAAAGAGCTTATCAGTTTTGTGACAGACCGACCTGGACATGATACACGCTACGCTATTGATGCAAACAAAATATCCAAGCAACTCAAGTGGTCTCCTAAAGAAAGTTTTTCTTCTGGGTTAACCAAAACAATTCAATGGTATTTAGACAATATTGAGTGGGCTAAAAGAGTTAAGCCATCTTCACTAAACAATAATATAGGCTTAGTCAAAAAATGAAGGGTATTATTCTAGCAGGTGGCTCAGGAACTCGGTTATATCCAATCACACTTGGAATATCCAAACAACTATTACCTATATACAACAAACCAATGATTTATTATCCATTGGTAACATTAATGCAAGCCAATATCAGAGATATTGCTATTATAACGACCAAAGAAGACCAGCTAGCATTTCAAAAATTATTACAAGACGGGCATCAGTGGGGAATTAATATTTCTTATATGATCCAACCCCGACCTGAAGGAATTGCCCAAGCATTTACTATCTGCAAAAATTTCATTCAGCAAGATAGATGTTGCTTAATACTTGGTGACAACATTTTTTTTGGCGAAGGTTTGGATACACAAATGACTCAGGCTTACACGAAAAGTGGAGCTACGGTTTTTGCTTATCCAGTCAAGGATCCTGAGCGTTATGGTGTTGTCACTTTGGATGCAGAAAAAAAACCAATCTCTATTGAAGAAAAACCTGCAAAACCCAATTCGAAGCTAGCTATTACTGGCTTATATTTTTATGATAGCGATGTAGTTACCTATGCAGAGGAATTAAAGCCTTCTGCTAGAGGTGAACTTGAAATTACTGATATAAATAATCTTTATTTAAATAAAGATTTGCTTAATGTGAATATACTAGGTAGAGGGGTTGCATGGCTAGACACTGGTACACATGACTCACTCCTTGAAGCTTCACAGTTCGTACATGCCTTAGAAACACGACAAGGTCTTAAAATAGCGTCTCCAGAAGAAGTTGCATGGCAAAAAGGCTGGATTTCTGATTCTAAGCTTATTCACGAAGCCCAAAAATTCAGTAAAAGTAATTATGGACCTTATCTGGAAGGACTGCTTGAGCAAAAATGAATATCCAAAAAACCAACTTACCAGAAGTCCTAGAAATTACACCCAAAGTATTTTCTGATAGCAGGGGTTATTTTCTTGAAACTTATCACCAAAGCCGCTATACGACAAACGGTGTGCCTGCCCAGTTTTTACAAGATAACCGTTCACACTCTACATATGGTGTTTTAAGGGGGCTTCACTACCAACTGAAGTTTCCTCAAGCCAAACTCGTTCGAGTTACCCGTGGAGTAGTATTTGATGTAGCAGTTGATATTCGTATAGGCTCACCTAACTTTGGCCAATGGACTGGAGTAACTTTAAGCGAGTCAAATAATAAACAGTTATATATACCCGAAGGGTTTGCCCATGGTTTTATAGTCTTATCTAAAGAAGCTGACTTCGAGTACAAATGTTCTGACTTTTATCACCCCAATGATGAGTATGGTATTATATGGAATGATCCAACTATTAATATTCAATGGCCAGAAGTCGAGAAACTAAACATCTCTAATAAAGACTGCTCTCTACCCACTTTAAACCAGGCTAATACAGAACTGCTACCTAAATATGAACCAAATTAAAGTATTGTTAACAGGAGCTAATGGGCAATTAGGCCAGTCAATAACAACTCTTCAGGCCAATTATACTAATATCACAATCATTCCTCAAAGCTCTAAAGAGCTAGATATTACTGATCGTGCTCAGTTAATTAATACTCTAAACAAACATAAACCTAGCTACTTAGTTAATGCAGCTGCCTATACTAATGTAGATAAAGCAGAGTCAGATGACAACTTAGCAATTATAGTAAATGGTACTGCTTTAGAAGACTTGGCAAGTGAGTGTAAAAAAAGAGCCATTACTTTACTTCACATATCTACTGACTATGTGTTTTCTGGAGATCAATCAACTCCATACAACCCTAATGACATTTGCAATCCTATAAACATGTATGGAAAGAGCAAGCTTATTGGTGAAAAGCTAATACTTAATACAAATCCTGACTCCTTCATTATAAGAACAAGCTGGGTTTTTAGCGAATTCAAAAGCAACTTCGTAAAGACTATACTGAAACTTACAAATGAAAAAAACAGCATATCCGTTGTAGATGACCAAATTGGCCGCCCCACTTATGCTAGTGACTTGGCTAAATTCATTCTCGATTTCATCATCAATTACAAAACTTTTGACATAAAAAACAATATTATTCATTTTGCTAATTCAGGAAATTGTAGCTGGTTCGATTTTTCGCAAAAAATTATTGAGTATGGCCATAAGCTAAAGCTTATTCACAATATTCCCTATTTACAAAGAGCAAAAACGCACCACCTAAATTTAAAAGCTCAACGTCCAGCATACTCTGTACTAAACACAGCCGACACAGAAAAAGTGTTCAATATAAAAATTAGAAATTGGGAAAACGCTTTATATGAAACGTTAAACATATTAGCAGATGAATACCATTATGAATAATTCATATCCATTAGTTTCAGTTATTATCTCATGCTATAACCATGAGAAGTATATTACTGACTGTATATTGAGCGTTGTTAAGCAAACTTATAATAATATAGAGCTAATTGTAATTGATGACGGTTCTTCAGATGAAAGCCCTAGAATTCTACATGAGCTAAGCCAACAATATGGATTCTACTTTAAAGCCAGAGATAACAAAGGACTTTCTGCGAGTCTTAATGAGGCTATTAGTCTCAGTAAAGGTAAGTACATCTGCCCTCTAGGGTCTGATGATATTATTTTGCTTGATAAAATCGAAAAGCAGGTAAAGTTTTTAGAAAACAGACCAGACATTGCCGTCTGTGGAGGAAATATAATCTGCATTGATGATTATAATAATGTAAAAGAGAAACAGAGGCTAAAGCCCTATCGTGAAGTAGGCTTTAAAAAAATGCTGACTCAACCGAAAGAAGGGCCTGCAGCACCGACAGTCATGATCCGCTCTTCAGCACTAAAAGAAGTTAATGGGTTTAATACAGATATAAAACTCGAAGACTTAAATCTATGGTTAAAATTAACTCACAAAGGCTTTAAGATCGCTGTTCTCAGTGACATTCTTGCATACTATCGAGAGCATGATAACAATACTTACAAAAACCATAGGATGATGACAGAAGAAATTATTAAAACATATAACAACTATAGAAATGAACCAGAATACCCATTTGTGATTAATCAATTTCTCACCAGCATGTTTTTAAAAGTATCAAAATATGATCCTAAATATGCTATTCAAATCCTTAGGAAAATAGATAGAAAATACTATAGTTTCAAGCTCTTTAAAGGCATGACCTATCTCATTACATCATGGATAAAAAGTAAGAAATGAATAACAAGTCAATTGCTATCATCATTCCCTATTTTGGGCAATGGCCAGAATGGATAGACCTGTATATCGAAAGCTGTAAATACAACCCTACAATTGACTGGATTTTTTTCAGTGACTGCGGCCCACCTCAAAATAAAGCAGATAATATCACTATCCACCATATGAGTTTTAACGACTATAAGCAATATATTTCCAAAAAACTAGAAATTAACTTTTCCTGTTGTCAACCCTATAAACTGTGCGACCTTAAGCCAAGCTATGGTTACATACATGAAGATATATTAACTAACTATGACTACTACGGATTTGGAGATATTGATGTAATATATGGAGATATTAGACAATTCTATACCGAGAAGGTACTAACTCACAACTGTATATCGAGCCACTGGGACAGAGTATCTGGACATCTTGCGTTATTCAAAAATACAGAACTAAATAGAAATGCCTTTAGAAAAATTAAAAACTGGCAACAGCTAATGGGAAATGAAAATCACTTTGGCATTGATGAATCAAAATTATCAAAAATATACCTCCGACATAAAAAATACCCAGACTGGTTAAGAAAGGCTTATGGTTTTTTTAGTCCATATCAAAAAAACTGTTATTTTAAAGAGCAATACAGCACCATTTTAACAGACAAACCATGGATAGATGGAACTCTAGATCACCCTGAAGTATGGTTTTGGAAAAATGGTAAGTTGACTAACAATAAAGATGCTGATAGAGAGTTCCTCTATCTACACTTCATGAACTGGAAGTCTTCAATGTGGTTACCCGAAAAACATGGAAACAAAGCTGCATGGGAGGACTTAAGCTCAATTAATAACGTTCCACTTAGCCAAATTAAAAATGGTTGGAGCATCTCTCCACAGGGTTTTTTGCCTTTATAATACGTCAATAGAATCGCTGACAAATCTCTAACCACCTTGTTTTGTCAGCTTGTGACAACTTATTTGAGTCCACCAACTTTTTAATGGCTGTTACTAAATATTTTTTTCCTTTTAACTCAAAGCAGTTAATTTCACTATTTGAAACAGAAGCCAAGTTAGTATAAGAATTTCTTAACCAATTTTTTTGATCAGAGATATCATAGAGATTAGACTCATCTAACAGGTATAATTCTATACCCTGCAGAGCTCTCATTACATCTTTTGAAAAACCCTGCCGCTTTGAATGAATCTTTATTAAAAAAAGTTTTATAATTTTTTTCCTGTATCTAACAAAATGGAAGTCAACTAATGCATTTATCTTTTGGCTTATAGACAACTTTTCAACTAAATTCAGGTAAATACCAACCTTATCATTTATAAAGTTAATTTCAGCCCCGTAATAGTGAGCAAGTATATCATCACAACCAGATAACTTAGTATTTCTACTTAGCACTTCACCTATAGCTAATTGCTCAGTAACGTACTCCTTGGTAATATCATAAACTTGATCAAGAACATAAAGTGCTTCATCTAAAAGATGTCGATCGTCATAAGACAGCCCTACAACACCTGAGTTCCACAGCTGCCCATCTTTAGCTATATCTAAAATATTACCATTCTGGCTTACAATATTATTCTCAACTATCCTTTCACAAAGAGTAGGAAGGGCTTGTTGAATATACTTCTCAAACTGGAACATTAAAGAAAACCCAGGACTAACTCTTTGAAAAAGTAACTCCGGATTTTTTTTGTACCATGTATCTGTATCAACAAGTATAGTTTTATTTTTGTATTTATCCATCCAAAACTTCATTGCTACATTTTTTAGCCTATGATTATATTGAGCTTTTCCTTGCCATAACTTTATCTGATCATCTGTTAGTTTTTCTGCAACTATAGGTAAATCAGAGAAGTAGTCTGGATTTTCAGTAAACACACATACTCTTGTTGACTTGCTTTCACCTAAAAACCTTAATGCTGTCAAGATACTAAAATAGCCTTGCTGGTAATATATTTTATTTTGTCCATATACCAGATAAAGCAAATCATTCATTTTTTTACACATTTTAATTAAGCTCAAAACAAAAGAAGCAACCAACTATTTATTACTTCTCTCTTGATATAACTTCTCTATACTCTGTTCTATATTTCTCTACGGAGTGACAACTCTTAACATACTCATAAGCTTTTAAACATTTATTATTTATGTCTATTTTACTCATAGAAAGCTGTTGTGATAACACAGACTCCAACTGGCTAGTTGAAGTAGGATCAATTAAAACCCCATAACCATCTAGCACATCAGGTATCCCACCAACCTTCGTAGCAATAATTGGTAATTTAGCTATCATAGCTTCAAAAATTACCAAAGGCATACCTTCCTCTAAGGAGGGTAATACAAAATAATCAAATGCTTTTAAGAAGCGAAAAGCGTTGTGTATTTCTCCAGGGAAAAGAACCCGATCACTAATACCTAAAGCAACGGCTTGCTTCTTTAGTGAATGTTCTAGTTGCCCCCCTCCTATAATGACAAGTTTCGTATTATCATGCTTATGTTGTACTTTTTCGAAAGCATCAACTAAATAAGATTGCCCTTTTACTTTAACTAGTCGCCCTATAGTTCCTAGCACAACATCATCACTTTTAAGACCAAGCTCTTGGCGGGCAGCATCTCTGGTTAAAAACTGGTTCTCAATGTAATCAAGATCAATTGCATTTGTAATCACTTTGACATTATCATCATTCAGACAACAACACTTACTAATCAAGTACTCCTTTACTGAACCAGATACTGCCACTATAGTCCATCTTTTATCAAATAAAAGATTAGTTATCCACCTTCTAAAAGGACGATCAAAGTCACCAATTCCATGTACGACAGAAATACAGTTTGGTATTTTTAGAAATTTATTCGCAATTAGCATTACATCAAATGGTTTAAAACGGTGAACAACCAAACTATCAAACGCCTTCTTTCTGCAGTACTTCCAAATACTATAGATAGCTTTTAATCTAAGGCCTTTCATCTGCTTCTTTGTAAGCTCAAAGTATTTGACATACTCACTCACGGAAAGCATATCACCATGTTTTGGCTTTTCCGTAAAATAGGCTGAAGTAACTTCAAACTTATCTTTGGGCAACCCTTTGATGATCTCCTCGTGCAGGTCAGATGTTCTTATATAGTATTTAGGTTGCAACTGGAGAATTTTCTGTCGTGTCATACTGATTGCTTCTTGGTTATTTTATTCTGATTAGAGCAACTTATAAACGCGATGGTTAGGGCAATGGGAACCCATGATATATACCAAACCTCCTTCGGTCTACTCACAACATTTCCACCTTCTGATATACCACCAAAAACACCATAGACAAGCAAAGGTAACCCAACGAATGTTAAAATATAATTGCCTTTTTTACACGCCTTTATAGTAAGCAAAAACAGAGTTAATACCCACCCCAAAAATCCAACGAAACCGAAATGATATAAGATGCCCAGATGGATATTATGTGGATCATAGAATGACTGTTTAATACTCTGCAGATATATCTTAAACTCAGCCCCTAATCCATAACCAAGCCATAATTCATCAAATATTAATTTAATTGCTTCACTCCATATTTCAGGCCTATGAGATACTCCTCTAGCAGCAATATCTTCCCACGCTATAATCACAATTGTTAAAAGAGTCACTAAAATATAAAAAATAGTCTTTAGTACAGTTTTTCTCTTATAGAAAAAAGTAATAATCAACAAAACTAGAATTACTCCAAAAAAACCTACTAGAGGAGTTCTAGACTTAGTTAAAAAAGTACATACAAAAAATACAACCACACATAGCAGCAGTATAACTTTTTTAGGAGGCTCTTCAGAAAGCAACAACAGTCCTAATGAGAACACACATAAAAAACCAAAATAATGAGAGCTTAATAAGGGGTTACTTAATATCCCTAACCCAACAAATCTCCCCCCAAAAGAAAAATCAGTCTCCACCCCATAATTATAGATACTATAGAGAGAGGTCAAAGCAGCTAAACCAACAGCAATCATTGCTATACGCTGGATATCCGTCACCCTTACCACTAAATAATAAACAGCATAAATAAAAAGAAAAACCATCAATGCTTTCTTGATTTGACCAAACGATAGCTCCTCACTACCCCATGCAGATGAAATTGCAAAATAGCAAAGAAGAATAGTCAATAGTTTTACAGATTGCTCCTTAAAGAAGCCAAAAAATAAATTTGATTCTAAAAAAATTAGCAGCGTGACAGGCAGATACAGAAAAATATATAGCTGAGTATGCCACTTGCTATCTGTCGGAAAAAGCTGCACACCAACAAAAAAAATGAATATCCCAAATAACAACATATATGTTAATACTTGAGTTACTAGGCTCCCCTTCAGGCTTTTTACTTCACAATTATATCGATTCATTTTACTACAAACAGCTCATTACTTTTAATACATTTGAAAAAATAGCTATCTTTTCCATACTTATACGGACTTCTATTAATAAAAATATTTTGCAAGGTCACTCGAAAATATTTTTGCAGTTTTGTTTTTCGCTTCAAATCATGCATCATCTCCAGTGCATACACTTTATCCTTCTGCTGCTTTTCTGATAAAGGAACAGACAATACCCTTGGCGTTTTAACCTCTGCATTAAGGTTGGGTGCTAATGATGCTATTGTATGGGGTGGTCCGAATGGATGCATATCGGTGTGAACGTAATGGTTTGCGTAGTACAGCCAGTACTTTATGCCAGAGTAACTCACCTCACTCACTGCCTGGTGAATAAATTGCGTTGCATAATAGTGATCTTGGTGAGGGTCCAACTGTAAGTGTGGTGTGACTATAACTTCCGGCTGGTATTTTTCTATTAAGAACTGAAGGTCTTTTAACAGATTTTCACCTGTAGCTTTATTATCACCATCAGTAGGTAGCGGAAAGCTATTAAACTCTCTAAATACAGTTGTGGTATCAACACCTGCCGTTTTAGAGCTAACTAGTTTAGTTTGCTCTTCGTACATGTCCTTGAGGCGTAAACAAAAGTAGCCAAGGTTAACAATCTGTTCTTTCGAAACACCACCCCAAGCAGGTACTGCAATACTATCAAACGCTCTCAAACGGCCCTTTAATATAGATGCCTGTTGAGGATCTGGATAGACATGTTGAAAATCCTTCTGCTCTACTTCGCCAGCCGTTAAGGTAACAATACTTACATCTTTTGCCTGGCTATAAAGGCCAAAGGCAGCCAGCTCCGCATCATCAGCATGGGGAGCAATAATCATTATGCGTTTGTTGATGATGTCTGGGTTAGCAAAACCAAATAGGGTTAATTTATGGTTGTTATCGGTTATTGGCTGGCAGTGTTTGAAGTTGAGAGTTAAATGCTCACCAACTAACAGTATTTTTAACCAATCACTTATATTCAAATAGCGCAATCCATTTACAGAGCGTTCAAAATACTGTCTATTTGTAGTATTACCATCGCTTATTTCAACATAAGGATCAAAAATACTACCCAGCCAATTAGCTTTAATTTTGACAGCAGCCAATCCTGTATCCAGCGATAAATCACTCGCAGGCTTTTCTACACAACGCAGTTGATTATTTTCTATAGCTAACGGCAGCTCTACCGCATTTTCAAACTGGTATTGGTAATCTGACTTGGGGTCATAAAAAATATGATCAGACCAAAACACTTCATGGGCAATATAAAAAATGACTGCAAAGAGTAAAGTTTGCCAGTACCAACCGATCAAAAGCCCAAGAAGTGCCAAGCAAATAAAAACTAACGCTTTTATTTGGTTTGTCATCTTCTTCTTTTTTAAATACGGGTTATCTTTTGTTTTCATAATACTTCTTACGTTGAGTACACTGGCACTCTATTACACCAGCGGTCTTTATACTCGTTATCTGATAAACCAAATGAATAACGTAGCTGCTTATTTTGCTTATCAGCCATCTCCTGAGCTTCCTGCACATTCAAAAAGCTAAGTACACTACCAGGGCTAAACTCTTTTACAGAGGGATCAACCCCACCATTGATATACTCTACAGACAACCATTGCTCTGATTCAGCCTGATATACCAGTTGAATCGCAACTGGACGTTTCTCAAAATACAGCACAGAGCCAACTAAATATTTTTGTAGTCTACTCAGTAATTCTCCCATCAAGGATGCACCTTTAGCTGCAAAGCCCCACCTTAACTCAAATAATGTCAAATAAAACTCACATATCTGATCTGCAGATAGCTCACTGATAGGATGCAACTCACCACCCGCTTCTTGAAACAGTCTTAATTCACGGCGATGGTTGTACTTAAACTTTTTAGAGTAGCCACCAGGTTGAAAGCCTTTAGCTAAACACAACTGTTTACCTTTATCCTTCAGATTGGTCAGCTGGGATTCATGCAAATTCGAAATTAATTCTGCTTTATAAGGCAATTCAAGTTGGGCATTTTCAGCAATGGGCAATATAATCTCCGCATTACCTGCATCCACTAAACCGCGTTTACCGAGTTTTTTTAAAGCTTGCTTACTACCCGCGACATAGTTTTCCCACACCGGAATCGCAGCAATAAGCTGGTCATCTTGATAGCGGCCACTAAACTCCAGTGGGATATCTAATAATGACGAAACCACCCCAATCACTTCTGGGTGAGTTATAAAACTACCGCCCCACTGTTGGTAAGCCTCTTCATATTGGTCAGCAGTTAAAGGTTGCCAATGACGAGTTTGCCATTTCGCGAGTAAACTCATGCAACCCCCATCTTCATGGCGTAAGGCTTGATAAAAGGTAGCTGCCAAAAGTGGTCTTTAACGACTGAGTAGCTAAAATTTTGCGTGACTTTAGCATCCATTTTATCTGCCAGAGCAGTTTTGTCTTGGCTAGAAAGGCCATAAATTTGGGTCATGTGTGAAGCCAGCTGTTGTGCATCCCCTAATGGAAACAACTGGCCACAACCCTCAACCACCTCTTTACCACCACCACAATCAGTAGCAATGACCGGCAAACCAGCAGCCATAGCCTCCAGTAATACCATACCAAAAGGCTCATGATCAGACGTTAAAACAAAACTATCAAAGGCTTTATAGTATTGAGCAGCCTCGGGTACCATTCCTAAAAACAACACTTGCTTTGCAATACCAAGCGACTGGGCTAACTGCTTTAATTCACTCTCTAGCCTGCCTTGACCTAAAATTGCTAATACTGCATTCGGCAGCTGTCCTGCAATTAAAGCAAAAGCCTTTAATAACGTTGTCTGGTCTTTATCTGGGTGTAGTCGCCCTACATTAGCAAAAACATACTGATTTTGCGTTAAGCCTAAATATTTTCGGGCAGCTTCGCGTTCAACCAAATTAGCTTTTAGTTGCTCATAATCAACCCGATTATACAGGGTTTGAATACGGTCCGACGACCAATGAGGTAAGCAATGGCGAATATCATCTCTTACCGCATTGGACACACCAAGCAAAGCTAAACGTTGCTGGCGACGGTTAACAAACCAACGTCTAGTTTTTCGCTGATAATCACCAAAAGCATGATGAACACCAACGGTAAATAAATCCGGGATATGAGAACAGATATATAAAGGCTTAAACCGGTGGGCAATGGCAAAGCTAAACTGTCTTTGCTCACATATACGCTGTAACTGTTTAATTTGTTTTCGCTTCAAGCCTCGCACATCTCTAGAAGTGTTTTCCAGAAAAAATACTTCATCAGAAGAGGACTCATTTGCCACTTGATCAGAGAACTCGCCTGTTAAATAAACGGTTGTCACTTTATAAGGCGTATCAGCAAACAGCCCTGCATATTGTCGAGCCACATCTAAAAAAGGTGGCTCATATCCGTGACAGAGCTGTAGTACATGGGGTTGATTCATTGTTATCAGCAACCCTCAGGAAAGTCGCCTTTCACGACTAAAATATCTTCCATAATTAAATACTGTAAGTCTGAGCCAAAGAACATATTCAATGCATCAGTCGGCGTACATACAACCGGCTCACCGCGGCGGTTTAATGAAGTGTTCAACACTACGCCATTGCCAGTGAGCTTTTCCATTTCCAGCATTAAATCATAGTAACGAGGGTTTACTTCCCGTTTAACCGCCTGCGCTCTAGCGGTACCATCTTCATGTACTACCTCAGGCACGCGCTCTTTCCATTCCTCTTTAACTTCAAAGGTAAACGTCATAAAAGGCGCTGGGTGGTCCACTTTAAACATTTCTGGTGCCACACGATCCAGCATACTAGGGCAGAACGGACGCCAACGCTCGCGGAATTTAATTTGCTCATTAATTCGGTCAGCAACCCCTTTCACACTGGGACAACCTAAAATACTACGCCGACCTAATGCTCGAGGACCAAACTCCATCCGCCCCTGAAACCAGGCAACTGGATTCCCATCGGCAAGCACTTTAGCAATACGCTCTGGAACTTGATCAATTTGTTTGAATTTAGGTTTATCTGGGTGCTGCTGACAAGCTTCGATAACCTGCTCATTAGTAAATGAAGGGCCTAGATAGACATGTTCCATTTTTTCAACAGATACACCACGCTTTTCTGAAGCAAACGACGCTGCACCAATAGCTGTACCAGAATCACCGGAAGCAGGCTGGACAAATAATTCTTTTAGCTCTGGCTTTGCCACTATTTTCTGGTTGAGTTTTACGTTTAATGCTCCGCCACCAGAAAACGCTAATAAGCCAGTTTCTTTGATAATATCACCCAAATAATAATCCATTAATTTCAGGGCAACTGTCTCATATAATTGCTGAATGCTTGCAGCATAATGAATATAAGGGTCATCAGCCACATCACCTTTCCGGCGAGGGCCTAACCACTCAATTAATTTCTTAGTAAAATAAAAGCCTTTGCCATTTTCTTTATAACGACGCAATCCAACCACATTCACATAGTCAGTATTAACTCGAAATTCTTTTCCATCAAAATCAATTAATCTTGATAAGTCATATTTACTTGCATCACCATAAGGTGCCATCCCCATTACTTTATACTCGCCATCAAGCATCTCAAAGCCGAGATATTCAGTGATGGCGCCGTATAAACCACCCAGCGAGTCTGGGTCATAAAATTCTTTAATTTTATGAATTTTGCCATTTTCGCCATAACCAAAAAATGTTGTGGCATACTCACCTTTCCCATCAATCCCCATAATGGCCGTTTTTTCTTTAAAACCACTCAGGTGATAAGCACTGGAAGCGTGGGCTAAATGGTGTTCAACCGGTTCGAACTCGACCTTCTGCCAATCAAAGCCGATTGACTCAAGCATTTCACGAATTTGCCCTACATAGCGACGATAGCGGCGATTACCATTAAACAATACATCTAAGGCACGGTCAGGGGCATACCAATACCGTTTTGCATAATGCCAACGGGCAGGGCTAGACAAACTAATGGGTGCAAAAGGCACAGCAATGACATCAACATCTTTAGCAGAGATACCTGCCTGCTTTAAGCAAAACTTTGTAGCCTCTAGCGGCATTTTATTTTTGGCGTGTTTATCCCGAAGAAAGCGCTCCTCTTCAGCTGCAGCAACCAACTTGCCATCTATATACAATGCTGCTGAAGGATCATGGCTCAATGCGCCAGATAAACCTAAAATTGTTAATGCCACTAAACACCTCTTCTTTTCAGCTACAACTGTTGCTTATACCAAAGGCGTATTGCAACAGCCCCAGAAAACAGTGAGATTGTATCTTTCTATCAACTAAACCGGCTTACCAACTGCTCGAATACCTGCTTTACATTCGGCGACGCATTTAGCCAGTTTTTATTAAAGCGCTGCAAATCCCGTTGAAATGCAACCTGAAATGAACCTGGGCGATCATGCTGCTGCATAGCATCCAGGTCAATCATTTGCAGCCCTGACTCTGCCAAAAGCAGGTTATTAGCTTTTAAATCACCATGCGAAATTTGATATTTCTCCATGGTTTCAAATAACTGGTTAAACGCTGGCAACCACCGTTCAACCTCAGACGAGTCAGTTGCCGCTAAAAAATGCGATAAACAGTCTGGCCCGGCAACATACTCTAAAATCAAAAATGC
Organism: Spartinivicinus marinus; assembly: GCF_026309355.1. NCBI lineage: Bacteria > Pseudomonadati > Pseudomonadota > Gammaproteobacteria > Oceanospirillales > Zooshikellaceae > Spartinivicinus > Spartinivicinus marinus. The sequence goes on from NZ_JAPJZK010000001.1 coordinate 1,696,070, forward strand.
TCTACCGCGTAACGGCCCACAACGCTCTTCAATTAATGCTATCGGTTGCGGCGTTTGAATACCCAGCAAGCCCAGCCGATGGGCATTCAACCAGGATACCCAAGCCCGGCTTGGTCGCCAGCAACGAGATAATCGGTGCTGGACGCTCTTAATGTTATACCGCTTAATTACCAGTGGCTGGCCGTTATACTCAGCCACTCCTACGGTTGCAGTATTCCCGCTTTTTAGCCGGTTTGAATTATCTACCAAACAATTGTCAAGGGTTTGTAAAAAGCCGTGCCACTGCTCGCAATCCCACTCTCTTCGATAAACTTCTAAGCGAGACAGGCTTTTTTTCACCACAAACTCACTACAGTCGCGAGTCACTTTTCGTAAGTAATTCGCCACTCGCCACTTTCGCCAGCGGACGGTTAAAGCCTGTAGTTCTACTTCAGTCATTGGCTGCATTTCAGGCTGGCGGGCATTATAGTCTGCAACGACTTGTGATACAAAGCGATCATAATAAGGAGGCAACTGAGCCAAATAAATCGCCAAGTTATCCAAAATATTCTGTCTAGGTAGCAGGCTACCTTGTTGAGAGCTATCCACCCCATCGCCGTCAATGGCCAGCATGTTACCCTGATGAACTAAAAAGTTATTCAGATGAATATCATCTTGCTTCAAACCAGCTTTATGCATCTGGGCTAACAGGCCAAAGGAAGGCAAAAACAACTGTAGTCGCTGCTCATCACTACTGGCTTGTTGCCAGAGCTCGGCCAAGCTTTGGGTATTGTCCAGCCACTTAAAAAGTACCACATGACCTTGCTGTTCAAAGGTATCTGACGCTACTAACTGCTGAGTAGCTACGCCAGCATCCTCTAACCAGCGGGTACCTTTTAATTCTCGCTGGGCATGCCACTTTGCTTTATTCGGGGCAATAAACAGTTTGGCTAATACTGGCTGGCCTTGATATTCGCCATAACCAACCACCCGCTTACCTGGCAATACACGAAGGGTTTTATGTACGACAAGTTCGACTTGTTCATTATCAAGCAACACACTAAACGGCGTGGTAACCTCTCGGCCTTGACTACGCAATCCTGCCAAAGTGGCTTGTGGAATAGCTACCGCCACTTACTCACGCCCCTCGAAAAAGCCCAGCACTTGCCTGATTTGCTGTTTGTCTTTACTCGTAAGCCGATGAGTAAGACTATTGCCCCGATACAGCTTGTAAAAGCGCATCCGCATCGTGCGTGATAAATGATATTTTCCCAGTTTATCCAAGCAAGCCAGATCTTTAACAATGCGATATTGCAGCATCGGGCCAAACCACCTGAAACCACCAGGGCAGTCAATCAGAAATATCTGCGGATTAGTTTTATCCCGAGAAACCAGGATATTTCGCCACTTTAAATCGTTATGAACAAACCGGTAGGCATGCAATACCCGAGTAGCCCAAGCCACTTGATCAATCACTGGTAATAACCAATTTCGATCAGTTAAATAATCCGGGTACTCTTCTATTACCTCTGATAAATCAATGGTATTTTCCAGCTCTTCAGTAATCAAAGCGCCTTTCAGCATCATGCTAAGTAGCTTTTGCTCGCCATACGCAACTAAATTGGCAGTTGGTAAACCCAAACGACGAAATAACAGCAGGTTTTTCCACTCTGCGCGGACTCGACTGCGACCAATATAACGACGCAAGCCTTTACCACCACCCGTATAGCGCTTTACATAAAAAACCTTACCAGCAGCTGTGACTTTATAAACTTTACTCAAAGGATCACTGGTAATCTGTTCACCTGGTAACTTGAATACTTTATCCAAGCTACCAAACACATCAGCAACAGGGGTATGTTGGTAGGGCTGAGTGACAGTCCAAAAACCCGATTTAGGCCAAACAGCAGACTTCAAAAAACTGAGCATATTCACCTTAAATTGCGTCACCTTTGCGTTGCTTGCGAGCATATAGTTTTTCTGCTTTTTTCGCCAACATACGCCAAGTGCTGGCTTTCTCTTTAAGTGCTTGTTTTAAAGGCTTGCCTGTGTATATCTTGATGAAGCGAAATAAATCATTACGGCACAGTCCTATATCCATCACCGAAAAATACAACGCAGCTAAATCTTTATTTATCCAACGACGTGGTGTGTGGTTACGCACCTGAGCACGATGTAAGTCAATCAACCATAGATCAGGGTTTAAATCGGCAGGTAGCTTAGGCGATAAAAGAAAATGACAAATATAATAATCGCGATGATTTAACCCGTTTTCATGAATGGTTCGGGTTATCTTCGCAACCTGAGCAATTAAATTACGCTTTAGCTTTAATGATGGTGGAGATTGCTGCCAATTTAATGATAAATCCTCAAGGCTTATCATATCGTGCAGCTCTTCAGTGATAATAAACGACTGTTGTGTTGCAGGATTACAGCCTTTAATGCCAAAAGCAACGGGAGTCATTGTTTTCACCCCAAGCTGCTGTAAGCGTTTAATTGCTTGCCACTCGTTAGTCGCACCTAATACTGGCCAGCGAAACCGAATTAAATTATCGACAATATCTCGCCAACCAACACCAAAATGCAGCTTGGCAAAAAAGCCTTTACCATTATGCTCAAAACGCAATGTACGACGAGCTTCCAGCTCTCGAAATATTTCTCCTTGCAACTGGCGCACTTGAGCAAAAGGGTCTTTGCCCTGCCACCAGCTGGCAAAGTCTTCACGCAAATTTAATTTCACAACAGTTGCCCCGCTAGCTGCTCAATTTGCTCCGCAGCCCGCTCAGACATACTGTAAATATCAGCCTGTTCAGCAAAACTGAGTCCATTATTTTGCCACTCTGAATGCTTATCAGACTGCAACATCTCTAACAGCATTTGATTAAACTGTTGCTGATTAAAGGGGCTTGTGACTAACAGACCAGCTTCAGCCTGTTGTATATAGCGGGCATAACCACACACATCGGTTACTAATACTGGTAAGCCAGCAACAACTGCTTCAAGTAAGACAGTACCCGTATTTTCGTGATAAGCTGGGTGAATTAACAAGTCAGCACCCAATAAAAACCGGGGAATATCATCACGCCCTGCAAAAAAGCGAACCTGATTACTTACACCAAGCTTATTAGCCATCCGCTCAAATGGTTTAAAATTATCCTGACCAATCACAAATAGCTTCGTTGCATGTCTGTATTCAGCAGGTAATGCCTGTAGCGATAATAAAGCTCTGTCTAAGCCTTTGGTTTTAAAGCCAGAACCTACCATTAACAACAGCTTATCCTGATCAGTCAGGCCAAACTCTTGGCGAAGCGCTGCACGAATGGAATCCGCATTAGCGGGCCGCTTTCGGTCTTTGGCGATACCAGGGGGTAGCAGATGAAAGCGATGTTGCGGGGTTTGATAATACTGCTGATAAATTGCAATTTGTCGCTCAGCAATCATTAAAATATGGGTGTGGCTTTGCGCGCTAAACACCGCTGACTCAAAATGATTAAAATGTTTGTAACGAGCCCCTTGCCGGTACAACCAACCTCTAGAGTTTTGGGCTTTTTCTTCATAGCAAGGATCAGCAGCATAATAAACATCCAGCCCTGGCATTTTATTAAAGCCCACCACTAAATCGACCGGGTTTTCCTTAATATCAGCCATCGCCGCTTGCTGAAAAGCTTGGTCACGTTTATGAGCAGATAATGCTTTGTTACTAATTAATCGAACCTCAAATTCAGCAGGTTGATCTCCTTGCCAACCCATAGTGTAAACACGAATTTGATGGCCACGCGCTAAACAGGCTAAAGCAATTCGTAAAAAGTCTCGCTGCAAGCCACCAAATGGAAAATATTTGAAAAGGATAAACGCCAACGTCATAAATTACTGGGCCACATCAAGCTGCTGAATTAACGACTGCCACACCACATCAGGCGTAAGCCCCTTAAAAATTGCTGGCTCGATAGTTTGCTCAGCCCCATCAGTTAACTGCTCAAGATCACTGGCACATAAGTGCACTTGATTAGCGCCATAGGCCCCGACTAATTTGGGAGAGGTAGGACCATATAAAGAAACCGCAGGCACTTCTAAAGCCGAAGTTAAGTGCCCTAAACCGGTATCAACTGCTACCACCGCTGTTGCCTCGGCAATGACACCCGCTAACTCAGCCAGCTTCATTTTGGGCAGGACTTTTATGCCACTACCCGTTGATTTATCAGTCACTGACGCTGCAATCGTTTCCGCCCTCTGCTTTTCTACGGCATTGCCCCAAGGCAACAACACCTTAAAGCCTGCTTTCACCACTTGATCTGCCAGTGCCTGCCAGTAAGGCTCTGGATAGTGCTTAGTGGGCCAGGTGGTACCATGAATAAATACTACGTAAGGCTGGTCATCAGTACATTCCTGTTTCGGAAAACGAGTTTTATCTAAACTGAAGTGGCCCGTTGAGCTGGGAGCTGAATAGCCTAGTGCTTGAGCAAACAGCTGGCGTATTCGCTCAACTGCATGCTGGTCTTTAGCTACTGCGACTGGGCTGTCGTAAAATCGAGCACTGATCGGCTCACGAGCAGATTGCTTATCTAAGCCCAGCTTAGGGCCATTCGCCAGCCGAGTTAACCAAGCACTTTTTAGCAACCCCTGGGCATCAATCACACAATCATACTGCTCTGCTTTTAGCTGTTGCTTAAACTGTTTCCACTCACCACTCTGCCAGGTTTGCCAAAGTTGCTTACGCCAACGACGAATGGCAACGGGAATCACCTTATTAACGGCTTTATGCCAGTGGGGAATTTCTGCGAAAGCTTCTTCCACCACCCAATCAAACTGAATATTAGGAATCTGAGCTTGGGCATCGGTCAGCGCAGGTAAAGTATGAATCACATCCCCCATCGAAGAGGTTTTAATCACCAGTACTTTCATGGCATAACCACCTCAACCGGCACAGCCTGGCTTTTTCCTATCACTCGATTAAGCGCTTGATTTACCTGGTCAGGCATTAGTTCTTTAAGGCAGTTAAGATGCTCTAACGGGCATTCACGTTTGAAGCAGGGGCTACAAGACAGCCCTAACCGCACAATTTCCTTCTGCTTATTTAATGGTGGTGTAAAACCAGGCGAAGTAGAGCCATAGACAACCACTAATGGGCGCTCTAGCGCGGCAGCAATATGCATCAAACCAGAATCATTACTGATAACTGCGCTGGCCAGAGATAATAAATCAACGGCATCCGCTAAACTGGTATTGCCTGCCAGGCTAACCACTTGCTCTTGGTACCGTGCAGGCACTGCTTGTCTGATTAGTTCTGCCACAGGCTGATCTTTTGCAGAACCAAACAACCACACTTGCCAGTCTTTCGCTAACCACTCGCTAGCAACTGCCGCATAGTGTTGCTCCGGCCAACGTTTAGCAGGCCCAAACTCTGCACCTGAGCACAATGCTAATACTGGCTTATCAGTATTGAGCTGATAGCGCTCTAAAGATGCCGTGACATTGGCTTGATTGACAACCAGTTTAGGGGCAGGCAGGTTTTCAGGTAGCGGGCTGTTTTTAGGTAGGCCTAACGCGACAAAACGTTCTACCATCAGGGGGTAACGTTGTTTATCTAGTACACGCAGATCATTAAGCAAGCCATAACGCATTTCACCACGCCAGCCAGTTCGTAATGGAATTTTTGCCCAAGCAGGGACTAGTGCAGACTTAAAGGAGTTGGGTAAAACGATGGCTTGATCGTAATTCTCGGCCCTAAGAGAAAGGCCTAACTGCTTACGGCTTTTTAGATTCAGGGAGCCGTGCCCTACAGGCATAACAATTTCGTTTCTGACTTCAGGCATTCGCTCCAGCAGCGGCCGACTCCAGTCTGGTGCTAGCACATCGATATCTGCTGAGGGATAGTGTTGCTTAATGGTCATAAACAATGGCTGCGCCATGACCATATCACCTACCCAAGAAGGCCCAACTACCAGTACTTTCACTACGAAACGTCACCCCAATCTAATCACGAACAAAGGCAGCAAGTACTTCTTACTACCTTTGTTTGGTAAGAATCAAAAGGGGAGGGATTTTACCTTACAGCACAGGAGTTAGCCACTCGGGATAATCCTTACTTTGACCGGTCACTTGATCAAAATACATTTGCTGAAGCTTTTCAGTCACCGAACCACGGCGACCACTGCCAATCTTCCGGCCATCATGCTCACGAATCGGCAATACTTCAGCTGCCGTACCAGTGAAAAAGGCTTCATCAGCAACGTATACTTCATCACGGGTAATCCGTTTTTCAACCACTTGATAGCCAAGCTGAGTAGCAAATTGGATGATCGTGTCGCGGGTAATCCCTTTTAAGCAGGAGGTCAACTCAGGGGTATAGATAACTCCATCAGTGACGATAAAGATATTTTCACCACTCCCTTCTGCAACATAACCTTCGTTATCCAGTAACAATGCTTCTTCACAACCACAGTCCAGCGCTTCTTTTAACGCCAGCATAGAGTTAATGTAATTACCATTAGCCTTCGCCTTACACATGGTGATGTTGACATGATGGCGAGTATAAGAAGAAGTACGAATCTTGATGCCTAGCTCTTTCGCTTCTGGCGCCATATAAGAAGGCCATTCCCAGGCAGCAACAATCACATGCGTTTTTAACGAGTCAGCACGAAGCCCCATTCCTTCAGAACCGTAAAAACACATTGGGCGTAGATAAGCGCTATCCAGTTTATTTTCACGCACTACCGCACGCTGTGCTTCGTTTAGCTGCTCTTTACTAAAAGGCATTTGCATATTCAGAATATGGGCACTATTAAATAGCCGGTCGGTGTGCTCTTTCAGCCGGAAAATACAAGGGCCATTGGGTGTGCTATAAGCACGGACACCTTCAAACACCCCCATTCCATAATGTAGGGTATGAGTAAGCACGTGGGTTTTGGCCTCCCGCCAGGGTACCATTTCCCCATCAAACCAAATCAATCCATCACGATCGGCCATAGACATTAGAGACTCCTTCAACTTTCAGTTATTCGTTGATTTTTACGCTTAGAAAAAGCCTATTCGCTTGCCAGCGGTGTACTCTCTAGCCACTGCTGCCAAACTGCAATCACTCCTCGACGATACTCATGAAAGGTATCACCGCTGACTACACCCGCGTGCTTTTGCAGGGCTAAACGGTGAGCGGCAGCCCGGTAAGCCTTGTAGGCTTCACGGAAAAGACCGGCAGCTTCAGGTGTCATTAAGCCGGTTTGCTCAAGTTTTTCTAGCACCCGAATATTATCTGTATACGTAAGTAGCTCCGGGTGCTGGTGTGACCAGGCTAGAACCCCATATTGGACCACAAATTCAATGTCAACGATACCGCCATAATCATGCTTGAGATCAAACGATTGCTCAGCCTCCCAGGCATTATCAGCCATACCTCCCTGAGTGGCTTTCGTAGCCAGGCTATCTCGCATTTTCTGGCGCATTTCGACAATTTCTTGCCTCAACTTGCCCAGCTCCCTTGGCTGCCCCAGCACCTTTGCTCTGATTGCAGCAAAGTCTTTTGCTAGTCTTTTGCTACCTGCCAACAGCCTGGCACGCACCAATGCCTGATGTTCCCAGGTCCAAGCTTGATTTAATTGATACTGCTCAAAAGCACTTAAAGAAGAAACCAGTAATCCAGATGCACCAGATGGTCGCAAACGCATATCTACTTCATAAAGTTGTCCTGATGGCGTTTGAGTGGACAGAATATGAATAATCCGCTGCCCCAGACGGGTATAAAACATACTGCTTTGGATTGGCTTAGGCCCATCAGTCATACTGTTGGGCGGCGCATCATAAATAAAGACCAAATCCAGGTCTGAGCTATAGCCCAATTCAATGCCGCCCACCTTACCATAGCCAAGAATAGTAAAAGCGGCTTTCTTGCCGGGGTGGCCCTCAGGCAAACCATGTTTGGCGATTAAATACTGATAAGCAATATGCAACACCTGATCCAGCACCACTTCGGCAATCCATGTCAAGTAATCACTCACTTTCATGAGGGGTAACGTCTCTGCAACCTCTGAAGCCGCTACTTGCAGCACATGGGCAAGCTTGAAGTAGCGCAGAGTTTCCATTTGCTGCTCAATGTCTTCTTCAGGGATGCGCATCAGCTGCTGCCTGAGCTCATCAGCCAACTCATCTTTATCTGGTGGCGAGTACAAAGTGCCTATATCCAGCAACTCATCGAGCAACATAGGGTATTTTGCGATGGTTTCAGCAATCCAAGGGCTAGCGACACAAAGCTTAAGCAGTTGCTCTAAGGCATGAGGGTTTTCTATCAATAGCACTAAATAAGCCGTTCGCCGCAAGACACTTTCAATAAAGGGCAACACATTGAACAGGCAAGCATCCGGTGACTCTTGCTCAGTAACCATCGACAACATAAAAGGCATAAATTGATCAATGCGGTCTTTGCCCGTGCGCTGAGCCTGTTTCATCGATTGACTATTTTGCAAAGCTCGCAGCCGCCGGTCAGCCTCCTCAGGCTGCTGAAAGCCCTGTATAGCAAATAATTCGTGTGCCTCTTCCTGATCGACACTGCCTATCCAATAAGTTTTCCAGCTTTCCTGACCAGAAAGCTGACTTGAAGTAGGTTTATGTGGTTCTGCCACCATTTGCTGAAAGTGGTAATTAACTCGCTGACGATGATGCGTCAACTGTTTATTCAGCTCATCCCAATGCTGATAGCCCATTGCTAAAGCCAGTCGCTGCTGCTTAATAGATGAGCTTGGTAAAGTTTGACTTTGCTGATCAGCCTGAGCTTGAATAAAATGCTCCAGCCGGCGAAGAAATTGGTAAGCCTCCCTGAGTTCAGTTACCACCTGCACTGGCAAATAACCTTCCCCCTCAATAACCTCTAACACCTTTAGCAAAGCATGCTGCTGAAGGGCTCGATCTCGTCCACCATGAATCAACTGGAATGCTTGGGCAATAAACTCAATCTCTCGTATTCCTCCTGGACCCAGCTTGATATTTGCCTCCATGCCCTTCCGGCGTACCTGCCGCTGGATCAGCTGTTTCATGTCCCGCAAGGCATCGACTGCACTAAAATCAAGATAGCGGCGATAAACAAATGGCTTTAGTCTCTCTAGCAAGTTACGACCTTGACGCGGATCGCCGCCAACGACTCGGGCTTTAATCAGCGCATAACGCTCCCAATCTCGCCCCTGGTCTTCGTAGTACTGTTCCATGGCGCCAAAACTAAGGGCTAAGGCGCCACTTTGTCCATAAGGCCTAAGTCGCATATCTACCCGAAACACAAAGCCATCTGCCGTCACAGTATCCAGCGCTTTGATCAACCGCTGGCCAAGACGAACAAAAAATTCCTGATTGCTAATCGAGCGACGCCCTCCTTGAGTGTCACCCTGAGTTGGATAAGCAAACATCAAGTCAATATCTGAAGAAAGGTTAAGCTCACCAGCACCCAGCTTACCCATCCCCAGTACCACCATATGCTGCGGCTTATTATCTTTTTTACCCGTTGGCACTCCCAGTCCTTGGGTAAGATCTTGATACAGCCAACGATAGGCCCTATCGATACAAACGCCTGCCAAAGCACTCAAGTGATACATAGTTTCTGTGAGAGAAGCCTGACCAGTGACATCCCGCCAAATAATGGTAACCATCTCCTGGTGCCTAAACAGCCTAAGCTCGCGGAGCAAGTCAGCCTCACTTGAAATCTGCTCAAAGCGTTGAGCGAGTGATAGCGCTAGCTGTTTTTTACTGATAGGGCTTGCAAAACGGCTACTTTCGATCAAGTTAAACAGCAGCTTAGGATTGCAACAGTTTTGTTGTGCTACATAGTCACTAACCGCCCAAACTTGGTAAAGCTGCTCCATAATAGCTTGATCAAATAAAGCAAACTTCTGCTCAAGCTGGTGAGCCGTCGCTGTTTCTTTAAAGCGCTCCCAATAGCCTTGCACGGCATTTTGCAGTATGCTTGGGAGCCCTGATAATGCTGCTAAGTCCATGATTTCCAATTAATAAAAATTTTATAAAGACGACTTGGTATGAGTCAGATAGTTGGCAACAGTTTTTGTTCGCTACTATTTAGGATCTGCCACACTGACACATATCAATATAATGAAAGCTAAACCATAACTGATAGTTATTATTTGATGCTAGTTTTCATTAAAATCCGTTAATACGAGAAAAATCAAGGCTTAACAGCAAAACTAAACATTGACTTTCAAACGCTTTTTGTAGCTTTACTACATTTTTAACGGAAAAACTCAGGTAAAACCGTTAATCTATGTAGTATTACTACATATAAACAATTACAATAGCCCACCTTTGCGGCCTGTTAGCAGGCCCTGTTAATGCTTATTTAAAATGGCACTAAAAGGGTAGCGGCTATAATCATTATACGCCTAATCTCAAGGCCCTTCTGACCTGGAGCAAATGAATATGCAGAATGATGTTGATCCAATAGAAACCCAAGAGTGGCTTGAGGCACTGGATTCGGTGCTAGAAAAAGAAGGGGAAGACCGGGCCCACTATTTGCTGACTCGTTTGGCCCGTTATGCCAGCCGAGCCGGTACCCAGCTGCCCTACTCCATCACTACGCCTTATCGCAACACAATTCCTTCTTCACGTGAAGCGAGAATGCCAGGCGACTTATTTATGGAGCGACGGATTCGCTCTATTGTTCGTTGGAATGCTATGGCAATGGTGATGCGCGCAAACAAAAGCGATGCAGACTTGGGAGGCCACATTTCCAGCTTCCAGTCTAGCGCTACTCTTTATGACATTGGCTTCAACTACTTTTTTAAAGGCCCAACTGAAGACTCAGAAGGCGACTTGGTTTACTTCCAGGGCCACACTGCACCAGGCATCTATAGCCGTGCGTTCTTAGAAGGCCGCTTAACTGAAGAGCAACTAGATAGCTTCCGCCAAGAGGTAGATGGCAAAGGCTTATCTTCTTATCCTCACCCTTGGTTAATGCCTGACTTTTGGCAATTCCCAACGGTATCCATGGGCTTAGGGCCTCTTCAGGCGATTTATCAAGCCCACTTTATGAAGTATCTGGACAACCGTGGCATGGCCCCTGCTAATAATCGTAAAGTTTGGGCTTTCCTTGGTGATGGTGAGATGGACGAGCCAGAGTCAATGGGCGCCATTGGTTTAGCTGGTCGTGAAAAGCTTGATAACCTGATTTTTGTAGTGAACTGTAACTTGCAACGTCTTGATGGACCTGTGCGTGGTAACGGCAAAGTCATTCAAGAACTTGAAGGTCAGTTCCGTGGTGCCGGCTGGAACGTCATTAAAGTCGTTTGGGGCCGTCATTGGGACCCTTTATTTGCTGAAGATAAAGAAGGCTTAATGCAACAACGCATGGATGAGTGCGTTGATGGTGATTACCAAAACTATAAAGCAAAAGGCGGTGCTTACACTCGTGAACACTTCTTTGGTAAGCACCCCGAGCTGTTAGACATGGTTAGCCACCTATCTGATGATGATATTTATAAGCTAAACCGTGGCGGGCATGACCCATATAAAGTTTATGCAGCTTACCATGCAGCAGTCAATCACACTGGACAGCCAACCGTTATCTTAGCTAAGACAGTTAAAGGCTATGCCACTGGCTCATCTGCTTCAGCCAACATTACTCACTCAGTTAAGAAGCTACCTTTAGAAGACCTAAGATCATTCCGTGATCGCTTTGATATTCCTATTAAAGATGAAGACATAGAGAGAGTACCATACTACCGCCCAGACCCAGACAGCCCAGAAATGGTTTATATGCGCAAGCGTCGTGAGTCTTTGGGTGGTTATGTACCTCAACGGAGAACGCGCTCTACATCACTACCCGCACCAGATTTAAAAGCTTTCGAAGCAGTAACCAAAGGCAGCGGTGAGCGTGAGATATCGACCACCATGGCTTTCGTCAGGATTTTAGGTGCTCTGGTTAAAGACAAAAACTTTGGCAAAAACGTCGTTCCAATTGTGCCAGATGAAGCCCGCACCTTTGGTATGGAAGGTATGTTCCGTCAGCTAGGTATTTACTCATCTAAAGGCCAGCTTTATACACCAATGGATTCTGATCAGGTGATGTTCTACAAAGAGGACAAGAAAGGTCAGATTCTTCAAGAGGGTATCAACGAAGCGGGCTCACATGCAGCATGGATAGCAGCGGGTACTTCTTACAGTTTCAACAACACACCGATGATCCCATTCTATGCCTTCTACTCCATGTTCGGCTTCCAACGGACTGGTGATTTAGCTTGGGCATCAGGTGATATTCAAGCCCGCGGTTTCTTAATCGGTGCCACTGCTGGTAGAACCACCCTAAATGGTGAAGGCTTACAGCACCAGGATGGTCACAGTCATATCCTGGCTTCTACTATTCCAAACTGCGTCAGTTACGACCCAACTTATGGCTATGAGCTAGCGGTAATCATTCAAGACGGCTTACGTCGGATGTATGAAGATCAAGAAAGCGTGTTCTATTACATCACCACTATGAATGAAAACTACAAGCAGCCTGCACTACCGGAAGGTGAAGAAGTTATTCAAGGTATTATCAAAGGCCTGTATTGCTTTGAGCAAAATTCTAAGAAAGCTAAGCTCAAAGTGCAGCTGGTTGGTTGCGGCACCATTCTGGAAGAAGTACGTGCAGCTGCTGATATTCTACGTAAAGAATTTAAAGTGGAATCTGATATCTGGAGCGCCACTAGTTTCAATGAGCTACGCCGTGAAGGCTTGGATGCCAAACGCTGGAATATGCTAAACCCTAGTGCAGAACAAAGAGTGCCCTATGTCACTGAATGTTTTGCTAATCGCCAGGGCCCTGTTGTTGCTGCAACTGACTACATGAAGTTGTATGCAGATCAGATCCGGGACTTTGTTCCAACTACTTATATCACCCTTGGCACCGACGGTTTTGGTCGCAGTGACTCTAGACAAAAGCTGCGTGAATTCTTCGAGGTTGATCGATACTACATCACTGTTGCTGCCTTACATGCCTTAAAAGAAGAAGGCAAAGTTGATAGTAAAGTGGTGGCTGATGCGATGAAGAAATTCAGTATTGATCCAACCAAAGCCAATCCACTGTATTGCTAACCAATATATGTCAGTAGATTAAAGGGTAAACTATGTCAGAAGAAATCATTAAAGTCCCCGATATTGGTGGTAGCGAAGACGTCGAAATTATTGAAGTATGCGTCCAAGCTGGCGATACAGTTGCAGAAGAAGACTCATTAATCGTGCTTGAGTCTGACAAAGCCACCATGGAAATTCCCTGCCCCAAAGCAGGGACTATACAAAAATTGCTAGTGCAAATAGGCGATAAAGTCTCTGAAGGCAGTGAAATTGTGGTGTTAGCCGCAGAAGGTGCTACTGAAGCACTAGCGGAACCTGCTCCTGCTGCAGAAGAAACCGCTGCGCCAGCTCCAACACAACAACCTGCTGCTCAAGCGCCAACCGCTTCTGCTATCATGCCAATCACCGTGCCTGATATTGGCAGTGAAAACGTGCCCGTTATCGAAGTGTGTGTAAAAGAAGGTGATGAGATTGCTGAAGAAGACTCAATCATTGTGCTTGAGTCCGACAAAGCCACTATGGAAGTCCCTGCCCCTAAAGCAGGTATCGTTAAAAGCCTGAAAGTGAAAGAAGGCGATACGGTTTCCATGGGCGACTTGATCTTAGAGCTGGAAACCACATCTGCAGCAGTACCAGCGGCAGAGCAGTCTGCTGCACCTGCACCAACAGCAGCCCCTGCTCAGCCAGCACAACAAGCAAGCGCCCCAGCAAAAGCCACTGCTCCGCAGCCACAAAAGCCTTCAACATTAGATAAGCCAAGCCAAAATGTTCATGCTGGACCAGCTGTTAGAAAACTGGCCCGTGAATTTGGGGTGGACTTGTCGCTAGTTAAAGGCTCTGGACCACGTAGCCGAATACTTAAAGAAGACGTGCAAGCCTATGTCAGTGAGCAACTGAAAAAGGCCAAAACCCAACCCGCTGGTGCGGCGGGAGGTGCTGGTATTCCCGAAGTGCCAGCCATTGACTTCTCGCAATTTGGACCTGTTCGTGAAGAGCCAATGTCACGGCTACGCAAAGTGGGTGGATTCAACCTGCATCGCGCTTGGCTGAACGTACCTCACGTTACTCAGTTTGATGAAGCTGATATCACCGAGCTGGAAGCCTTCAGAAAAGCACAAAAAGCGAAGGGTGTAAAAATGACTCCCCTTCCCTTCTTGGTAAAAGCTTGTGCCCAAGCGCTAAGAGCATTGCCAAACTTTAATGCTTCACTTAACGCAGCTGGTGATGGACTAGTTTATAAAGACTATGTGCATATTGGTATTGCAGTTGATACTCCAGATGGCTTACTAGTACCCGTCATTCGCGATGCAGATAAAAAAGGCTTAGTCGAACTTGCTAAAGAAACGATTGAGCTGGCAGGCAAAGCCAAAGACAAAAAGCTGTCTCCCGCAGAAATGCAAGGCGCTTGTTTTACAATTTCCAGCTTGGGAAGCATTGGCGGCACCGCCTTTACCCCTATCGTTAATACACCAGAAGTGGGTATTTTAGGGGTTTCCAAATCGTCCATGAAACCGGTTTGGAATGGTAAAGAGTTTGAACCACGCCTAATGTTGCCTTTATGTTTGTCATACGACCATAGAGCAATCAATGGCGCGGACGCAGCACGCTTTACAGCCATCTTAAGTGATTTATTAAGCGATATACGGCAGTTATTGCTATAAACTTATAAAATGCTTACCCTACAAAAAAGCCCCAAATTTGGGGCTTTTTTCATTTAAAGACAAAAGATTCACACCCAACAATATAATCTACATACCCACAGCGAAGGGTATATTTATTTCCAATCCCAACTTTGAATAGGATGCCCAAACAGCGAACTCCAAACGCCAACTTTAACACCTGCGCTGCGACCCCATGCAGTTAATAATAAGTTATCACCAGCTACGCTAACTACCCGCTGACCTTCCATTTTCCATTTCTGGCCTTTACCACTACCACAGCTTTTTAATACAGCACGATCACCCCGACTAGCTATATCACTTACAGATAAACAATTGCCTGATTTATGCTTTAATCGCCCCTGGTCATCATGCTGCCAATATTGCTTATTATTAGTAGCGCAATTAGCCAACTCCGCTTGATTAGCACTATTCACTGACAAACAATAACCAGTAACTGATTTTAATTGCTTATAATCACCTGGCCCAGGTCCTGGGTCAGAGCCTGCGGCTTTAGCCATTTCCACAGCAAAAGATGTTGCCATTTTGGCAAATTTATAAGCATGGTTCGCATTGTTACCCGATTTACTAATGGTATCACCTGTAGTATGAATAGCTTGATTATGCTTACCAAATGGTGCTTCTGATGGCATAGTGGCTGGAAAACCTTGGTTATGCCAAGAAGCATGATCAGAACAGGCATAACCACATTGAGTAGTACCAATATTTAGTTCAGGCGCATAAAAATTAGCGACCTCTTTGAAAAAGTTATTCTGTGCACTATTGGTATAATCAGTTATGATTGCCGCATCAACTGCATCTCCTTGATAATTGGTCATATCCAATTGCAATACACCCACAACATTTTTACCTTGGTTTTTATGAGCTTTGGCAATTTCTTGAGAACCTTTTAAGCCTACCTCTTCTGCCGCATATCCCATAAATTTCAAGGTACGACTTGGCTTATAGTCATTTTTCATTAAGACTCGAATCACTTCCGTGATAGTTGATATACCTGATGCATTATCGTCAGCTCCTGGCGCACGAGCATTAATTCGATCGCTACTGTATTGGTTAATCGAATCTAAGTGTCCACCAATAACAACAATTTCATCGGCTAACTCATTACCTTGAATAGTCATTACCACTGAGTCTTGATTCCAACTATTGTGGTTATACAACTCAACGGACACATCGGAGCGACCTGCACTTAGCTCAGCCCATTTATCATGAATACGCTTCGCAGCAGTCACTCCTGTATTACTTCGATAATAGCGGTTATTAAAGTTGGATAACTCAATAATGAAACTTCTGATTTCAGATTCTTTAATTTGAGGCAATAAAGGATTAACAACATCCTGTTGGTCAATTTTATAGTCAATCAATGTTTGAGGTCTATTATCCATAAAAGCTTGAATAGATGTATAAGCTGCTTGCTCGCTTTCATGAACCATATAACCACCACAACGCCTAAATTGCTTATGCATATACATACTTAATAGTGGCAAATGTTTTTCCTGCACTTTCACTAAGCTCACTTTATCATTAGCTAAATCAAATGATTTTCTTTCTTGCATTAAGCCGGGCATTTGCTGTTTTAATAAGTCGTAACCATCTTTCCCAATAGTTACCCACACTTTTTCATTGGCTTGTGTAAAACTAGCAGCCGTTAAGGCACTAGCTAAACCTGTTAGCAATAAAAGCTTTTTCATTGGCTCACCTTCCATGTGAAATAGAATTGATAAAAAATTTACTTTATTTTTTATAATTATTATTAAACAAAAGCAACTTACTGATTACACCAGCAAGTCGCTTTATACAACTAAAATTAAGTGTAGCTGGTTATACCCCTCACGAATGGTTTTTACTTTTTCCAACTCCATTGCTGGATTGGATGATTATTAAGTGAAGTCCAAACACCTACCCTTGCTCCATTTCGAGTTCCCCAGCTAGTCAGCCGTAAACTTGAATCCTTACCATTTTGAATAACATTACCATTAAACTGCCAACGCTGATAATCTTGCGCGTTACATTGGCTTAATGCAACTCGACTTCCTCGTTTAGGATCAGCCCCCGCTGATAAGCATACATTACTGGTAGATTTAACTATTAAGCGACCTTTGTCATCAAGCAGCCACTGCTGATTATCGACATTCTTACAAACTGATACAGATACTGAGCCCCCACCAGCTGTCAAGCAATAGCTAGTACCGGACCGTATAGGTTTATATTTGCCAGTGGGGTCAGGTGGCTCAACCTTACAACTATCACCTAAGCCAACTACTTTAAAAGCCGCTTTTACATCTGTAGCGGAATACCCTTTTTGTTTTGCTGCTTTCATTACATCACAAGCACCTTGTTCAAAAGTAGAATTTTTCTGCCAAAAAACCTGATTAGATAACACCATTACATCAAAAGCTTTACGAACACCCCACCCTTTCACTTCTGCCAACTGGTAAAAGGCTTTATTAAATATACCACTGGAGTGGTGCACATCCATTCCATTTCGATAGTTTTTAATATGCTCAATAGAGCCTCGGTGTTTACTTGGGTTAGGAAAGCTACGAATGCCTTTACCACTCTTCGTAATATCTGCTCCAACAATCCAGTCTACTTTGCCTCTCATGAAAAACTCTGCAGCTTCACCAGCCATATCTGAAAAAGCTTCATTCATTCCACCTGATTGATTACGATAAACCAAGTTTGAATTAAATTGAGTAAAACCATGACTCACTTCATGGGAAACTACATCTAGTCCAGTCAGCGGGTAGAAGGTATTACGCCCATCACCAAAAGTCATTGAACTACCATTCCAGAAAGCATTCTCGTAATTTCTACTGTAATGAACCCTTAACGTTAATTTTGTTTTTAATGGTTTAACTCCATACCAGTCCTTATATAATTTAAATACAACGCCACCAAAAAAATGAGCATCATTTAAAGGAGAATAAGCACCATTTATTTCTTTTGTAGTATTTTCTGGGCAGTTAAACTTATGAACAGAACCACCACTGGTTGCATGATTTAGGTTTATTGTTTTAACATATACATTTTCCATTCGACACTGATCATCAACATCTAAATTATCAAAATCCTTACCATAATAGTATTTACCAGTATCTCTATTTCCTCCTGGCCCTGTTGCTTTTTTACCGTGAGCCAAACCTTCCCAGTGATCGATCACTTCTCCCGTGCGAGCATCAATTATAAAAAAAGGTCGGGATGGAAAGCCTAATGCATCTGTATAGTATGAAACCTCATAAACCAGTTTTGGCTCATCATCTTCAAGGTAGATAAATAATGCTTGTTGCTGATTTTCAAGCTTTAAATCTGATAAATGACTGATTCCCATATACTGCTTAGCAATAAACTTTATTTGAGACTTATCTAAGTTGGGACGCAAATTTAAAGACAAGTCATCTAAGCCCTTCACTTGAAAACCAGAAAAACTCTCATATGCTCCATTTGCAGAACGAATTAATGTAAGAGTTAATCCCCAGATTGGAGTGTTATGATATTGTTGTTGAAAACGACTAATCGACTTTCCAGATTTAAGCAAAACATGATTTATCACTTTCACTTGTTCATTCTTAGACATACCCAATACAGTGGTAATTTGTTGATTTTGTGATAAGTCAATTTTTTTATTTAATTCAAAGTTTGTTAAGTCGACTTTTTCAACTGCAGAACTTATGTTTACCGTCAATACACTTATTGAAATAGCACTGAGGTGAAATAACTTCAAAGATTTCAAACTATCCATATGTCACTCCTTAACATATTTTAGCTGACAGATAGATTGAATTTTAGCCTACCACCATAAAGCCACTATCGCGACAGTTTTCGCATGAGAGCATCATCAAAAAAAACACTAAACACAAATCACAAAAAAACTTACCTTCATGATTTAGTCATAAAAAAAGCGGCCAATAGCCGCTTTTTTTATTCTATTAATACAACTTTTATTTCACAACTTTTATATTATCAATATTAAACTCTACACCCCGGTCTGGACCAATAACCACCAGTTTAGCATCAACAAACTGAGATCCTTTAGCATTAAGCGTACCAGATAAAGTAAACCACTGACTATGAGTCACTTCTTTACGAGCAATACGATGCCAGTAGTTACGACGAGGGTTGTTTTTGTCTGTATACAGCAGGTATAGAGAAACTGGTTGAGCTGTACCACGGTAATTATCCAGCTTCACATCGGCTGAAACTTGATAAGACTTGTTCGCTTCAACATGCCCCGTAACATCCACACCAGGCCCATAATACCAAGCATTACGATTATAACTTCTTAGGCTATAACGACCTTTAGATGCATGGTAGCTTGTTCTATAAAAGCCACTATCTAAGCTAATTGCCTCATAATTCCAATTTTCAAAGCTTTCTTCAAATGCAATTGGATTATTAGGTGTAACTGGCTTGGTAACTTCTACCAGTTTAAATTCATCAATAATAAAGTCACGATTTGCTTGTGGACCGTAAGCAAATAATTTTAGCTTCTCAACAACAGCTCTTGACTTTAACTTGAACTTTTTCTTTAGCGTGGTGAACTCTTTATTGGTAACAGAGGCATCAGCTAAATACTGAAAGCTCTGACCACCATTAATTTCAAGGGTAATTTGTGCATCATCCCGAATAGTATATCGCTCATCACCAACCAGTTTGATTTTTGCACTTACTTCATACTCATAGCCTTTTTTAACTTTATCAGTCACATCCTGCATAGGACCTGAATAAAAATATGGTCTATTTCTAACCTGTAACCGATAATCTTGACCACAGCTTGTAACTTTAGAAATTTGTTCTAAGTAACCTCCATGCCTAAACATAGACCAATCACTTACTTCGTTAAAATCTCCTTGTGATAATAAGTTTTTCTCCATATGAGGCTTCTTACAAAGCTCTGGCGTAGTTGGTTGAGTTGTTCCTGTTCCATTACCAGAGCCAGGATTGGTTTCACCTGGATTAGTTTCACCCGGATCAGTCTCCAATGGATGCTTAATTGGCATAAACTCAGAAATTTGCTTAGCCAGTTTGTTTAGGTTTTCAGAAGAGTCAGCACCATTGTATGACGTTTTTTCCACACCACATGCACGTCCATTACATTTGTACAGACCAGGGTTGGAAAATTGCTGTAGGCCAGTTGCTCTAAATACATAGGGATACGCCATCACGGTAGTGAAGTTACCTTGTTCACCATAGCCACGACCCCACTTATATACACCACCCACACTCTTTTGTTTTAATGAGTGGCCTAGCCCCATGTTATGGCCTAACTCATGAACAAACGTATTATAACCACAATCAACACCTACTAAATTATAAGCTTGAGAGCTGGCACCATAATAGAATTTCCCTTCTGAGTTATATCGAGAAACATAGCCTTGTGGCACATAGCCTATTCCACAAGTAATATAACCATCATTAGTGCGCTCTGCTAAGTTAACTAATGTAACAATATCAGCACCGTGCTCTTTTCTTAGTTTTTGCACATAGCTATCTGCACGAAATCCATCTAAATTATAGCCATTCACAGTTTGATAATAATTGGTTTTGAGTTTCTCAGAGTGCACTAAGCGCAATTTTAGGTTTATACTACTATTTGCATACGCCTTGTTTGCATATGATATATAAGAGGCAATCCGAGCATCAATATCCCGCCCCTTATACGTCTTAGTTGCAGCATCAGTGTATAAAACCATTACATCTACAATAGTTTCTTGCGTATTTGCATATGCTGTATTTATAGAAATCACTGCAGCAGTCAATAAACTACTACTAGTAAGAACGAACTTACCAAATACTTTCATCAGGTGACTCTCCCTTGTATGTAGTGTAAAGTGTTGTCTATTAGTTAGCGCTCTTGCGGCGCTTGTAAATTCCCGCCAGATACTGCTGGTGGCTCATCAACGGCAGCTTTAATATTGTTTTCATTTATTATTTGGGTTTTGCCTGAGCCATTATCTATGACAGCTGAATAAATCCCTTCGCGAGAGGAAATAGTTATATGGGTTTGGGTTTTCCCTCTGGTAACAATAACATTTTCAGTAGGATCACCATCCACAATAACCCCTGTCCATACATGAACATCATTAAATGAATTAGCTGTATCAGTCAGCTTGGTAATAAATGACTTATTTAACTCAGGAATAGGAAACTCAAGTACCTGACCTACCTGGATCTGCTCGATATAGGATGGATTTACTTGAAGATGGTCAACAGGAATATCGAATTTATCAACCGTTTGTTGCTGTCCAGTTTCTTGCCAAAATACTACAGGTGTTCCATCTGATTTTGGTGGTTGCGGTTTTTTCTTTGGTACAGGCAAGTTACTTGACTCAGCCAACTCTTCTGATTTATCAGTATTTTCAACTTTACCAAGACTATTGCTTAACTCTTGCTGACCAACATTATTATTGACTTGATCAACAGTGACTTTATGGTCATTGTTTTGAGCAACCCATAAGCCAATAGCAATACCTGCAACAGCACATAATGAGCCTGCAGCAAGTTTCCAAGACATCAAATTCGGCCTCCCCATGGTTATAAGTGATAGGTATGTTGTTAAATGCTGGTTTTCTTGCGATTTTTTTAATAAATAACAAGAGCTGCTATATTTTCCCCCTTTACTAATAATAGTGTTGAAGGAGTTCACTAGTGGTACATACTAACTAGGTTATACAACAACTAACGTGTGGCGAATTATAATGTCGAGATTGATTTGAAAAAGAGATGTAGCGCACAAAAAATCGATTTAAAGGAGCGCGAAACAAGAATAGATTAATAACTCAAAAGCCATAAAATGACTAGGTGGTTTTAAGATCAAAAAGGACGTGAGTACAGCACGCTCAAGGATACAAGTGAAAAGATAAACAGGAAAAAAGATGAGTTAATTCAATAAAGCAGATAGCTTATTTTTTATTCTAGTTTCCCACCTACTTATCTTCAATAAGTCAACACGAGAGAGGGTAATATTTTTTTCTGGGGGCTGATCAAGCCCAGCTAGCACAGGGACTGGCAGTGCGTCAATAATAGCACTAATGTTGTCAAAATTATTATCACTTATAACATCTATAACCCAAGCAGACACTTTTTTGTTTTTTATTATGTCAAGCGAGACAGGTGTTGCTGATAGCCTAACTACCTCAACTTGAAAACCAAGCTGGTTAACCAAGTTAGAAAGCACAGCCTGACTTCTATCAGAATCCGTTATCAATCCAACAACAGGACCCAATTCTACTTTTTCAATACACAGCACTTTCTGAATAGTAGTTACAAACTCACGACTAACAACAGGCACTGAAATGCATGCTTGAGCCCCCAGGCTGATTGCCATTTTCCCTAAATAGCGGTCATTCCATTCATTAATCACTATTATAGGAATATTTGATGCAACAGGGTCACTTCTTAACAGCTGTATAAGTGATAAACAAGTGATACCCTGCAAGTCAGCACTAATTAAAATAATATTGGGGGAAAAGCGCTTGACCATCACTGCAGCCATTAAAGGCTCACTACAAACCAACGCATCCATAGCAAGACGGCAAACCATATTATCAAGCAACTTCGATGTATTTCCAGAGTGCCCAATTAACAGCCCTTTAAGCGCAATATTAGAACTCCAATGTTGCTTAGTTGAGCAAAGTGTTAGCTCGCCATGGTCAGCATTAGCGTTCATATATTGTAACCCTTAAACTGCAGGATATTGACGATTGGAACAAATAGTTAGTAGACAAGCCAAAATGGTTTAGTTTGCAGATCTATATAATTCTAAGTAAATATAGAAACACTTACTTTTTATACTATGTAGAAGCGTTAATTAATTATGGTACTCATAATTCAACCACAAGCAATACCATTACCTACCAGACATACAATAGTCTTTCTTACCAAAGCTATCTGTATTATCAGCTATCTATTCGGCCAATTAGTTATTTGGCCAGCAAATTTAACTACTCACACCTTTGTGAGTTAGCATTAAACTACATAATTCTTACTAATAAAATCTGCTAATCTGCATTCTTAGACTCTGATCAATAATTTAGCGCCTACCAATTATTTATTGACTACTAAAAATAAAAAATGATTCGCAATTAGTTAGCCAGAGAGACTGTGCACTTTAGAGGCAACTCCTAAGTATACAGGCTCAATAACTCTCTCTCATTCAGTAAGTTTAACAGCAACAGGCCTCAAAGGGCTTATGAATATATAGGTGGCGGGATGGGTGAAGATAACAAAAGTTATTTGAGAAAAGAGTAAGAGAGAAATTTAAGTAAATATATTTATATCTATTTACAGCAACTTAACTACAAGATATTTCTTAATGTGAACTAATTTGATCAGCTGAAGAAAAACGTAGTTTTGTATAATCAGACGACCTTCACTCTAGAATATAACTAGAATGCAGGCCTAATCATGATTAACTGACAACTCTATAACATGCTGATCAGAGGATTGACTATTAGCCTTGTACTCGGCATTCTCAGCATTCGTACCTAAAATGAAGGCAGCACACACTGCTGTCAGCATTATAGCACAGGCTTTCAATAGGTTTTTATCAAACATATTTGCCACCTCATCAATATATAAATAAACATCTACCCTGTAACTGGACTTGATTATAGAAGTCTACTTAATAAAAAAAAGAGAACCTACGCACAAGATTCAATCGAAGCTGTCAAAAAAATTATCACCTTGTGGCCTTGGTCTCTTTGTTTTTTTGCGTGATTACACATTGTAACAAATGAGTAATAGTACTTATCTGTAGATGTTTCACTGCTAAAGATTGGTATCAACTCATCAATAGGCAACCACTTTCCCACTGTATCACTATTTGACACTATTTTTTCTTTACATTGATGTCATCAATGAAGAAGTCATTGCCTGGCTCAGGACCAAATAGATACAGATGAATGAACTGAACATTACCTTTTGCTTTAAAGCTAAAATCTCCTGAAACCCTTGCCCACTGCTGGCCTGCCGGTAGTTTAGCGGTTTTAACCCGATGCCAGTGATACCCTTCATCATCCACATAAAAAAGCTGGACATCGATCAGCTGCTCGCTTGTTTGACCAGCCGCCTGTCTAGCACTCAAGTCGAACTGGTATTGCTTGCCACTTTCTAGTAGCCCTTTCATATCTAGAGCAGGCCCTGAGTACCAGTGGCTTCGTCCCGACACTTTCATACTGTACTGACCCGCCCCAGCGACTTCTTTCGAGCGAGAGACCTGGTCAACCCCGAAGAAAGGAATCCAGCCATGCAAGCCTAGCTCAAAGTCGTGTTTAATTACCTCTTTATCTGGCTTAGGAGGCTCAGCACCGACCTGAGTCAACTTAACTTCATCAACATTTAGAGCATATTCACTCTTAGGCCCAAATAATAACACCTGGACTTTTTTCAACTCACCCAACGCCTGAACTTTAAACTTATTTTTCACCAAGCTCATTTCACTGCTGGTGATAGATTTGTTGACCAAGTATTGATAATGAACACCAACTTCATCAGTTATTTGTAACGCTACGCGAGCCATTCCTCTAATTTGCTGATTAGAATCTATCTGCATTTTTGCGGATATTTCATACTCAGTATCCAGCTTTACTTTTTCTGTAATATCTTGAATAACGCCATCATAGAATGCCTTACGGTTTTTAATAGATAAAATATTATCCTTACCACAAGACTTCTGTTTCTCAACTTTTTCCAAGTTCACACTACTATTGTGGAACGATCTCCAAGGATTAAGACTATTAAAGTCACCTTCCGCAATAAGGTTATTAGCCATATGTGGTTTCTTACAAAGATCTGTGTTTGGTTTATCATCATCACCTGGATCAGGGTTATCATCACCGCCAGGACAGTCTGGTCCGCCGGAACCAGCATCAGGTTTATCGCTAGACTTAATAATTACAGACACTATATTTGAATAGTCTGAATCGCCTATTTCATTAGCTGCTTTTATTCGATAGTCATAGTGTTTATCCAATAGCACAGCCGTATCTGTATATGAAGTAGTATCTGCAGCCAGTTCGATTAAGTTCGCCCAGTCACTACTTTCTTTTAACTTACGTTGCAGAATAAATTTTTCTTCGTTATTACTGTTGTCTTTCCAGCTAAGTATTACTGTTTTGTTATCTTTGTTAACCTTACCAGACAAGTCTGTTGGCTTGCTTGGCTTTTCTTTGTCATCATCAGGGTTCGGTTTAACCGTGCCCACAAAGCTAGCGACTTGGCTAGCCACTACTTTTAGGTTTTCAACTGCATCAGCACCATTTGCATTATTTTTATCTATACCACAAGGCTGACTTTTACATTTATTTTGCGCTGGACTAGAAAACTGCTGTACATGCTTAGCACCATTAAAGGTTTTAGGATAAGCCATTATTGTTGTAAAAAGTCCATTTACCCCATGCCCTCTTGCCCAGGGATAAATACCTCCAACACGGCCAGAAGGTTTCTCATTTTGGGCCGAGTGCCCTAACCCCATGTTATGACCAAGCTGGTGAACATAAGCCAGTAACCCACATTCAGCACCAATAACATTGAATCCATAACCACTAGCACTACGATTAAATTTACCCGTTTCTGCATTCCCCTTTGGTACCCAAGCCGTGCCACAAATATCTTTCTCACGAAGTGTAATTAAGGTAACTAAGTCGGCACCATACTGCTTGCGTAAACCAGCTATTTTTTGGTCATCTGTAAATTTTTTTAATGTATTACTGGATACATTGCCAAATACATCCGTTGATTGACCTGAATAAACAACTCTCAGCTTTATATCGACTTCACTGTTACGATAGCTTTGGTTTGCATACTCAACCAAGTTAGTAATATGTGCATTAATATCCTTTACTTTGCTTGCCGCTTCAGGTGTATATAACAGCATCACATCAACAGTCGTTGTTGCCATTGCCTGCCCAGTAATTAATGATGACACAGCCAAACTCAACCCAATCAACGCCTGTCTACTTTGTGATTGCATGCAACCAAACTCCTATTATTAACAAGGGTTTCTTCTTAAATAGCAGGGTTAACCACGATCTTTAGGTGGCTCAACGGGTACTTCTGGAGCAGGGATAGCATCATTAAAATTAGTGATTGTTTTTGCAATATCATCTTCACTAATCATGGTGGCTTTACCAGAAGCATTGTCAATGCGCACTGAATACACACCATCACTAGTAGATACTGTTACATAAGTTTCTACTTCTCCACGAGTAACAATCACATTATCATTTTCAGAGCCATTGTTTATTTTGCCTTTAAACACATGCACATCATCCAACTGATTATGAGTAGTGGTAAGCTCTGCTTGATATGACTGATTTAATGCCGGTACTTCAAATTCAAGGGTTTGCCCCAATTGTAAAGAGCTGATTAATTGTGGATTTACCTGAAGGTGGGTTGCTGGAATGCCATTTTCGTCAACCGTTTGCTCTTGCTCTGAGGCCTTCCACATACTGCTTACTTCATTAGGGTCTACCTCAGGTAAGGCTGGAGCTGGTTCTGGAAGCGGTATTTCAGCTGGCTCTAAAGCAGCCACATCATTCACAGCCTCTTCTGGCGCAGATACTGCCGCTACCGCTTGAGTATTAGCTTGCACAGGCTCACTGGTTTCACTACCTGCAGACTCAACCGGTTGACTCACTGGCTGATTACTATTTTGCTCAGAAGGCATCATCAATACGGTTGCACCAATGCCAACCACTACAGCACCAACACCAAGGAATAGCTTAGAACCTTTCATAATCTTTTCCTCTAAAAAAGGACTTATATGAGAAAATTATTTAGCATAAAAATAAGAAGGCCAGCATTATAGATTCAGCAGCCTAAAGCACTTTAAAAAAAGATTAGTCTTTATCAAAAAGCACCTTACTTTTTCTTGCTATACCCTACACATTAAGCACTCTACACTGTAAACACTTTATGCTTTGGGTAGATGGAAACTTACTCGCCAACAAAAACAATCATTAAACAAAAACTTGAACCACTAAGCGCCAAACCATAATACACACTCAATTTAGCCATTTTTTATTTAAAGATGCGATGAATGAATACCTAGTTGCCAAAACATTTAGCCATTCAGGCTTTTACAGCACCTTCAAAATTAAATTCAAATCAACGACAGTTTTAACTGAAAGCGAGTATAAAAAGGAAAGCAACACTAAAAAGCGAATTTTCGCACATCTAGGGATTTCATTTTAGGCGTATTAACAAGCTGTAGTATTATTCACAGCCTATACGCGACCTATATCTACTCGGTAGCAGGTCTTGCTCATAGATAATAAACAAACCACTCTTACAATACTCAAGCCTACCTAATTAAAAACAGTTGCCTGACTCCATTATCAACAAACTATACAATATAGTGGATCAAATATTAAACAACCCTCAAGATCAAATTTTATTTTAGTCTATTTTAAAAAATAACCAGGCATCGCCTTCAATAATTAAATTAAAACTTATATAAGACAAATTTAGTGGATTAAATATCAATTTAACTATAAAGATAACGCTATGCTTTTGAACAAAGCAATTAAGCTTTTGTTGTAAATTCAATAAGTTAATTAGTTCACCTATAAAACAAAAATGAGAATAGTACTTTTTATCAGGATTTTGTAATGAATAAGCAAAATAGCGTACCACTATTTGTCCTAAGCAGCCTTTTTTTAGCTGTAACAGGCTTTGCTCATGCAAATAGTGACAACCCTCTTCAATCAAATGATAATTATACACCACCTGACTTCAACAATAATACACATGAAATTGTTGGTGGTCGCCCCTCTAATTTTGAGGAACGTAAATGGACGGTGTGGTTAGGTGGCAGTTTGCTCAATAAACAATGGGTACTTACTGCTGCACACTGCTCTCCCACCGCAGCCACCAGTACCTCCGGTCCCACCACCTGACAAACCAGATGATAATGGTCCAGACTGGCCAAAACCTCCTGGAGATGATGATAATCCACCGCCTCCTCCACCTCCAGGGGATGACAACGATGGGCCTGATTGGCCTGACGATGACGGTGATACACCTCCACCTACCCCCCCTGGTGATGATGACCCAGACTGGCCTAAGCCACCCGGAGATGATGATAACCCACCGCCTCCCCCACCTCCAGGTGATGGCGATGATCCAGTACCACCCGATGGCCCATGTAAACCGCCAAGTGATCCTGACTGGCCTAAGCCCCCTAATTGGCCTGATTGGCCCAAGCCTAGCTGGCCAAGCAATAATAAACATGCCAACAATATACCCAATGGACAGCAGTTTGCGTTTAAGCAATTAGCAGCTAAAGCGGGTGATTGGCTGTATTACACAATTAATGTACAAGCCAACACTGAAGTGTTAGAAGTTCAAACAGGTAAAGGTAGTGGTAATGCAGACTTATTTATCAGTACAGGTGCATTACCTAACGAAAGTAACAGCGCTTGCACCTCAGCCAAGGTAAACAATAGTGAGTATTGTCGTATAGACTACCCAACCACAGGCGTTTGGTATATTGGCATTAAAGCCGAACAAGATTTTTCGGGTCTAATTATAAAAGCCAGAGCCAAATAATCTCATTATTTTATTTGAGACAACAAAAAAGCCGCTTTTAAAGCGACTTTTTTGTTGGGCTCATTATTTTATTTTTGCTTAGTTCTTAATAGCGCAGTCATTGTTTGTGCTAAATCTTTAATTGCTTGATTATCTTTTCTAATAACCAACCAACGTTGACCATCAACCGGATGTTTTAACCAACAGACTTTTTCTACTTGCGAACATTTATAATCAACAAACGGGTCTACACCATAAACTGATAGTCTAGAGCTCGAAAAACGTTTATTGGCATCCGCCGCTAGTGAGCTTCGACGAGTAACAAATAGTTCACCTTGCTTATTTGTGGTAACCGAATAAATTAAATCAGCTTCTTTATTTAAATTAATTAGCTTACCTGTGCGTACGGCATAATTATTTAAAATAGCATTTATGTGTCTCAGCAGTGCTTCTTCATCATTTTCGGTTAAGTACAGTTTTTTCAGTGAGGTAACCAGTTTTTTAGATTTACTTGGCCCAGCTTTAATAGCATCAACTGGAATTTTACTAGTAGGCTGACTAGCCTTAGCTTTTACTACAAGTTTTTCTTCTGCTTCGGTATAAAGCGCTAATGCCTGTTGATAATACTCACCTTCCTTGCCAGCCTTTGTCAGGTAGCGCTCAAGATTTTCCTGAGCCTGGGATAACTTACCATTACGCAATAATACTTGCCCATATAAAAAATAAAACTTGTCAGGCGTACTTACTTGCAAAGTAACTGCCCGTTGCAAATAGTCTTCTGCTTGAGAAAATTCTTGGTTATTAATGTGTTTTTCAGCGGCAAGGATATACCTATCCACCTCAATCTCTGCTGGTAAGTTTGCCCCTTGAACAGACCAGCTAAACATTGCAGTAAAAGCAATTGTGCTTAGTTTTAGCATCCTTAGTTTGTTCCCACAGTTTCTGTTATACAGTCTCATCACTACCTCACCTGTATTTTCCATCCCATTGGGTGTGTGTTATGCAGTTTCGGCTCAGGCTGTTCCATCAACACCTTTCTCCCATGACAACCTTTATAAGTCATGTCTATGAAAAGTTAGCAGGGCCCCCAGCGGCCACCTTTAAACTACATCTTATTTAGTTGGGCCTTTGCAGATATATCCTATAAGGCCCTTTTTATGAGGCTATCAAACAGCGCCTGCTTTCACCTTAGTATAAATATCCTTGGTTGGCAGCACCCATTGATAAGCTCCTTACTGCTATTATCGCATCACCGTGTCAAAGCAGCAGGTTAAATTATGTGCTAACTCTCTCAACCTTTAAAACCAGGTTATCTATACCCACCACTTTTACCTGGGTACCTGCAGGCATTTCCTCTCCTGACACTTGCCAGTAACTATCATCCAGCCGGACTCGACCACGACCACTACTGACTGCATCAACTAATGTAGTAATTCTCCCCACATGCTGCTGGCCACGCTGATTAAGTAGTGGTTGCTCAGTACTTTGTGGATTTACTTTGAGAAACCGCCACCAGCCTAAGGCAGTCACTACCGATAGAATGGCAAAAACCAGCAGCTGCCACTGCCAGCTAAACTCTGGTACCAACCACTTAATAACACCCACAACAATGGCAGCTATGCCAACCCACAGAAAATAGCCACCAGTGCCAAACACTTCAGCAGCTAATAATAAGAAACCTAAACCAAACCAAAACCAGAAATTAAGGGCTTCAACTAACTCTAACAAAGCTACTTCCTATCTACAGATTTAACAATTTCAGTAATGCCAGCAACAGAGCCCACGACACTACTCGCCTCTAAAGGCATCATGATAATTTTACTGTTGTCTGAAGCAGTCAGCTGACCTAATGCCTCAACATATTTTTGCGCCACAAAGTAATTAATCGCATTAATATCTCCCTCAGCTATTGCAACAGATACCATTTTGGTTGCTTTTGCTTCTGCTTCAGCCGCTCTTTCCCGAGCTTCTGCTTCTAGAAATGCTGCTTGCCGCTCACCCTCAGCCTTAAGAATTTCGCCCTGCTTTTCTCCTTCTGCTTTTAAAATTTCTGCTTGCCGCAAGCCTTCCGCTTCAAGAATTGCAGCACGTTTCTCTCGCTCTGCTTTCATTTGGTTGGCCATCGCCTCAACCAAATCTGTCGGTGGTGTAATGTCTTTAATTTCAACCCGAGTGACTTTAACTCCCCAAGGATTGGTAGCCTCATCAACAATTCTCAATAGCCGCTCATTAATCTGATCCCGTTGAGACAAGATGCCATCAAGTTCCATTGAGCCTAAAGCTGTTCTGATATTGGTTACTACCAGGTTAGTAATCGCACGCTGTAAATTATTTACTTCATAGGATGCCTGAGCAGCATTGACCACTTGATAAAAGCAAACGGCATCGATAGTCACCATCGCGTTATCAGAGCTGATAACTTCTTGAGGAGCAATATCTAGCACCGTCTCCATCATATTCATTTTGTGACCAACGCGATCAATCAATGGAATAATAATGTTTAGCCCTGGCGTCAACGACCGGGTAAACCGACCGAACCGCTCTACTGTCCATTGATAGCCTTGGGGTACTGACTTCACCCCCATAAAAACCAGTACTAATAGGAAAAAAATAACGGTACCAATTACATATAACGATTCCATACTACTCCCCTAACTACAGTAAGAAGCTTCTTTTTAAACGGTGTAAATCTAAAAAATGCTTATCATGTATGTTTATTACTTCATTCGCTCAACTGCGGGTGTTACTCGAATAACTTCACTAATGGTGGTTAAACCACTGGCGACCTTTTGAGCACCACTTATCCGCAAACTACGCATTCCATCTTTATAAGCTTGGCGCCTGATATCTTGAACATCACAACTGTCTTCAATTACATGCTTTAGGTTTTCAGACAGAGGCATAATTTCATACACACCTAATCGACCTCGAAAACCCGTTTCACGACAGTCTAAACAACCTGCTGGCTGGCAAGCTGACTTAGGTACTGGTGCAGACCAAGGCCGAGTTAATGCCTGCCATTCAGCATCATCCACCTGCCCTTCTTTTTTGCAATTTGTACATAGAGTTCTCACCAAACGCTGAGCCATTACCCCAATTACCGTCGCTTTAATCATATAAGCTGGCACCCCTAACTCAAGCAGTCGAGTGATCGCTGAAGGGGCATCGTTGGTATGCAAGGTGGATAAAACCAAGTGCCCAGTCAGCGCTGCTTGCATTGCCATTTCAGCCGTTTCCAAGTCTCGAATCTCACCAATCATAATGATATCTGGATCTTGCCGTAACAAAGCCCGAACACCACTGGCAAAGGTTAAATCAATATTATGCTGCACTTGCATCTGGTTAAAACTGGACTCCACCATTTCTATAGGGTCTTCAATGGTGCACACATTCACTTCTGCAGTAGCCAGCTCTTTAAGAGATGAATACAAGGTAGTGGTTTTACCTGAACCTGTCGGACCAGTAACCAATACAATGCCATTGGGTTGACTGATCATTTCATGCCAGCGGCGATTGTCAACACTCATCAGCCCCAGCTCACCAAAGCTTTTTAGCAATACATCAGGGTCAAAAATCCGCATGACCATTTTTTCACCAAAAGCGGTGGGTAATGTAGATAGCCGTAACTCAACCTCATTACCTTCAGGGCTCACAGTTTTTAAGCGGCCATCTTGAGGACGCCTTTTTTCCGCCACATCCATTCGGCCCAAAATTTTTAGTCGGCTAGTCACCGCAGCCATGACTTGAGCAGGCAACTCATACACATAATGAAGCACACCATCGATTCTAAGACGCAAGTGGCCTTTTTCTCGACGTGGTTCAATATGAATATCACTGGCTCTTTGCTCAAATGCATACTGTAATAGCCAATCAACAATATTTACTATGTGCTGGTCATTGGCATCTGGGGCCTGCATATTCCCCAGCTCTAACATTTGCTCAAAGTTGGTTAGGAACCCTCCGTAAGCATCGCCGCTGGCTCCAGAGACTGATTGAGCAATTTTATAAAACTCTACCGTATAACGTCGTATATCCGCTGGGTTTGCAATAACGCGTTTAATTTCTTTGCGTAGAACATGACGCAGGTTTTCTTCCCAAGCATGAACAAGAGGCTGAGCACTGGCGATAGTCACGGTTTCATCATCAACCTCAACAGCCAGAATCTGATGCCGCTCAGCAAATGCATGAGACATTTGCTTGGTAACAGAGGGCACATCAATTTTTAGCGGGTCGATATGAAAGTGACGCTGGTCTGACTTAATAGCCAACCACTCGGTTAGACACTCAAGATCAAGTGCCTTGCCTTCTCGTGCTTCATCTCGCAAGTTCTGGCTTGCAACATATTCTAAGGGGTGAAGCTTAGCCTGCTCTGGCGAACGCCTTCGCGACAGTAGCTCTTCTGCGACTTCATTACATAAACGACGGTCTTGTACCAAATCATGGAGCACACCACGTAAATCTATATAATGATCTGGTTGATGTTTGGTAGCTGCTTGCACATTAAACATATTAATAGTACTGAACTAAAATTAGGGCCTGTTGACGTTTGCCTGAAGCTCACTACACGATGCGCCTTTCATCTTACATAGGAAAATAATAGCTTTCGGTAGTGCCTTCAAACAAGCTAACGTTGCTACCGCAAGTTTTCAGCAACAAACTTGCTCAGCAGTGTTTTCTGGCAAACGTCAACAGGCTCTTAATAAATGGCCCGAATTACTCATCCTGTCCAGAAAACAAGTTTAAGTTTTCGTTATAAGTACCACACTGTTAAAAGATTTCTGCTAAAAGTCTGCTGTTTTATCTAACAGCTGATAGCCTCGTTCCGCTTTACTTAAATCATATGGTTGTAATGAAAACTGTTTTTGTAATAGTTCAGCCAGGTTGATTAGTGCTGCTTTATCACCTGCTTTCAACTCTAACTCCAACTCATTAATAGGCTGCGTTTTACTACCGGCTATGACAAAGCCCTGATCTAATGCCAGCTCCACAGTGGCTACCGACTTATCATGATGCCACTCCACTAACCAGATGGTACGCTCAAAGTTGGTTTCAAACACAGGCACCAGCTGTTCTTTAACACCAACTGCAAGGGATTGTGGCCAAACCTCATTAAGTAATGTTGTATCTAGCTTTTTCTCTTTTATTGGCCACTCCCACTCTTGCCTTGAGGATAGCCCTGCTACACTTTTGCCACGGGTTTTTAAGGTTTGAATCAAGCCACCATCAGCTAGTTGACGAATTCTCAATGCCATTTTTTGCTGGTGTAAATCTCCAGCGGGTGTATCAAAGTAGATATTAATCAGAGGCTTAGTACCAACTAGTGTAGACTGGTATTGCTTGAAAAAAGCGGCCTGTTTGATTTCATCTGGCGATGTGTCTTGCAATGCCAGCTTAACTTCAGTTTCAGTTCCCATCTTGCTTGCTCTATTCCTTCTTCGAATTCCTAGCAGGTTTTATTGAATGGTAAATCGCTTAGCACCATAAGTTCGACTGATAATTGGTATAACTTTTAATAAATGATCTCAATATTTGATAGTTATCACAAACAAAGCCTGATCGAACTGTCATATCTCAAGCATCACATACCCAATACCAAACCAAGTTACCTAAACGTCCATACTGAATATTTATTAGCCTTTTATGATTAATAGAAACATTCAACAGTTCATAGAAAGATGACTAATGTCGTCAGTTTGATTATATATGCAGAAAACGTGGTGCCAATTTGCGGCTATCTAGTCAGTAAAACTTACTTCGTTTTGATGACATTTAGGGGTGGTCATGTCAGATTAGTCTTCGTATACTTGCGCCGACATTTATCCTGGAATTGGTAAAAATGCCAGCAAAAAACCTATTATCAAGTATGTTTGGGCGGTCGCCGATAGGTCCAATTCAGCAGCACATTGCTAAAGTACACGAATGTGCTACACAGTTGGTGCCTTTTATTAATGCGGCTATGAGTGATAACTGGGAAGAAGCTGCCAAAATTCAAGCAGATATTGCCAACCTGGAAGGTGAAGCGGATGTTTTGAAAAAAGAAATCCGCTTGTCATTGCCTAAAAGCTTATTTCTACCTGTACCTCGTACTGATTTATTAGACATCATTACAGTACAAGATAAAGTTGCTAATCGCGCAAAAGATATTGCTGGACTGATGCTAGGCCGCCAAATGTCTATTCCTACCGAGCTGCAACCAGAGTTTAAAGATTATATAGCCCGCTCCGTAGACACCTCGGCTCAAGCACTGAAAGCCATGAGTGAATTAGATGAACTGGTCGAAACTGGCTTTTCCGGCAGAGAAGTTGATATCGTTGAAAAAATGATTGAAGACCTGGACGCCATTGAAAGTGATACGGACAAAATTCAAGTTGCCATCAGAGCAAAATTATTCCAACTCGAAAAACAATTACCTCCAGTAGATGTAATGTTCCTTTATAAAATCATCGACTGGATCGGGGACCTTGCCGACAGAGCCTCTAGAGTAGGTAGCCACCTACAATTATTACTTGCCCGTTAAACACTAAGACACCGGAAAGAAACAATGGAAATCATTGCTGAATACGGCCTGCTATTTATGGGCATGGCCTGCGTTTTTGGCTTTTTCATGGCTTGGGGGGTTGGTGCCAACGATGTGGCTAACGCGATGGGAACATCAGTTGGCTCGAAGGCACTAACAGTAAAACAAGCAATTTTAATTGCTATGATTTTTGAGTTTGCAGGTGCCTATTTAGCTGGCGGCTCAGTTACCTCGACTATTCGAAAAGGCATTATCGACCCATCCACTCCTGAACTATTAGCCAATCCTGATTTATTAGTTTACGGTATGTTAGCAGCACTGCTTGCTGCAGGTACCTGGCTATTAGTCGCTACTATGTTTGGCTGGCCTGTCTCAACCACTCACTCTATCGTAGGAGCCATCGTTGGCTTCGCTGCTGTAGGCATTTCGGTTGAAGTGGTGAACTGGGGGAAAGTCGGCACCATTGCCGCTAGCTGGGTAGTCTCCCCCCTACTCTCAGGTACCATTGCCTTTGGTATATTTATGAGTGTCCAGCGGCTTATTCTCAACACTGATAATCCCTTCCAAAATGCTAAAAAATACGTGCCTATATACATGTTCTTAGTGGGCTTCATGATTGCCATGGTCACACTAGTCAAAGGTTTGAAGCATATTGGCTTGGATCTCAGCTATGGCCAAAGTGCGATCATTGCTCTACTTGTTGGCGCCGTAATTATGCTGCTTGGCAAGTCACTATTGAGCAAAGTGAAAGAAGACCCTAAGGCTGATGAAAAATTTCACTTCAGCAGTGTAGAAAAAGTATTTGGCGTACTCATGGTTTTCACCGCCTGTGCCATGGCGTTTGCCCACGGTTCTAATGATGTTGCTAATGCTGTAGGACCGTTAGCTGCTGTAGTTGGTGTTGTGAAGTCTGGTGGAGAAATCGTATCCAAAACCAGTATGCCCTGGTGGATTTTATTACTGGGTGGCTTAGGGATTGTGGTTGGCTTAGCTACTTACGGCTATCGGGTAATGCAAACCATTGGTAAACACATTACTGAGCTGACACCAAGCCGTGGCTTTGCTGCTGAATTAGCTGCAGCAACCACTGTTGTACTAGCATCTGGTACCGGCCTACCCATCTCTACAACACACACGTTAGTTGGTGCTGTATTAGGGGTTGGCTTTGCTAGAGGAATTGGCGCTCTGAACTTGCGGGTTATTGGTAATATCTTTATTTCTTGGATAGTTACTTTACCAGCAGGTGCTGGCCTGGCAATTTTATTCTTCTATATTTTCGAAAGTCTTTTTACTTAAGCTGTTTTCCACTATAGCCAATAAGGTAAAAGCAAAATTAAGTATGCATGCAGTGAAGGCTGCATGCTTGCACGCCTTCTGACTTTAACTAAGCCCTAATCTACTACCTGACTAAAAATACTGACATATGGGCATGGGTAGCCACATAGTTACCATGAGCATGAAAAAGGTTTTCCCAGAAACCAGGAACATGGGAAGCCATAATAACCAGGTCAGCTTCAATTGCCTCTCCCGCATCACTCAACAACCTATCAAGGTCCGCAGCTGGGTCTGAAGCAGTAATTGGATGTCCGAACCCTTTCACACCATAAGTACTGTTCTGCATAGCAACAAACTCATCCAGCTTTTTGGCAAAAACCTCAGGGTTACGTGCCAGTTCGCTAGGTAAAGAACCCGTTACTGACACATAGTAGACTTCAGCACCATATAACTTTGCAAGATCTGCAGCAGCCTGTAATGCCTTACCCATTTTGTCTAGGTGAGTCAGGTCAATGGGAACCATAATTTTGGTATACATTGCAGTCTCCTCCACCTTGATTCAGGGAACGCTACTTAAAAGGTAGATACCCTGACTGTTGGCAGCAAGCCAGATACTTGCTTAAGGGCGCCTCTAATATTACAGCGAGGGCTAAGCTAGTTTAAACTATCTACTTTTTTATAACCCATGTCCTGATAATTAAGACTTTCCAAGAAAAAGGAAACAGTAGTTATGTGGTTGCACTATGCAGTAATTGGCTTGGCACTACTGGCCCTTCTAGGTGTTGTTCTAGAAGAAGTAATACATATCAACAAAGCCAAAATTACCCTTTTTCTTGGCGCCCTGGCCTGGATTCTACTCTTTGTTTCAAATCATGGTGGGCCTGAAAATCAGGAGACAATTATTCATGGTCTGGAAAGCAATATTGCCGAAATAGCCAGTCTTTGGCTTTTCTTACTGGCAGCGATGACCTTTGTTGCTTACCTCAACAAAAAGGGCATGATTGAAAACCTAATTTACCTGTTCCTCCCTAAGCAGGTTTCTGAGCGAAAACTGTTATTTTTAACTGGCTTGTTTTGTTTTATTTTTTCGTCCCTGGCCGACAATATCACAGCAACCCTAGTCTCCGTCACCCTGATTCTTTCCTTACGCATGGATACGGCAAAAACCCTACGGTTTGCTGCCCTACTAGTTTTTGCTGTTAATTCTGGCGGTGTGGCCTTGATTACTGGTGATGTGACCACCCTCATGATATTCCTACAAGATAAAGTAGAAATACTGGATTTATTAATGCTGAGTATGCCGTCCTTTGTTGCTGTTATGTTTATGGCAACCATACTAAGCCTGGGACTTTCGGGAGAAGTCACGGTGCAGCAGCATCGCGCTGAAGTGCGCAGTGTGGATATCATCATCGCTTGTGTATTTCTCTCTACAATCGTAGGCACAATTATTCTGAATGTTGCCTACCAGATCCCCCCCGTACTCACTTTTCTGTTTGGATTATCAATCATGTTTCTGGTAGCTCGCTTTTTCAATGATGATATTGAAAATGACCCTATTCTCGAATATATCCGCTCCATTGAATTCGAAGCCCTGCTGTTTTTCTTAGGTATTTTATTACTTGTAGGGGCTCTGAAAGAAATAAATGTATTAGAGTCTCTGCTATCAATGTACTCATTGGCATCACCACTAGTAGCAAACTATTTGATGGGGCTATTATCTGCCTGTATTGATAACGTTCCCCTTACCGCTGCACTACTAAAATCTGGCATTACTATGACCAAAGCAGAATGGCTAGGACTAACTTATGCTGTTGGTGTTGGAGGTTCACTGCTCATTATCGGTTCTGCTGCAGGCATAGTGGCAATGTCAAAAATACCAGGTCTTACCTTTGGCAAATACGCCCGTTATGGACTGGCATTGTTGGGGGCATACTCGGTTGGCTATGCAGGGGTATATTTGCTGGCAAATTATGTAATATAAATTACAATCGGGGAAAAGGCTAACTCACTATTCCTTTTCCCCAAAGAACAATTGCCCACTAATGAGCAATAGACTTTTTATGTCAGCGTTGTGAAAATAACGGATACGCTTGTGTAATTAATTCTATTATCAGGGAATGTCATATCCTTAATAAGCGTACCATCAGTGTTGTAGTTATAAATATGATTGGCTGAAGACAAGTACAAATCATTATTTGGCCCTGCAGCAATACCGCTGATATTAAAGCCAGTATTCTTATAAGATAATTGATTAAGTGCCAAGTCACGTATGGTAAACCCTTCCTGGGAGCCATTATAAGATGCATAAACTCGCTCACCTATAACGGTAACATCAGTGTAATTAATAGAACTGATGGGAAACTCCATGTCTTTTATTAAAGTACCATCTGTCTTGTAGTGATAAATATGGTTACCAGCAGCAACATAGACATCATTATTTGGGCCCGCAGCAATACCACTGGCTTTTACACCTGTATTAAAATAAGACAACTGGTTCAGATTCAAGTCACGAACAGTGACACCTAATTGAGAGCCTTCATAAGCAGCATACACTCTGTCGCCTTTAACAATAACACTGGTATAATTGATGCCACCATCAGGAAAGGTCATATCCCTAATTAACTTCCCGCTGTTATTATAGTGAAATATATGGTTATTTGAAGTTAAATACACATCATTATCAGGGCCTGCAGCAATACCGCTGAAGTTAAAATCTGTGCCAACAAAAGACAGCTGATTTAACTGAAAGTCACGTATGGTAAAGCCTCTTTGTGAGCCATTATAAGATGCGTAGACATTGTTATTATTCATGCTTGATATCCTTATCAATCCTTTTAACTGTTTTATACAGCTACTTTTATATACCAGCTACTTCATACCTGCTATGGTGATATCTAATCTCAACCTTTTTGTTAACCAAAGATTTAATAAAATGAAATAACTGGGTGCAATACAATCTTACACCAGTTTTATAAAATTATCTCATAAAAAAGTTGACTGATTTATTACACCCTAACAATTAATCAAACAGAAATAGTAACACATTTTACTGGATCAAAATGAGGGTTTTCCTCACCTGGGTAGCCTTTGGGATTACATAGTATTCGACAGTTTCCTAGTTTATAGTCAACGCTATTATGCAAATGGCCATGAATCCAACAAGTTGGTTGATGCCTTAGTATTAAGATTTCCAAGTCAGATACATAGGCCGCAGTGGTTATATCTTCCCGCTTATGTGCAGGAGCTGACATTGATAACCAGCAATTCTTGGGTCACCAAATAACTCAAAATTAGTCCACAATGTACACCCTAAAAAGTTAACTCCATTAATCGTGACATAACTATTTTCCAGTACCTGTATATTTGTAGCTTTAGTTTTGTCTTTCAGTTTCCCAATTAATTTAGGGTATGCATTGCCGTAAACTCGTGATTACCCAAAATATAAATTACAGGTTTATCAGTTATATTTTTTGCTGCCCAATCGACTCCATGCTCTTTCGTGTGAATATCCCCAGCTAAAACGACAACATCAGCATCACAGGACTCATATTGATAATATTTAAACTCAACATGCAAATCACTTAATATTTGTACCTTCATTTGATGTTTACTATCACTTTAAATCTAGCTAATTAAACTAAAACAGCAGAAGATTTAATCACAAGTCATCACTTCTATAACGAACCCAGTCGCCCCCTATAAAGCTCCGTTCAGCGCACCAACCTGGAGGCAAGTCAGCAATACTGAGTAATGTATTGTCTGTTGATATAACCTCTGCCATCCCTACTAACATTAAGTCTTCAGAAGCATTAGTAATACCACAAGTAAACGCCCATGAGTGATCTTCAGAGTAATGCACCACTGAAAGCACTGGTAAATGTTTCACCATTACTTGTCGTGTAGTAACAGTAACAACATTCTCTAACTGATCAAAAGGCCAATTCATGAGAAGTATTCCATAAGCTTAGTTAAACATACATTTTGAATAAAATAGGCTAAGAGGTTCAATAAGAGTATGTACAGCGAATCCAGCAATCAAGCCATACCCCCCACCACAATTAATTTTTAGGTGAAGAATAAAGCAGTTTATACTCTTCGCAAAGAGTATAGTTGCAAGATATGAGTATAAGGTCATAATTCCCTAGTTTGCAAAGAGAGTCGCGTGTGGAAATTTTAAACTTAAAGCTACTCGGGCGCCCCTTAAGGTTAGAGGGTACAATGTCTGGCTGGCAACGGCTGTATTGGGATCATCAAGTTGTCTCAGAAGTGGCTGCAACAACTGAAGCAGATGGTAACGCAACCCATATTTTTGAGCTACATGGTGAGCAAGGAGTTATCAAGTGTTACATTTCAGTGAGTATAAACTGGCACCCATTTGAAGTTAGCTATAGCGTTACTATTAATGATCAAATAGTTGATGAAGGAAAGCGATCTCTACAGGATCTAGAGCATTCAGCACCACAAGAAGTCATGCCAATCAAGAAGGAGCTTAACTTGGTAGGGTTAGCCTCACTGGGCTTTAAGCTGTTCAAAAGTGCCAAAGTAATTAAGGTGGTGTTAGCAGGTGCTAGCGTTGCTGCCTATTCCTGGTTTTTTTCTTTACAGTTTGCCCTTGCATTGATCGCTTGTTTAGTGTTTCACGAATATGGTCATATTAGAGCGATGAAATACTTTGGGATGAAGACCAAAGGTATATATTTAATCCCTTTTTTTGGCGGGCTTGCGTTAGGTGATGATAAAATAAATACCCGCTGGCAAGATGTTGTTATTTCTATAATGGGTCCAAGTTTTGGTTTATTTTTATCCATAGTGTGTTTGATTTTATACAAACTAACAGGAGAAATATTTTTTGCTGGTTTAGCTGGCTTTAACGCGCTTTTAAACTTATTTAACCTATTACCCATACTTCCACTTGATGGAGGTCATATATTAAAAAGCATCAGTTTTTCGATGGACAGCAAAGTGGGTATTGCAGCTTGCGCCTTAGGCGCCGCGCTGGGTGTATTTTTGAGTTATCAGTTAGGGCTAGCTTTACTTGGTTTTTTATTGCTAATCGGAAGCGTTGAAATATTAGCCGAATGGCGGTTAAGGCATGAAAGCAGGTTATATCCACTTGATGGTTATGGACAACTATTTTCACTGATTTGGTATTTACTAACTGTAAGCAGTTTAATTGGTATCATTTGGTACTTGTCAGGAACTGGAGATGCCTTACTGGGGCTACCATTGCAAGTGCTACAAAGCTAACTTTTTATAGACAATATTACTCTATAGGTAGTTATTCATAATATATAACTACCTAAGTAATTGTTTAATTTGAGTTTTTCAACTAACCAAGTCACTTATAAAGTGTTACATACTCTCAAAGCCTCCTTAACAATTTCAAATAAATAACTAGCATTAGCTAAAATTGACAGAATACTGACTTTAAAATAAAGACATTATTATCAATGATAAAGTGGTGGTGGCAGCTTATAGTAGTTTTATTCCTATGTTGTTCCCTCGCATCAGCAGATAAAATTATTCTTGCCACCGATTATTGGTGCCCCATTAGTTGTGAGCCTAAAAGTAACCAAGAAGGCTTCATGATTGATATAGCAAGAAGAGTTTTTGCCAAGCATGGGCATCAGATTGAATACCAAGTAATGCCATGGAACAGAACCCTTAGCATGGTTAGATCAGGTAAAATTCATGGTGCAGTTGGTCCTTATATTGAAGACTGTCCTGATTTTATTTTTCCAGAAAATGAACTAGCAATGATTGGTTTTTCAGTTTATGTAAAAAGTGAAAATTCTTGGATTTACAGTAGTATTTCATCACTAAAAGAAGTGCGTTTAGGTGTTGCAGCAAACTACTCTTATGGACAGGAACTGGACCTCTATATAGAAAAACACAAAACCAATAGAAAAAAGCTACAAATCAATTATGGCAATTTACCCGTCGAAAATAATATAAAGATGCTACTATCAGATAGAATTGATGCAGTAGTTGCAACTCAGCCAGTGTTTTTACATATTGCAAACAAGTTAAATGTAAACAACCAGTTAAAATCAGCGGGCATTATAAATAAACCAAAGAAAGCTTATACTCGATTCCGAAGTTTTTAATGCTTGACTAGCACGATGAGAGAGATTCAGAAGACTGGACTACAGGTATTGCTCCATTTCTTCGCCTAGCAAAGAACGATCAACACGACACCTGCAGACCAGTGATGGTGTAGTATATCGCGCTTGTATTTCAATAGCGACTTGATGACGACTTGTGTTGATTACCCCTATTCCCCATGTGATAAAGTTTGTTCAAACTCTAAACGACACCTTGACTGTTTCTTTTCAATCTCCTGGATTAAGTCGTATCCAGTGTCGCTGGTTAACTATTATGCTGATGGGAATTGGTGTCACTGGTGTATTTTGCTGGGCTGTTTTTGAGCGGTGTAGCTTAGGAGCATTCAAGCAGGACCAATTACGTTGGATGTTTTACCATAGTAAAATTGCCTGGTCATTGTTGTTGCAAGCCAGTGTCCGACAAGTACTCAATCACTATCATATTACGAGAGGAGTACTCATTTTTGACGATAGTGATAAAGTCCGCTCCAAGAGAACACGACGTATTAAAGGTGTGCATAAAATAAAACATAAAAAATCCGGCGGCTATGTTCAAGGGCAAGAGCTAGTGTTTATGCTACTGGTGACACCTGTAGCTACCTTACCGATTGCTTTTCGCTTTTATACACCTGATCCAGCGTTAAGTGCTTGGCGTCAGAAAAATAAAGCCCTAAAGAGGCTGGGTATTCCTGGAAAAGAAAGACCCAAAAAACCTAAGCCCAACCCAGATTATCCGACCAAACAAGCTTTAGCACTTGAGATGGTTGAAGCATTTTCATTGTCATTTTCTGATATAAAGATTAATGCGGTCATTGCTGATGCACTGTATAGCACAGCAGAATTCATGGATAAGGCTTCCATTGCGACGGGTGGTGCTCAAGTGGTGAGTCAATTACGCTCCAATCAACTAATCCTTTCCCAAGGAAAAAAAGTACGACTTACACATTACTTTGCACGCCAAACAGGCGTCGATACCAAGTTAATTATCCGAGGCCAAAAAACACAGTCAATCACCATGCTGGCGGCTCGGGTTTATGTGAAAGCCCATGGTAAAAAGCGGTTTGTGGTTGCTTTGAAATATGAGGGAGAAAAAAATTATCGATATCTAGTGGCATCCGACATGTCCTGGCGGCATGGTGATATTGCTAGGGTTTATACATTGAGATGGTTAGTTGAGGTTTTCATTGAGGACTGGAAGCAACATGCTGGCTGGAACCGATTGGCCAAACAACAAGGCGAAGAAGGATCAACGCGAGGCGTGATCATGAGCCTGCTGTACGACCATATGTTACTGCTACATCCAGAGCAATCCGTCCGCCTTGAAAATAAGCAGCCCGGGCTTCCTGTTGGCTGTTTGACTGAGCGAATCAAAACAGAAGCCCTAATAAAAACTGTAGAAGCAGTTGTCACGGCTGATGAACCAAAACAGCAACTGAAAGCCTTTACCGCTGCAATAATCAGTGTGCTTCCTGAGCGCCGCTCGAAAAAGCATTTAGCGGGTTTAGATTTGGGCAAACAAGAGCCCACTGACTCATTAAAATACAGAGCGGCTGCATAAATAAATTAGCAGTTATGTCAACCTAAAAAAACTTCGGAATCGAGTTATATTGCTTTTTCTCCTGCACTGCAATCATCAGAAGGGTATACAACACTCCTATCAGATGGTGTAACAGAGTTAAGGAAATCTGGAGAACTAACGGAAATATTGTCAAAGTATGGACTGACCGATTGGAAGAAGTAGACTGCCCACCATCTAATTCTTCAAACTTGAACCCCAGCTGGCGCTGTTGATTATCATTTATGAGCCTCAAAACCTGAGCACAAATATAGAACACTGAAGTGGGAGCTTGCTAGACGCCTACCACTCGATTATTTCCTCATTGCGGAAATAACTCACTTCTTACCATGACGCAGAAAACTCTACTAGAATGAATGACTTGGTTAAATTAAAGGCGGGTAGATTAGGCTTACAGGAATTTGAAGGATATACAGCGCTTTGGATGTCAAGGATTATTGAACTTGGAATTAAGATTGCGATTGATATTTATCTTAATGTTAGGCTTCGTATGTATTATAAACCATTATTACAATACAATAATACTTAGAGTAAAAACTAGTCATGTTGACAGAGAAGCAGAATAGCCACTTCTCTGTTAGCATCCACTCTTATCTTAAAGAGGGATTACATTCTCAGCCTGTGGACCTTTAGGGCCTTGAGTCACAGTGAACTCAACTTGCTGACCTTCTGTCAACACTTTAAAGCCTTCAGATTGAATAGCGCTAAAATGAACAAAAACATCAGGACCTGATTGTTGCTCTAAAAATCCAAAACCTTTTGATTCGTTAAACCACTTCACTGTGCCAGTTTTTTGATTAGACATGTATTGATCTTTACTCGTAAATTAACTTAAAACCTACACGCGAATACTTCAAGCGGGTAGAGGGTATAGCAGATAACAGGGGTGTACTTATGAAAAACTAGACGAGAAACTAAAAAAGAAACATCGTATAAACATAAACAAACGCCAGCATCTTCAATGCTGACTACATTGTACACAGTTATCTCAGTTAATCAATCATTAGAGAAAAAATAAACACATCTATCGTAATCAACAAATTCTGATACAATGCCGCGCATAAATGATACAGATTGAAACTTAGTACTTACCTTTTTATTGGTTGGCTATCTAAGTCCATTGTCAGACAACCAATGTTTTCAGGTCCTTTCATGAGCCAAACAGC
Source organism: Spartinivicinus marinus (assembly GCF_026309355.1). Classification (NCBI taxonomy): domain Bacteria; kingdom Pseudomonadati; phylum Pseudomonadota; class Gammaproteobacteria; order Oceanospirillales; family Zooshikellaceae; genus Spartinivicinus; species Spartinivicinus marinus. The sequence goes on from NZ_JAPJZK010000001.1 coordinate 1,740,937, forward strand.
TTTTTCTAGTCTTAAACTTAAGCCTGCATTACTCAACAACCTTGCTACTTTAAACTACCAAGAGATGACTCCTATTCAGGCACAAAGCTTACCTGCTGTTCTGCAAGGAAAGGATGTTATTGCCCAAGGTAAAACAGGCTCAGGTAAAACGGCAGCTTTTGGTTTAGGGTTACTTAATAAGCTGAATGAAAAGCTCTTTCATGTACAGTCTTTGGTGCTTTGCCCTACTCGGGAGCTTGCAGACCAAGTAGCAAAAGAAATTCGCAAGTTAGCACGTGCGATCCATAACATTAAAGTCCTTACCCTCTGTGGTGGCATGCCATTTGGACCTCAAATTGGCTCATTAGAACATGGGGCTCACATTATTGTAGGAACCCCTGGTCGGGTAGAAGAGCATCTTCGTAAAGGCACACTACAGCTAAACAACCTAACTACTTTGGTGCTCGATGAAGCAGATCGTATGTTAGACATGGGTTTTCAAGCTGCTCTTGATGCCATTATTAGTAAAGTGCCTGTTCAACGCCAAACTTTGCTATTCAGCGCCACTTACCCAGATCAAATTCAATCTATTGCCAAGCAAATTATGCAACAACCAGTCATAGTTCAGGTTGCTGCAACCCATGATAATGCCAGTATTAAGCAATACTTCTATAAACTGGAAAATAGCAAGCAACGCAGTACCGCACTTCGTCTACTCATTCTTAAGTATCGCCCGGAATCTACGGTTGTTTTTTGCAATACCAAACGAGAAGCGCAAGAAATTGCTGATGAGTTATGCAGTCACGGTTTTAGCGCCTTGGCACTACATGGCGATTTAGAACAAAAAGCCCGCGATCAAACTTTAGTGAGATTTGCTAACAAAAGTGCATCCATTCTTGTGGCAACGGATGTGGCTGCTCGTGGCTTAGATATTGATGCACTAGATGCTGTCATTAACTATCAGGTTGCCCGTGATAGTGAAGTGCATGTCCACCGCATTGGTCGAACAGGAAGAGCCGGTAGTAAAGGGATTGCCTGCACTTTATATAGTGATAATGAAAGCTATAAAATTGCTGGCCTGGAAGACTATCTAAACCATGTAATTACACCAGAGCCTTTACCCCCTTTTAGCTTATTAGAAAAAACTTCTTATAAACCACCAATGGCCACCCTGCAAATTGATGGCGGAAAAAAACAAAAGGTAAGACCAGGTGATATTCTGGGTGCACTCACCGGAAGCAATGGGATCGCAGGCAAACAGGTCGGTAAAATTCATATTTTCGATTACTGCGCCTATGTAGCTGTCAATCGAGAGGCTTGTAAACCGGCCCTTAAAAAATTGAGTGAAGGAAAATTAAAAGGACGTTCATTTCGAGTTAGGCGGATACGAGGGTAACTTCGTATCTTCTACTTCATAAGAGAACCCTAATAGCAGAACCCTATATTGATAACCCTCACAATTCCTAATTAAACCGCCTACCAGTCAACTATAATGACTAAATGGGCTGTTTTATTGCCCCAAGCTGATGCAACTCATTAACATGGAAGTTATCTATATTCCTTCTTAGTTTCCAAGGCTGTGAATATATGCAAGCCTCAAGCACACTAAGAGGAAAACTAGCTAAAATTGTAAGAGACTTAACCAACGAAGGCCTAACCGAAAGAGCATTAGAAGAAGGGCTAAAACTTTGGAAACAAACATCAAAATAAAGAAAGCATGTAGTTTATTAAGCAAACTAATAATTTCCCTAGTATTAATTTGCCCTAATCTTGCTCATAGTGAAAGCGAAAACAAAATTATTATCGCTAATGGAGAGTGGTACCCTCTTATATCCAAAAACCTTAAGCACTTTGGCGTCCTTTGTCATATTATGAGTGAAGCATTCGCCCAAGAAGGCGTACAGGTTGTTTATAAATGGGTTCCTTGGAAAAGAGCTTATAAAGATACTCAAACTGGCAATTATGATGCAACAGCCGCCTGGGTACCAACACCTGAGCGTAAACAGCTTTTTTTATTTAGCGATACAATGTACACCAACCAAAAAGTATTTTTTCATTTAAAAAACTATGACTTTGACTGGAAAACAATTGCTGATCTGCAAGGGCTATCTATTGGTGGAGCAATAGGTTACACCTATGGTGCAGAATTTGATAAAGCAGCAAAAGAAGGAACGCTTAATATTCAATGGACAAAAACAGACAAACAAAACTTCAATAAACTACTTGCCAAAAGAATCCAAGTATTTCCTCAAGAAGTAGAAATAGGTTATGGCTATATTAGTGAGTTTCCAGCAGAACAAGCAAAGCTATTAATACATCACCCCAAACCACTCATGCAGACAACTCATCATTTAATTTTTTCTAAAAAGCTCAAAAAAAATACTAAGCTAGTTCAACTATTCAACAGCGGCTTAAAAAAATTAAAAGATAGTGGAAAATATAACGACTTTATTACAGCATCACGTAGCGGAAAGTATATACAGGCAAAATAGCACTGAGTACAACCGATACAAAGCTTTTGTTGTTTACTTATTACTTGTTATAATTAAAAAACTTTAATTATAGGGTAGCAGCTGCTATGGAAAAACTACGAGCATTTATAAAGCAGTCCTTGATTGGTGGCATTCTAATCCTACTGCCTATTGTTATTTTAGGGGCAGTTTTCCGCTGGGTTTTTTACTTTGTTACAGATCTTATACAACCCATGACGGATTATATGAGCGCCCATTATCACTTACCAGAGTTAGTAGCTGATATAGCTGTTATCGCTCTCATTATGTTTGCCTGTTTTGCTATAGGTACTTTAGTGTCGACAAGTGTTGGTACATGGATTCATAGTCACTTCGATAAATACCTTGATAAACTCGCCCCAGGCTATCGCATCATTAAAGAAATTGTTAGCCAAATTGTAGGGGACCCTAATTCATCCCCTTTTACCAAAGGAGAAGTGGTAAGAGTACAACTGTTTGGTGAAACTTGTGAAACCACCGTAACAGCCATTGTAACTGCACGGCATGAAGACGACACTGTAACCATCTTTATGCCAACCGGACCAAACCCAACATCTGGTAATATCTATCATGTACCTGAAAAATTAGTCACTTATTACCCTGATGCCAGTGTTGAAAAAATGATGAAATCAATCATTGCATGTGGAGCCGGCAGCGACAGCCTGTTTACCAGCAACAATAAAAGCTAGTCTGTTCTTAGATCTTCTTCAGTATTCTGGCTGGTGGTCCATGTGTAAAACTGGCCCACCAGCTTTACGACTATGCTAAAAAATAACTATAGTATTCTTGATTTAAGTCTAGATTTTTTGACACCTTTGTTTAATGTCTAATATTGTACCGTACATATCACCATTATCACTTATTACTAGAGTAGTGTCTGGTAAAGGAATAGGAATATCAGATATTCCGCTAAGAAACTGATTCATTTTGCCAGGATCATAAGCCAAGGCCTCTTCCCTACAATACACTACCACTAATTTAGGGCCAAAGTTGCTTGCTACGCGCCCTCTTAGAAAGCCGCAATAATCAGGCTCATCGTCAAGAATGTAAGCATACCCTTTTGGGATATTTTTCCTATGAGCCTCCTTTGCATCAAAAAGCTCACCATCTGGGTATATCCAAAAAACATAATCAGGTGATAAATGAGTAAACTCCTTAATTGCCTTTCTTCTGCCTCTATATTTTTTGGCTAAAAAAGGAAACAGCTCAGCAGCTTTCTCTCTTTCTATCGAACCAATGGTAATCAATAATATCTCCCATCAATATCAGTTTATTTCTTAGATTACAGATAGATTAATTTGCATCACTAAAATTATACTCATGATTAAGTATTATTCTATACAAGATACTTGAGTTGGGCTGATCAAATATCAGCTCTTATCCAATTACCTTATTTAATTACAAAAAGCTTTCCAACTACCCAAATAAATCCTTTACCAAGATAACCTAATGGACCATATATGGTTTCTTGATTTAACGCTATATTAATTTTTGAAAAAGCTACTTGGTTTTTCAATGTTTTACGACGAGCTTCGATTGAGTCTAACTCTGTTTGGATACGATTCAGCTCTTTTTCGATTTTTAGAATATCACTTACTTCAGTTGCTTGATTCAATAAAGTTATAAACTTTACTCGAAGCGCTGACAAATTTGTTATTTTTGCTTCTATATCAATTATCTCCTCAGTTACATCTTCAGAGTGCAATGATTTGGAAGTAACATCACCTAACGAAGAAAGTTGCTTAACCAGATGCTTGTGCCACCATTTTTTTCACCTTTTCGGCAGCAGTAGCAGGTTCTTTTACATCTAGTTCAATATCAGCAGACTTAATAATAAACCGATCCGTCTGACTAATACTATCACCAAAGCTAGATACAGTAGCTTTTTTATATGCTTCTATGTTTGCACACCCTACTAATAGTGAAAATAATACAATACTCAATAATACTCTAAATATATACATCAATATCTCTCAATCCAAAATTTTTAAATAACTACTAGCTAATTATGCTTTCAATTTTTCTCGTGTTTCAACCAGAATTTTACCCAACATGTTTTTACCACTACCATCGCCACCATCACCCCAATATGCATCATTTTCAGAATGCTCAATGATTTGAGCATCACCAGTCGATAACAACAATGATTTTAACTCTGCATGCTGGGAAAACTTGGCCATTACAGCTTCTCGCATGATATTATCTTTAATCGACTCCCAGTTTCTTCTTAGTTTTTTCTTTCTATCCCGTCCTTTTCGAGCAGCGTCCATAGGTGTTTTGGCTTTTATTATGTCATTTTGATCAGACATACTTTCAAATTTCATGGCTTGAAAATAGTGCTCTGACGTCAAGTATCTCTTACCCTTGATTTTAACCGGATATCTTGCAAAATTAGAGAAATCACCAAAATCATCATTTACGCTGTAAAATTTTATTATTTCCATCAATACTTATTTCCTAATAAAGGGTTTCGACAAGATACCAGCAAGACGTCATAAAACAGAGTAATTAATGAACGGCACCATAATACACTATTTCTACCATGTTTTAACTGAAAATATCTGACAGATCGCCCCCTTATGTAGTGTTTAAAGTTCAGCATAAGGACTTCGAATTGAGGTGTTAGAATGACTAGTCCATTATTCCTACCCATGTAGAATCAGGTAAACCCTCATCCATTGAACCGCCTGGTGCACACGCGCTAGAAAAGTAAGGGTGTTTTTTGAAATCACCTTTAAAATAACTGATAGCATCTTGTTTCGCAATATGAAAAGGTAGCCCCAGCAGAACGCCTACACGAAAGAGCCTTTGTATAGCCTGACACTCAGTACGCTGTTCATTACGCTCACCTCGTATATGCATGACCTCGTGAACATAAACAATTGCACTATATTTTTCCCGTTTGGTTACACTATGAGGATCATCAAGATAGTCCATTAATTGAGCACATAGTGGATATTGAAGAACAATACGTCCTGTTTCAATAGTTGCATGACCTGCTACAGTTGCGGCATTATCAAAAATGGCATCAATCGGAGTATTACAATGAACTTCTGCATCACTCCGGTTAGCTATCTCGCTGGCCAGATTTGTTAAAAAACTTTCAAAGCGCCAATAGCGAATGGGAGACCAAGCAGATAACAGAGTCAACACGACCAAAACAGCAATATATCCACGATCAAAATTAGTAAAAGCTTTCTCTTTTCTAAATTCACGAAATATTAACCAACAAAAAAACAACGACACTAAAATTAACATGGCTGTGTATCAAAATTGAACATGATATGTCCTTTCTTACACTTTTACTAAAAGCTACTAACCTTTAGTGCTTCATGAATACAAAGCATCCGTTAGCTATGATGATAAAGCCCAAATTTTACGTGGCAAGTTACCCTCTCCATTAGACCACTACAACCAGTTTAAGCATAACTTAAGCCAACTACCCTAAGCGATAACCAGTAGTGTGCTAACAAGATGACACTGTTTACTATTGAGATAACTAAGTTCTCCTGACATTTTTTCTTCAGCTATTATTTATACAAATAAGGATCAAATCGAACACTGCTCATGAGAGAACTGTGTATAAGATTAGTAATTATTCTGATACTACTCAACAACTTACCATTAGCTCATTCCAGGGAAACAATCGATGTTGTGACCAGTGCATACGAGCCCTATGTTATTGAGGATAACCAAATAGCCAGTGGCATATTTCCAGATATTGTCAATACTGTTTTTAGTCTGCAGGACATTAAGGTTAGGTTTCAATTTCATTCCTGGACGCGCGGTGAAGATTTAGTTAAAAAAGGAATGGTTTTTGCTACATTTCCCTATATTATTAATACACAACGTACCGAGCTATTTGAGTTTTCAGACCCTGTTATCTATTTTTTTCCAAAGTTTTTTTATCTTAAACAGAATTTTCCAGAAGGCTTTTCATGGCATAACTTAAAAGATTTTAAACCCTATATTATCGGTGGCGTTTTTGGTTATTGGTATGAATCTGCATTTAGAGAACAGAAAATTGAGGTTCATTATGTCACTACAGACACACAAAATATTTACAAGTTAATGTATGGCCGTATTGACTTTACCTTAATTGATGAACTAGTTGGTTGGAAGCTTATAGAAAGTATCTATCCACAACAGAGACGGGTATTTGCTGTCGCTAAAAAGCCAGAAAGCAGCAGCACTTTTCATTTAATGATTTCACGATCCTACCCCCACGCCAACAAACTGACAGAGCAATTTAATAAAGGGCTTAAACGTATTAAAACCAATGGCACTTACCAGCGAATTTTTCGGCGCTATGCTGTACCAATGGAGTATGCCACTTCTTGGTAATGATACCTGTATCTATATTAACTCAAGCTGGATTAACTCAAGCTGGATTAACTCAAGCTGGATTAACTCAAGCTGGATTAACTCAAGCTGGCATAGCGACCTGCAAGGTAATAAAAAAAGCAGGCCGCTAGCTTTCTAGAGCCTTTGCGCTCTAGTTCTATAAGTATAGCTTGTGGACCATCAGGCCACTATATCTCTTTGTTTTGAAGTTATTTAGTTTAAGGCGCCTCTAGATTAAGGACAGCAAGAAGGGCTAAGTTCTGCTTGATTTTTCCTGTAAACCGCTAACATTAGATGTTCATGCTCGAATCGGTTCAGAAACTTATCCGCTCTTTCAACAGGGCTATGTAAGTATTGATCTGGACCTAGCATCTTCCGCTGATTTAAACTCTCTGTATCAAGTAATGGAAAGTCCACTTTCTCTATACTTGCCTTCCAACCCGGATATCGCTCTGACCAACCTTGCCAAAAACGGTTAATAAGTTGGCTTTTTAATGAATAACCGTGAAAATCAAATGCAACTACCCCATTCGTTACAAAAATATGACTTCCATAAAACCCTACTTTTGGCTCTATCTTCAAAGCATAAAACCCTTTATCTGGGAATTTTTTTAGATATACACCTGCTAAAATATGGCATGCCCCAAAACCAAAAAATACTCGATCAGGCAGATTCCATCTTTTTACCGGATGTTTTTTTATCCCAGGTTTTGGAAAGTACAATGATATCCCCCTCCAATAAATTAAAGCTGTTTTTGCACTCTTAACTCTTGAAGTTTAATTTCAATAATCCAACGAATAAACCTGCCAAACATTCCCAAAGCTAAGGAAATACTCAAAAGCATAAAAAACATTACACCAATAACCTCTCCTGGTGAGCCGGTATATTCAGGCTGTGATGTATAATAATAACGCTGCCCCCAAATTAGAACCAATGGCAACGCAAAAAGTAAAGATACTTGCCAAAACCGTTTCCAGCTGGTCATGCAAATAGGAATAACAAAAAGCATCAAGCACCCAACAATCAAAAGTATCAAAAAAGTTTCCATCTTTACTACTTACCTACTAATAACAATCGTATTACCTCTTTCCTTTCTCATTCTGAAAGATGCTACCAGATGAGCCTAACAGATACTGATATGTATTATTAACCTTACTCCACCAACCGATCAATAATTCCACACTCTGGCTGATCATCACCTGCACAACTGTCCAGCATTTGTTCTAGTGAGTCTGCCAATTGTTCAAGCTCATTAATCTTGGTTCTGACTTGTTCTAATCTAACAGCTACTTTTGCTTTGACATCACGACTTTGCCGATCTGGTTTTTTATATAAAGAAAGCAGGTCTTCACACTCACTTAATGAAAAACCAAACCCCCGCAACTGATGGATAAGCTTCAGGCTGCCTATATCTTCCTCACTATATGACCGATAGCCATTATTTAAACGGCGAGCTGGTTTAATTAGCCCAATACTTTCATAGTAACGGATGGTTTTTGCTGTTAAGCCTGATGCCTTGGCGGCTTCGCTGATATTCATGGGTTTAAAAACCTGCTTTTTCATTATTACTTTACTGGTGTCCAGCGCTGTAAGAATAAAGAGTTGGTAACAACAAACAAACTGCTAAGCGCCATTGCCGCTCCAGCAACGGCAGGGTTTAAATAACCGAGCGCTGCCACGGGGATTGCCAGGCAGTTAAAGAAAAAAGCCCAAAATAAATTCTGACGTATTTTCCAATAGGTTTTGCGGGCAATTTCCAGGGTGGCAGGGACCAATATTGGATCCGGTCTTAATAAGGTAACAGCTGCTGTCTCTTTGGCTACATCGGTACCACTTCCCATGGCTATGCCAATATCTGCTGCTGCCAGCGCAGGCGCATCATTTACGCCATCACCGACCATTGCTACACAGTTTCCTGCATTTTTTAGGTTTGTCACTCGCTGGGCTTTTTGTTCGGGCGATACGCCTGCCTGCCATTGATTAATAGCTAATTCAGCAGCAACACTAGTGACTACCGACTCACTATCACCACTTAACAACTCAGGCTGGCACTCAAGCTGATGTAATTTAGCGATCGTTGCAAATGCATTGGTTTGTATTGGGTCTGACAACAGATAGGCTCCTACTACTAGCCCATCAACGGCCACATAAGCCACCGAAGCAATTTCTGCGTTAACTCGGTTTTCTAATTGTTCAGAACATAAAAGATTAAAGCGTGTTAATAACTTACTATTTCCAACCACAATTTGTTTGCCATTCACCGTTGCTACAATGCCTTCTCCTGGGTAGTTAATTAATTGGTCGACAGGCTCAATGGTGAGTTCATTAGTTTTAGCATATTCAACTGTCGCCTTTGCAAGCAAATGCTCGCTAGCTTGCTGAGCGCTTGCAGCCAAAGACATTAACTGTTGTTCGTTAATAATATTTTTATAAAGTAAGTCAATAATTACTTTTGTTACTGTTGGCCGGCCTTTAGTCAACGTGCCTGTTTTATCAAACACCACTTTATTCACCTGACGGCTCTGTTCCAACACAGCAATATCTTTAATTAATATCCCCGCCTTGGCAGCGGCACCAGTGCCAGACATAATTGCAACCGGTGTGGCAAGCCCTAATGCACAAGGGCAAGCAATCACCAATACAGCAACCGCTGCTAAAATAGCTTGATTAACATCACCCACTCCAAGCCACCAACCTAGCCCTGCTAACAGGGCTATGACACAAACCACTGGCACAAAATACTGACTAACTTTATCTACCAATCGCTGTATGGGAGCTTTATTGGACTGAACCTGCTCAATCCAGTTAATAATTTTTGCCAGCGTAGTCTCATTACCTACCCGAGTTGCCCTCATGGTTAGGGCCTGACCACCATTAATGCTGCCTGCCACCAGCTCATCTCCTGGCTGTTTTAAAACAGGCACACTTTCACCAGTGACAACGGATTCATCCAGCTCACTGGTTCCTGTAATCACTTCACCATCAACAGCGACTTTTTCTCCTGGCTTAACCAGTAGCAAATCATTAACTCTGACATTAACTAAAGGGACGACAGATACCTGTTGATTGCCATCTAATTTATTAACAGTATCTGGCTGTAGCTCCATTAGTCGAGTTAAAGCTGAGGCGGTTTTTTGGGTGGCCCTACTTTCCAACCAGTTACCTAATAAAACAAAGCTAATAACTAATGCAGCCCCTTCAAAATACACTGGTTGGTTTAGCCCAATTAGCAGCACAACCAGGCTATAGCTGTAAGCGGTTACAGTACCTAAGCTGATTAGCACATCCATATTGGCATAGCCGGCTTTAATTGCCTTTATTGCGCCCAAATAAAACTGACGACCAAACCACCACTGGACAGGAGTAGCCAGCAACCACTGCCACCACTCAGAAAGTAATGGCTGATCAAACAGCAACATAGATAGCATGTTAGTTAACAAGGGTAATGCCAAAGCCCAACTGCCAAGAAGATTGATCCGCTGTTGGTACTCTTTGTTTTGAGCCTGCTGTTGTTGTTCTCGGTGACGTTGCCGAGCATTATCTAAATCTGACAATATCGCTTGATAGCCTAGTGTTTTCACCTTATCAACAACTGAAGCTATTGCTTCTTCTGAAACAGCGACTGATAACAGCCCACTGGCAAAGTTGACCGCCGCATGATCAACTTGCGGCAATTGTTGTACTTCACGCTGAACTTTATTGGCACATCCCTGACAGCGCATACCAACCACTGCAATTTGGTATTCATTGAGTGCAGCTTCAGTCATATGTTTATCCCTCTAGTGATGCTTATGTCACTACAGCCTGTTTAATAAGAGTACAACTAACTATAAAGGTTCTAGTTACTAGAATGTAAAGCTTGATGTAAACCCACTATGCCTTCGTTTTTACGCCTAGTCAGACGGGCACCTTGGGCCAAAACTTTTTCAAGTTATTTCTCGGATGTTCCTATTATTTCTCAGATGTTCCTAAGCAGAAATAAAAACGGTAATGTCAGACTCTATAATCAACTGAAAGTAGCTATGTGACGTTTCATAAATACCCTTTATGTCATCTTGAAGAGGGTATATGGTGCGGCCATCGAATGACGAGACCCCATGAGCCCATAAATAATAGGTGATTGGGGTGAAGAGTGATGATAACAAAACCTAGAAGCCATTCGTGAAGGGTATAGCTACTTAATTAGAGGCCTGACGACTATATTAGTGTTAATCACAGGCCCTAAAACAATAAAAAAGGATAAAACCAGGTGTCTAAACTTCAACTTGCAACCATGTTAACCAACCTGATAGAAATTCCATCTATCAGCTGCACTAATCCAAAACTTGATCAAAGTAACCGCCCTGTTATCGATTTACTGGCCAACTGGTTAAGTGAGCTTGGCTTTAAAATTGAAATTATTCCTCTACCCAATCAGCCGCAAAAGGCAAATTTAATTGCCACCTTAGGTAGTGGACCAGGAGGTTTAGTGTTAGCAGGCCATACAGATACCGTCCCTTATGATCAGCAGCGATGGCAATATGACCCATTCAAGTTAACGGAAGCAGGTAATAAATGGTATGGCCTTGGTGTTTGCGATATGAAAGGTTTTTTTGCCTTAGCCATTGAAGCCATTAAGCCCTTTTTAGATAAACCCCTAAAACAGCCACTGATTATTCTTGCCACTGCCGATGAAGAATCCTCAATGGATGGTGCTCGTGCATTAGCCAAAGCAGGTAAACCTAAAGCCCGCTATGCAGTTATTGGTGAGCCAACGGGTTTAAAACCCATTTATATGCATAAAGGCATCATGATGGAAAGAGTGCATATTAAAGGCCAGGCGGGGCACTCCAGCAACCCAGCCTTAGGTATAAATGCAATTGAAGTGATGCACCAAGTTATTGATACCATTTTAAGTTTTCGTACCGAGTTAGCCACACGCTATAACAACCCACTTTTTGAAGTGCCAGCCCCCACATTAAACCTGGGCTGTATTCATGGTGGTGATAACCCTAACCGGATATGCGGCGAATGTAGTTTAGAGTACGACTTACGCCCGCTACCTGGCCTTTACTGTGATGAGCTAAGAGAAATGCTGCAAGCACGTATTTCACCTATCAGCCATGATTATCAAATACCTATCAGTGTTGAAGCAATTTTCCCTGGCGTGGAAGCGTTTGCTACAGATAAAAACAGTACTTTGATAAAAACAGTTGAAACATTAACCGGGCATCATGCAGAATCAGTTGCTTTTGCCACAGAAGCCCCTTTCTTACAAGAACTGGGGATGGAAACAGTGGTACTTGGCCCTGGTAATATTGATCAAGCCCACCAGCCTGATGAATATCTATCAATGGATACGGTAAAGCCGACAGTTAGTTTACTTCAACAGTTAATTAGTGAATTTTGTTGTTAGTGTAGATGTAATGCCATGGTTGATTTCTCTTCCCCTGAATATGTAAGTTTTTTTCGCCACTCATCGCCCTATATTAATGCTCACCGAGGCCGCACCTTTGTGCTCATGATTGGTGGTGAAGCCATTGCTGATAATAACTTTGGCAACATCATCCATGACATTGCGCTTTTAAATAGCTTAGGGGTTCGTTTAGTTGTGGTTTTTGGTGCTAGGCCTCAAATTGATCAATACCTTAAAGAACGACAAGTGGCGTGCAAATTTCACCAGCATCAACGTATTACTGATAAAGAAGTACTGGAAAGTGTTAAAGATGCGGTAGGCAATTTACGGATTAAAATCGAGTCCATGCTTTCAATGGGGCTGGCTAATTCCCCAATGTACAATGCAAGAATTCGAGTAATAGGCGGCAACTTCGTTACAGCCAAGCCTATTGGGGTAGTAGATGGGGTAGACTTTTTGCACTCTGGCGACGTACGCCGTATCGACCGCAAGGCCATTTCCCAACAATTGGATGATGGTTATGTAGTGCTATTATCTTGTCTTGGCTCTTCACCGACAGGTCAAGTATTTAATCTAGCAACAGAAGATGTGGCCACACAAGCCGCCATTTCACTTGGCGCAGAAAAATTGATTATCTTTGGCTCTAAGTCAGGTATACAAGATAACAACAATCAGCTCATCAGAAGCATGAAACCAGCAGAAGCCTTGCGGATATTAAAGCAATCAACGTCACTTGAAACCAAACGCTTATTATCCGCAGCATTAACTGCTTGTGAAGGCGGAACCGATCGAGCTCATATAATCAGCCACCAGCAAGATGGTGCATTATTACAAGAACTTTTTACCCGCGATGGTTCCGGTACCCTGATCACTCACGATGGATATGAAGAAATTCGTCAAGGCAACATTGAAGACGTTGGTGGTATTATAAAATTAATTCAACCTTTAGAAAAACAGGGTGTTTTAGTTCGTCGTTCAAGAAAGCAAATTGAACAAGAAATTAATTTATTCACTATCATTGAACGGGATGGCACGATTATTGGCTGCGCAGCATTTCACCCCTACCCAGATAGCGACAGCGCAGAGCTTGCTTGCGTAGCAGTCCATCAAGATTATCGCGGTAATGATCGTGGCAACTTGTTGCTTCAACACAATGAAGAAGCAGCAAGAAAACAAGGAATCAAAGCACTTTTTGTACTGACCACCAAAACCGCCCATTGGTTTTTAGAAAGAGGCTTTGAAGAAACCACACTTGATGAACTACCCAATGCCAAAAAAAATACCTATAACCCTAAACGAGGCTCAAAAGTTTTTGTTAAAAAACTATAACTAAAAGTAATCTATGCTGGCTCGAAAAAGCCAGCTAATTGCATAAAAGAACCAGTAAAGCTAGCAACACCTTGCAAGTTTTTTATGCCAAGTATAACCTGAATAGAATGAACACTTTTTCATTAAAATCTGTACTAGGTACTTTAGGGTGTATTGGGCTATTTTTTACACCCTTCCACATTTGGGCCCAAAGCCTTAAAGTTGGTTACTTTAATTTAGTGCCCCATATAGAAGAAGGAACAAGCAACACACCAACCAAAGGCCCAGCCATCAGTTACCTTAAAAAAGTGATGGAAAAAGCTGGCGTAACAGAACTTCAGATCCCACCAAAGCCTTACCCATTATCTCGTTTATTACAAGCGCTTGAATCAGGCAAAATAGACTTAGCTGTTGCATTAGGTAAAAGCCCAGAAAGAGCAAAGAAATTTGCCTACCCCTCAAAACCCTTCTTACAAATGCAGCCAGCCTTCATGCTATTAAAAAATTCACCTTATGACATCCTACACTCTATTAAAGATATATTATTAATGAATATTGGCATATATGAAAAAGGGTTTTTATCCCCATTAATGAGGGACAAGCGTTTAAGAGTAAAACCTTTGAGTGGTAATAACGTTATTTTACGAAATTACAAAATAATGTTGCGAGAACGGCTCGATGCAGTTTACTCACCTGACAGCTATGAATTAATCTACACAGCAAAGGCCAATAGCTTTTTCAACAATATCAAAGTAGTACCCTTACCAGAGCCTAAGGTAGGACTATACACAGTTTTTTCAAAAAAAACGGCAATCAAATATATTAAGAGCTATGAAAAAACACTAAACGAGATAGAGCCTTACGAAACCCACTTAACTAGATTTATTAATGACAACCTCTAATTATCTACCTACAAGATCAATTACCAACTAAAAAGCAAATACTTACCAGCTAAAAAGCAAACTCATTATACAAGGATAATATTATATTCAGCCCATCACTAACTGCTTACACATAATACAAACTAGCAGTTTTATATAAACTTCAATAGACTATTTATTTGATTTCCAATTCAAGATAGATTACCGTCTTGACTCCCAATCCAAAAAACAATTAAAAAATTAGTGAGGGATTACCCATGCTATTTAAAAAAGCTCGGCTTTTATTATCTGCTCTTTGTTTAGCAACTGCTAGCAGTGCAACCCTAGCAAGCGAGTTAATTACAGAAGTAAATGTTAATGAACGCATGTATCCAGATGCAAGCGCTCACTTTAGTAAAACAATTGATCTGGGTACAGAGCAATTAGTTTCTTCTGTTGGCTTTTTAACTGACTGGTGGCAAAAGCGCCCAACAGAAATTCGTGTTTATGAAGCAAACAATGGTGAAAAAGGCCGGCTGATTGGTTACAAACAATTTTTCACCTATCTTGATAAAGTGTGTGGCAGTAATTTTGCCTCAAAATGTAAATACCCACAAAACCCAGTAGGCCGTTTAACAGTACCTGTATATAGCACTGTTTCATCTATTGTTGTTGAAGCTGATGGTTTATTAAGCAAACCAAATGAATTTGCTATATTAAAATCAATTCAAGTTTATCATTAAGTAATTAAATTGTTAGTGCATACTGTATTAGAAAAAACAATTCTTGTTGGTATGCACTAATAAACAGCTTATCTTACCTGATTAACTATAGTTTTTATTTTAATAGCTCGCTTTCATCTAATACCCGCTACTTTTATTTAGTTACTCCAGTCAGTTCTAGCAAATTATTTTGCTAATATATTTCACCTCACGCTAAAATGATTCTGGCTTACACAAACCAGCCGCTATCGAGGGTAGATAGTGGAATCACAAAAAATCAGGACGATAAAAAATGAAATTAACATTAATAGCAGTATTGGTTACAGCTTTTTCATCAGTATCTTCTGCAGATGTACAACCAATTGAGATTGGTACTCCCGAGCCAGAAATGACAAGTGCATCTTTTGAAAGCAACTCTGGCTTATTACAAGACGAAGACTTTACTAGAAACATAGTCATGGAAGTAGATCGAATTACAGTTGTTGCTCCAAATCACCTGCGAGGCAGTATATTTCCTATCCCGCAAGCAGTAATCGATGAATTCTGCGGTGATATTGATGGTTGTAGAATGCGTATGGCTATGTATAACTGGGATGGGACAGGTCGCACAGCATCTAGATCAAATTTGTTTTATTACAACAGTACTAATAATGCTTGGCGTGCAGAAGGTGGTGATGCTCAAGGCACTGATGTTAATGGGACAACACAGCATATTATGCAGTCATGGTCTTGTTATTTCACTGATGGCAACTATAACAACTGGAAAAATCTTGGAGATTCTGAGCCGGGTTTTGGACTATTATCCTGGAATCAATACAATGCAGAAGAGTGTAGATTAACCATTATCGACTAGTAATAAAACGGGGCTTTGCAAAGCCTACCCCCTACTTAACTGATTTACAAAGTGTAAGCCCGCTAAATTTAGTGGGCTTTTAGGAATGACTGAAGCCTTATTAAAACTGGCTAGATGCTAGCCCTTATTTGACACTTGATAGTTTTCATCATTATCATCCAAAAACTCACTTTTCCCTAAAAGTCATTTACACTCTACAACTTGCTTACCATCTAGATTAGTCCCCTGCTTCCATAATGATGAAATTTTTTGGCTTTTAAAATAAGGGCAGGCCACTTTTTTGTATTTATTTTTACTTAAGCCACCTTCAGTCCCACCATATTCCTGATTAAATACCGCTTTACCAGCCTTTAAGAAAGTAGATTCATACTGTACACATTCATTATCATAAGCAAAACATTGCTCGTTAACAGCAAAATCAAAGTAATCGACTAGCTCTTTAAGCTGCTGGATATCATTTTTTAAGCCAATGGCTAAATTAAATTGATGCGCTGTATTTGCTAGCCACTTATTGTAATTAAGCTGGTCTTTATAGGTGACATAGCCGTGGGTTTCTTCAGTATTTTCAAATGCGTCAACATTATCCACCTCAACTGCATCACAGCCTGCCTTACTAGCAAATGCCATCCGATCTTTCATAATAGGTTTAATAATGTCTAAAGCTTTAGCGTTGCCAATGTTTAACCAGGTTTCATCGGGCCAGTCGTCCATGTCGCCATTTGGTATGAGGGTTATTTTTTTAAAGCGCTTAGCATCGGGTCGCCATTTTTCATAGGTACCACCACTAAAATAGCATATTACTTTTTTGCCTTTGGCTTTCAGTTGTTTTATTTTGCTATTGTTACCGCCTTCTGCGCCATCAAATAAATCCAGATCAACAACCTCTGCTGCTATATCAGTAGATATTTTGTTTGCATTTTCAAGTTGCCACCACCAGGTTAAACCTGGTTTAGGCTGCCAAGTTTTAGCTGTGGGTGGCTCACCAATATCATCATGAGAGTCCACAATAATCACGGCATCATCGTCATTAAAAGTAATGGTGGAAGCTATTGCAACATTCACTGAAAAAAGCGAAACAATCGCTCCATAAATAATAAATTTTGGCAACATAGTGACTCTAACCCATAATTTTACTAACACCTCCAGTATGGCATTATGGGGCACCACTACCTGATAACCAGGTCATTCATTAAATATTATTTTTTTAAGACGGGAGTTAATTCAAAGGATTGCTAAGCTAATGCTAAACCGGTCTCAGTTAACAACATACAAAATATGATGATCACTAAAGTTTAAATTAATGATCATCATATTTTTATATTTTACAAATTTAATACAAACATCTTCTCTTGGGTCATATCATGCATTGTATGGCCAATGCCTCCTGTACCTAGCCCAGAGTGACGGCGACCAGCAAAGGGCATCCAGTCGACTCTAAATGCCGTATGGTCATTCAACATAACAGCCGAAGCATCTAGCTGCTGCATGACTTTCATACTTTGCTGTAAATTGTTACTAAAGACCGCCGCTTGAAAAGCCACATTTAAACTATTTGCCCGCTGAACCGCCTCATCAATGGTTTGGTAGCCATAAATACAAACCACTGGACCAAACACCTCTTGGGTTGATACTTTCACTTGCTCAGACGGATCTAATAACACAGTTGGTGCATAACAACCGTTAGCCAGTTTCTTGCCGCCTGTAATAAGGGTTGCTCCTTGTTGCACCGCCTCTTGCACCCACTCATCAATCCGATCAACTTCTCGTGGCAAAATCAATGGACCTACATCAGTATTAGCTTGAGTTGGATCCCCTACTGTTAATTGCTCGGCAGCTTTCGCCAGTTTGTTCGCTATATTCTCCGCCATATCTTTAGGTACAAATACCCGCTGTACAGATACACAAACTTGCCCTGCATGATAAAAGCCGCCTTTAGCCAATTTAGGTATCATTGCTTCAACATCAGCTGTGCTATCCACAATAACGGGTGCAACACCTCCATGCTCTAATGCACAACGCACACCTGGTGCCAGCTGACTGCGTAGTTGCCAACCCACTCTGGCAGAACCAATAAAACTAAAAAAGCCCAGCCGACTATCAGTAACCAGTTGTGTTGCTACCTTATTGTCACAAATACAAACCTGGCACCAGCCTTCTGGTAAACCCGCTTTTGCCAGCAGTTCAGCAACTTTAAGACAAGATAGCGGAGTTGTTGATGCTGGTTTAACAATAACTGGACAACCTACCGCCACTGCGGGTATTACTTGGTGAATAATTAAATTTAGCGGGTGGTTAAATGCACTAACTGCTACAACAACCCCAATTGGCTCGCGATAACTGAACGCCAATTTGTTTACTGCTGCAGGTGTAAGCCCCATGGGTATTTCACTACCATTCAAATGCGCTAATGCCTCAATAGCTTTTTCTACACCATCAATGGCACGCTCACTCTCAACACGGGCATCTTTTAATGGCTTGCCACCTTCTTTAGCAATAGTCATTGCTAAAGCTTCAACTTGCTCGCTCATTAAACTCGCCAGCTTTTTTAAAATAGCAATTCGCTCATGTTTGGCCAGCCAGCTATCACGTTTTTTAAATAAACTATGCGCTTTAGTGAGCATTTGCTCAACATCATCTGCCGTATGCATGTCCAACGTTGCCAAGTGCGATTGTCCATAAGCGGTCAACACTTCAAGTTGCATATTGGATTGACTATGACTCATAACATACAAACCTTTGCCTGAAGTTCATCAATAAGCACTCGTTTATTTTCTGAGTAATCCACAGGTACATCAATTAAGTGCACACCACCTGCAGCAAATGCTTTCTCAAAAGTAGTCACTAGTTCTTCCGTTCGTTCAACACGATGTCCCGTGGCACCATAACTATTAGCATATTGCACAAAATCTGGGTTATTAAATTCCAGCCCCCAGTCTTCAAAGCCAGCTTGCCCTTG
This sequence comes from Spartinivicinus marinus, assembly GCF_026309355.1. NCBI lineage: Bacteria > Pseudomonadati > Pseudomonadota > Gammaproteobacteria > Oceanospirillales > Zooshikellaceae > Spartinivicinus > Spartinivicinus marinus. The sequence goes on from NZ_JAPJZK010000001.1 coordinate 1,759,865, forward strand.
TTTCCAACGAATCATTCCATAGCTGCTGTCATTAAGTACCGTTACCACTATATTAAGACCCAGCCTTACAGCCGTTTCTAGCTCCTGACTATTCATCATAAAACCACCATCACCACAAATAGCCATCACCCGTCGTTCAGGGTATTGCATTGCTGCCATCATGGCTGAAGGCAGTCCTGCTCCCATAGTGGCCAATGCATTATCCAATAATACAGTATTGGGATAGTGAGCTTTATAATTACGAGCATACCAAATTTTATAAATGCCATTATCTAGAGCAATGATATCTTTATCCCCCATAACTTTACGGGTATCAGCAACTAAGCGCTGGGGAATAATTGGAAAACGACTGTCATCGGCCCCCTCTAAAGTATGTTTATCAACGCCAGATTTAATTTTTCAAAATAACTAAATTCAGCTGCTACTGTTCCCAAAGCCTCTTTAAGGCGATTAATAGAAGCAGCCAAATCACCAATCACTTCAACTTGAGGAAAATAAACCTGGTCCACTTTGGCAGACTTATAATTTATATGAATGACTTTTTTACCGCCAGGCTCCATAAAAAATGGAGGTTTTTCAACAACATCATGTCCCACATTAATCACTAAATCAGCCCGATCAATCGCACAATGTAAATAGTCATTGTCTGATAAAGCAGCTGTGCCAATAAATAATTCAGAGCGCTCATCTATAACTCCTTTCCCCATTTGCGTATTAAAAAATGGAATACGAGAGGTATGGACAAAGTCACACAAAGCTGCTCTTGCTTCTTTTCGATTAGCACCTGCCCCTACTAATACCAATGGCCGTTTTGCTTGCTTTATTAATGTAACAGCCTCTTCAATAGCGGTATCACTGGCTACAGCATAATGTCTTGCATGTGGTTCAATAATGGAAGCGTTAGTGTCTTCTGCAGCAATATCTTCAGGTAGCTCTAACAGCACAGCTCCAGGGCGCTCTTCTTCAGCTAACCGAAATGCTTCACGCACTAATGAAGGAATCGTATTGCCATGCACTATTTGCTTCGACATTTTACAAATAGGCTCAAATAAACCAACCACATCAATAATCTGAAACTGCCCTTGTTTGGATTTTTTTATAGGCTTTTGCCCAGTAATCATAATTAACGGAAATGCTCCTAAATGGGCATAGGCGGCAGGTGTAGCAAAATTAGTTGCACCAGGCCCTAAAGTTGCCATACAAACACCCGCTTTACCCGTTAAGCGCCCGTAAGTGGCTGCCATAAAAGCAGCCCCCTGCTCGTGACGGGTTAATACTAATTCAATGGATGAATTTCTTAATGACTCTACCATATCCAGGTTTTCTTCACCTGGCACAGCAAAAATATGCTTCACGCCTTCAGCTTCTAACGCTTTAACAAATAAGTCTGATGCTTTGGTACAGGTTTGCTTGTGGTGTTCTGACATAGTTTAACGTCCATTATTGATGAATATGTACTCTTCGCGAATGACTATAACCAGTTAGAATGGTATTAGATTAATTTTTGACAATAACTTGCTCAGTTGTGTCTCTAGCAATTACAGTAGGATATAGCTCATCCATTGGTATCGACTTACCATTTTCCTGTACCATTCGTACATGGAAACGCTTCAAACGTCTTGGTTCAGGTACACCACAACTGTGTGCGATCGTTTCTACCTCATGCACCATATTTAAGCAGTAGTTTGCTACTTTTACTGCTTTATCTTCAGGATTTAGTCCTTTTTGTAAACGTTCATTATGAGTAGTAATACCTGTAGGGCAAGTATTTTTATTACACTTAAGTGCTTGAATACAACCAAGACTAAACATAAACCCTCGTGCTGATACGACAAAGTCAGCACCGGCACACATTGCCCAGGCAACCTCTGAGGGGGTAATTAATTTACCTGAAGCAATGATTTTTATTCGTTCACCTAACCCTGCTTTTTTAATAATATCTTTCACTAATGGTAGAGACTCTTTAATTGGTAAGCCAACATTATCAATCAATGACATAGGTGCTGCCCCTGTGCCACCATCTGCTGAGTCGATAGTAATAAAGTCTGGGGCACTTTCTATACCACGCTCTTTGACCTTATTCGTTAAGTCCTCAAGCCATCCATAAGCCCCAATGACACATTTAAAACCAACGGGTTTTCCCGTCACTTCCCGTATGTGTGCAACAAAGTCGAGGAGATCATCGTTATTATTAATATGTGGATGACGGTTAGGAGAAATAGAATCCTGTCCTTGCTCAATACCACGAATTTTAGCTATCTCTGGTGTTACCTTAGCACCAGGCAAAATACCTCCTTTGCCTGGTTTAGCACCTTGAGACATTTTAATCTCAAACATGCGCACTTGTGAATGTGATGCAACGTCTCGTAATTTTTCATCACTGAATGCTCCTTCAGTAGTACGCACCCCATATTTTGCCGTACCGACTTGAAAAACAATATCACAACCTCCTTCTAAATGATGTGGTGATAATGCACCCTCTCCTGTATTCATCCAGCAGCCTGCCATTTTAGCTCCCTTTGAAAGTGCGCGTACTGCTGGTGCAGATAAAGCCCCATAACTCATTCCTGAAATATTAAAAATTGATTTTGCTTCAAATGGATTTTTACAGTAAGGACCAATCACTAGCGAGCTAGTTTTTTCAGCGTCTTTTTCTAAAGTAGGATAAGGGCAATTAACAAAAATAGCAGTACCAGGTTCTTTCAAATATTTGGTAGAGCCAAAAGCAACCGTGTTATCTTTATTTTTTGCTGCGCGTCCTATCCAGCCACGCTGTGCACGGTTAAAAGGCATTTCTTCACGGTCCATAGCAAAAAAATATTGCCTAAAAAACTCACCAAGGTCAGAAAGAATATAACGCATATGGCCAACAATAGGATAGTTCCTTAAAACAGCATCACTGGTCTGCCTACGATCGCGAATATACATAAATATTAAAAACAAACAGAAAAATCCAACAGCAACGATAAACAGGGTTGCCATTAATTCTAATGCTTGATGCATATAGTTTGGTAACATCGGCATACTTAAAATTCCTTACAGAAAATCACAGGCTAGTGGCTATATTTTTATACAAACTGCTAAAACTTTGGTTATAAATTTACCTTTCTCGTCAAGGTAACAACCAAACAACATTAAAAAAGACATACAAATAAACCTATTTCTTTCATATGCCTTCATATTGTTGATTATGAAATTTTTATGTTAGTTTCTATAACAAATAGCTATAAGCAGTTATATATCACTTCCCTATATAACTATACCTTTCTTCCTATAATCCTTATTAAACAATACAACAACTGACTAACTATTTAACACTTTCAGTTAACCATCTCAGTAATTTATTGAAAATGATAAATTATTTATTCTGGCATTAACGTTGCCTACATCATTAGCAGGTCAAGCATAATCAATGATTAGCAAATGTTAATAATTAATAGCATTATATAGTCAATATAAAAGCTTATAAATAGCTAACGATAGGAGCATCCCATGTTAATAAGAGCATCACTAGTCAATAAGGAGCAAAATTTTTTTCATCGATCACTTATAGAATATGTAGGCTGTATTGCTTGTCGACAAGCAGGTACATTTGCCAACTGGGCAACAATTCATCATATAAGAAATAGCACTAGCTCAAATGGTCATTGGTATGTGCTGCCACTATGCTCAGGCCATCACAAACATGGCGAAGGCCATGACAGCTTCAAGTGGTATGCTGTACATCCATTTAAAGACAATTTTGAAAAACGTTATGGCACTCAACATGAATTATACATTCAAAGCCTTTCAATACTTGATCGCTTTGGAGTGCCACTACCACATGGGCTGCAACAATGGATAAATAAAATTACCCATAAGCAAACAGCAAAAAGCCAACATAGTCACTAGCCTAATATTAAGGTGACTTTGTTATTGCAGTGGGTCAAACCATAAATTATCTTGATCTAGTGGAACACTAGCAGGTAATAGAGGGTTTTTAAGTTTAAATAATCTTCTAGTACGTAGGTTCGCCTTTTCTATTGCAGCCTGATTGTATTTTTGGAACCATATTTCATGAGTTCCATTATCAATAAGTGCTCTAAAACCAGCTTCTATTCTTGCAGCAAGTTTTATATTAGTAGGAGCCACATAAAAAAACTTCGGCCATGGATAGTACAAAAGCAATTTCCTTTCAATAAATAAATTGGGGTATTTATCTTTCCTCGCATCATACTCTATAGGAGCTTCATTAAAGCCTCGAGAAAAATAGTCAAACCTATCTTCAGAGAGCATCCCAAATAAACCTTCATAATTGGATCCTGTTACTACTTTAAAACCATTTTCTTCAAATACTTTTACATCATTCCAAAAATGTCCTTGACCAACTTTCATTTTTTTTAATTCATCCAGGCTTTTTATATTTTCAAACAATTGTTGATCATTTTTTCTAATCAAAAAGATACGATAGCCTAATACTCCTTTACGAATAGGAATCCGAATAGGCAGTAGCTTGTATTCAAGCTCTTTAGTAACACTTGTCCAAATAATAGAAAGAATTTTGTTATTACTTAGCAGTTCAGTATATCTTGCCTCATTCATAGGAATTGAAGATCTCATTTCATATTTTCCAAACTCAGGCTCCGTTATTATTAATATTTTTTCAAGTAGCTCAACTATATCATCATCCCTCTTATCATCTGCTGATTCTCTGGGGGGATAAATGATTTCAGTTACACTGCTAGCAATAGAACAAGAAGAGGATATTAGGCTAACAAAAATTAAAATAGGGAAAATGATGTTACTAAACTTTAAACAAACCATCTACAAGCTCGCATTCTATCCTGTAACACCATGACAATATTCTACAAAGCAATTATTGTGTATATTTTTTAATTATCTTATCAATTTCACCATTCGTTTTCATTTCATCTAGATATTTATGATACTGCTCTTTAAATTTCTCTAAATAAGTATATTTATCAGCCTTTTTGGTAAAACCCAAATAACCAAATTCACCACTTATAGTAGCGCCTCTAACAATACCTGATCCTTTATATTTACCTTTTTGCTTAAGCTGATTTAACTCCCACTCAATAGATAAAGCATCATTTATATAACAATCAATTCTACCATTAATTAGCTTGAGTAAATTCTTTGCATTTCCTTTAGCTTCACTAAGTTTAATTAATCCATCTTGAACAGCCCGATCAAATACAGCTCCCCCCACAGCAAAACCCGAATTATTGCCAATTCTCAAATTATAATAGTCTTCAGGCCATTTAGGGCGTGCTTTCGATAGAATTTTCTCATCACAATAAGCAGCAGACTCTTCTGCTAAAATTGGAGCAGTGTAGTCCATATAAGGTCTGTCTTCACGCTTATAAGGAGGATAAAGTGCAAAACCATCTCCAGCCTCCATTGATTTCAAGCCACGCTTCCATGGAATCCCTTCTATTTTTATATTAAAATCAGTCATCTTAGCAAAAATGACAGATAATACATCAGTATAAATACCCGTCATTTTACCATCTTGCTTATATGAGTAAGGAGGGTAAGCCTCATCAGCCATTACCTTAACTGACTGCGCTGCATATAAGTTTGATGAAAATAACAAAGGAAAACCTATGCTTAATGTCAAAAGGAACTTACGCATAATTACTCCCTACTGTTTTATAAGTAATTAAGTCATAAGTATATCTGCATATCTATCAGGCCTAAGAGAGATTACTATAAAAGTTTGCGCTAACAGGCAATCTATATATTTCACCATGCCATAGTAGTTTTACGCCTTATCAATCACAGGATTATTTTATACTTATAACGAGTCATAAAGTATATTAATAAAACGAGTCGTACCATTAATTAAATCCAAAAGGTTAATCTAGAATCATGGGTATATAATAACTAACAATAATTTGAAGCGACTAAACTCAATGCATACTTTAATCTACTCTATCATTGCTATTTTACTAGTTATTAGCAACTATGCAAAAGCAGATGATACAGTCAATAAAGAAGTGTCCATGGCTGGTAGCCCATGGGAACCATTTTATGGTGAAAAATTAATTGATCATGGTCTGGTCTCAAAAATAGTTGTAGAAGCATATAAGCGTTCTGGCTATAAAGTTAAATTTTACTTTCTAACTTGGGCTCGTTGCTTACTTGAAGTTGAATTTGGCAGAATAGATGCTACGCCTATAGCTTATTATACAGAAGAACGAGCAAAAAAATATTTTTATTCTGATCCATTCATGGATAGCCCCATTGTCTTTTTTAAACATATTGATAGCAATATTAGCTGGCGTTCTTTACGTGATTTGCAACCCTATCGAATTGGCACTGGTATAGGAATTGTCTATTCTCCGGACTTTGACAAAGCAGACTTTCTTAATAAAATTGCCATCCCTGACGATACAATTAATTTTCAAAAAATTGTTTTAAAAAGAATTGATATTGCACTTATAGACAAATATGTTGGCATTTATCAAATCAACAAAAAATACCCACATTTAAAAGACAAACTTGAATATATTACTCCACCATTATATGTCCATAAACTCTATGTTATGTTCAGCCGAAAAGTTCCTAACATTAAGAAAAAAATAAAAGCATTTAATGATGGTTATCAAGCAATTTTAGCAGATGGTACCTACCAGTCTATTTTAAAGGAATACACAAGTATTCAGCTTAATAATCACACACACCAAGAAAAGCAAACCAAATAACCGTTTGCAATATATTTTTTTGGCTTATTATAAATTATGATGACGCAAATAACCACACATTCTATGCTCTATTTAATGATCCAAGCACCCGGTTCAGTTTATGTATCGAGTAATATCAACTCTACTAATAGTGCAAGTAGTATTTTGTATTAAGTCTTTCGCAGATAAACGAGATTTATTGATAATAGAGAGTTATCATTCAGGCTATAAATGGAGTAAAGACTATGTGGAGACGATATCAAATAATCTAAGTGAATTTACTGTCCAACACTTTCAAATGGATACCAAAAGACTTTCTCCAATTATGTATCCTTCAAGGGCTGATAAAGCCTGGAAAGTGATACAAGCAATAGACCCCCTGTTAATATTCCTTGGCGATGACAATGCTCTTGAATATCTTTCTCATAGATTAAGTAAAACTAAATACCCAGTTGTATACTTGGGCATCAATTCCAACCCAAGAAATACTGGCATTTATAAATATAAAAATATTACAGGCGTACTTGAACGCCCGCTACTTAAACGTTCACTTCTCAATGCCAAAAATATATATCCGAGATTAACAAAAGCACTAATACTCTTTGATGATAGCACTACATCACACCATACGATAAAAGATTTTTTTCAAAATAAGCCTGTACAAAAAATTGGTAATATTGATACTCATCTTTTAATTTCTAACAATATAGAATTATGGAAAAAAACTGTATCAGCAGCCAAGCAAAATGGCTACCAAGCAATATGGTCAGGGCTTTATTTTACCCTTCACGATAAAGATGGTCTACATATCAAAAGCTCAGAAGTTATCAATTGGCTATCGACTAATACACCACTACCTTTATTTGCTTTTTGGGATTTTTCAGTCGGAAAAGATAAAGCCATTGGTGGTTTAGTTATGACAGGAAAATCTCAAGGTCTTGCAGCCGCCAAGATAGCAAAGAAAATTTTAAACGGGACCAAGCCAGAAAACATACTACCTCAAATATCTCCAAAGGGAGAATTTATTTATAGTAAAAGCCAGTTAGCTAAGTGGAATATAACATTACCAGATAGCATCAGGCAAAATACCACCTTTATTGAGTAGGAGTTTTACAATGAAATCAAAATTACTATCTATATTAATGCTTTCGACAACTATGACTTTTGCTAACGCAGCGGATAAAGATCTACTTATTATTGAAAGCTACCATGCAGAGTACCCATGGGATATAAGTTATGTTAATGGTATTAACAAAGCATTTGAAGGCAGTGGCTATAAAGTACACCGTTTTCAAATGGATACTAAACGAGTTCCAAAATCTGAATATCAAAAAAAAGCGGATGAGGCTTGGAAATTCTATCAAGGTATTCAACCAAAACTCGTTTTCCTTGGGGATGATAACGCTTTGAAATTTTTAGCAGATAAATTAGGAACAACTGAAACCCCTGTAGTCTATCTAGGAATTAACTCTAACCCTCGTAGAATGAAACTCAGTAAAAATATAACAGGAGTATTAGAAAGACCCTTATTTAAAAAATCAGTTGTAGAAATTAAAAAGATAATGCCCCAAGCCAAAAAAATATTAGTTTTATTTGACAGTGGTAATACATCAAAACATGCAGTAGAAGAAGCATTTAAAGGAAAAACCTCGTTAAAAATATCTGGGGCTCAACTAGAATTAAAACAAATTGGTAAAAAGACTTTATGGGAATCTACCGTTCATGCAGCAAAAAATGAAGGCTTTGATGCAATCATTATTGGTTTATACCATACGTTGATTGATGATAAAGATAACAGTGTTAATGCAGAGACTTTGATCAGTTGGACATCCCAAAATACGCCTATTCCCTTATTTGCATTTTGGAGCTTTGCTGTCGGTCCTGATAAAGCTATCGGCGGCCTAGTACTAGAAGGCTATAGCCAAGGCGAAAAAGCAGCGGAGATAGCTAAACGTATTTTAAATGGTGATAGTCCGGCAAATATTCGCCCAGCTATTGGTGAAAAAGGTAAGTTTTTGTTTAGTAAAAAGCTTCTTGAAAAATGGGGTCTGATGCTTCCTAATGATATAGCTTCTAAGGCTGAGTATATTGATTGATATACCTTTCACTGAAGCTATATCAAACTATATAGGCTAAATTACAATGGTTAAGTTAATACTATTAGTTATATTAGTTTTATATTGGCCATTCTCTCTTGCCGAAACCAAAGTGCTCTATGCTGATTATCGGCATAGGCCACCAGAAATGGTGAGAGTAGAAGGTGCTGATACATTTTTTGGTCCATTACGAGATATTCTTGAGGATGCGGCCTATCGTATTGGCTATTCAGTAGTTTGGCGGTTTGCTCCATTTCCAAGAAGTCTTGATGACTTAAAAAAGGGAAGAATTGATATAATACCAAGAACAATTAAAACAAAAAAACGAGAGGCTTTCGTGGCATACATTGGCCCTATTGGCTTTCAACAAAAAGATATTTTTTTTCTAGTTAAAAAAGGTCAAGAAGATCTAATCAATTCATATGAAGACTTATATCGACATAGAATTGGAGTAAAAAGAAAAACAGCTTATTTCCCAAAATTTGATAATGATAAAAGAATACAAAAAATGTTGTCGCTCGACGATAAAAATATGGCTGAAATGATATCCAAAAATCGCTTTCCAGTCATGATTGTATTAGATACATCATCAATAGAATCTGCCCTTAAAAAAATAGGCTTTACAAACTACTCATATGCAAACTACAAACATCAGCAAAGAATTGGAAACTATTATGGCATGTCAAAAAAATCACCTAATGCGCCAGTTTACGAAAAACTTAATGAAGCTATTTTAAATATGGTTAAAACAGGTCGTGTAGATGAATACTATAAAAAGTATAATATTATACCTCCACTGCACGAACATTAGTATTTATCTATTAAAATTTAGATCCATTACAAACGAATTACTCCTAGGACACAAGGCTTTAGTTGTCGCCAAGGGGTATTCATAATTGGTGTGAAAGCAATTTATCATTTATATATAACCAATGCGAAGGGTTTTTAGGTGAGGCCATCAAGTGACGAAGCCCCATGAGCCTATATTAATAGATGGTTGGGGTGAGGGGCGATGATAACAAAGCCTAAAATTGATTCGCGACGGGTATATTATACATTGATTCTTTCAAAAACATATTTATTATTTTAAATAACCCCTTGCTTTATTGCTAACATCACTGCTTCGGTTCTATTTGAAGCATTTAAAATTTTCAGTAACTCACAAACGATATCTGTCACAGTATAATGTGATAATTTCATAAAGTTAGCAATTTCTTTATTTGTATACCCATGAGACAAATAATGCAAGCAGTCTATCTGTCGCTTATTTAGCTTAGGTAAATCAAAAAACTCTGTCGAAAAACTATCAAGCAACTTCCATTGAAAAGTTTGAGTTAAACCTATCAAGGTAAGAATCGACTTTGAAAGAAAATGTCGAAAGTCTTGATTTTTACCATCATAACATACACTTAAAACACTTCGGTTGTTATTAGCCACTACAGGAATAGATAGGCCATTTTTTAAGCCAAAGCTCTCTGCTTCATTAATGATTTTTTTAGCTGTAATAGTCACTTGAGGCATCTCATAAGCTTCTTGCCATATAATAGGAGTAATAGACTTGAAACAATGCTGAGCTGGGGCATCTTGGTATATGTAATCTTTTTTTTCAAAACGTTGCATCCACTCATGAGGGAAGTTAGTTATCACTCCTGCTCCTGGATTGGATAAATTACCAAATAGTAACATTGGAAATCCGTACTGTTCTAACTGCTTGAATAACCAGCATTCAATTTCAGAGTACTCGCTAATAGCAGCTAACTCATCAAACCATGATAGAGGGTGCACTTCATTCATAGACTCACTCTTTATTAATGATCAACTCTTGATTAATGATCAATTTGGGAAAGCGGATAAATGTTTGTATAAATTCTATAACACTTAGCAGCTTATTGGCCTTAGACAAAAGTATATACTAGCCGCTCCCATTAAACTTTTGTGAAAGTTATGCTAACTTCATAAAGTATACATAAAATAAACGATATAGAGAGTGTAACTACCAACAAACTCACGTCAACATCATCGCTCTATACAAATTTGCTAAATTCGTCAACCCACAGATGTGGGTTTTTCTTTTTAGAAACTTCACTACACTTCCAAATCAAAGGCTGAAGTGAAATAGCTTTTCAAATAGCGCCACAATACAAGCTCACATTAATTTTCACACATTGTCGAAATTAATTAACTATTACTTTTTTAGTCAACAATATTTTGACTAAAAATACATGCTTAATCTAATTTAAGCGGCAGTAATATTAGAGCAATATACTTAAGCCTTTTATTGTAAAAACTTGAATTTAGTCAAACACAATTAATAACAGTTTAAATTAACAGGAGAGAATAACATGAAAAAGTTATCCATTTTATTTGCAGCTATAAGTTTATCATTAGCAGCAGCTCAAAGTGTAACTGCTGGTTCTTTATCTGACGAGAGTATTTCCTCTGAAAGTCTGATTGAAGCGAATGCAGATAATAATATAAACACACCAACGCCAACTGGCCGCTATTTTGTATTATCGCATGTTGCCTTTCAAGGCAACCCTGATAAACGATTTGGCTGGCCAGCTTATGTTGGAAGTTTTGATGAAGCTGTTCATTTGGCTCGCCAACATAACATCGTTGCTTTTCATTATTATGTTAGTGGTGACAGTAGTGCTACAGGAGCTATGTATCCTTTTTATTCAGTTACTGGCTATGAAGCTCGTGAAGGGAATCGTCAAACTGTTGGTGTCGTCATGGAGCGCAAAACAGTTCACTAAAAATTCAGCTGGATTATTGTTGAGCTAATACTATATTCTTCCCGAATGATTCTTAGGCTTTGTTACATCGCTCCTGACTAATAAGGAAGGTAGAGCATTATGACATGGATGTCATGTATTAGGGCAACGCAGGAGCAATTGCCGAGGAGCTATTAACTGTCACCCCAGTCATTTAGTCTATCTAAACTAAATAACTGGGGTGAATATTGATTATTAAATTTGTCTCACAAATAGACATATAGATAGAATAAAAGTACTAAAAAAGAAAATTTGTGTAACAATATCAACTTTTTTTGAGCTTGGTGTTTTACCCGTTACTCTTTCTACTAAGTAAATAATGTATCCATCTCTATCTTCAATCCCCATTGATTTCCAGACTCTCTTTTGTAACTCAGTGACTAAGCACATTCCTGGCTTTTTCGCTACAATACCTACTCCAAACCATGAGAAAATAATTAAGCTACAAAGCACCAAATGATATAGCCTAGTTGCTACAAATAACCAACCAATCATTGAAAAAATAATAATGGCTATATGAATCGCATGTAAAACCCAATTATAAACTCTATTCATTTTATGGCCGCTTCAAAAGCTTCTGCATATTGATCTAAAATACCATTATCCTTTCCACAAAAATTTGGCAATTTGATCAAACGCTGATTTTCTAGAGCTGTTTTCGAAAAATTACTATTGATAACTCTTTCAATTTCACCACACCCTTCAGGATACCGACCTATTTCTTTATATTTACCTTCAGTAAAAAAGGGTTGTTCATGAAGTAATGGGTATCGAGGCCTTGATACCCGACACCCTAATGATTGTAATTTTTCTAATAAACCATCAGGCTCAGTCTCTCGATAACGAATGATAAATTCGAAGTATACTCGTTGAATATTGTTTGTCGGAATAAAACAGTCAAATCCTAACGCTTCTAGCTTTTCTGATAAATATAAGTGATTACGCTTACGTTGCTGATTGTTCTCTTTTAATTTCTTTAACTGATTAAGCCCGATTGCTGCTGATAATGGTGCAATCCGTGTTTTAATTCCAAAGCTAGTTGCTGCAAACCGGCGCTGTGCTGTTTCCAATTCAATAATCCGAGTAATATCTCCTAGGCTAATCGCTTTTTCATACAGATCATAGTTGTCTGTCAAAAACATCCCGCCCTCTCCTGCTGGTGCTAGCTTGTCACCCTGAAGACTAATAACTGAGACATCTCCTAATGCACCACATGCAATTCCATTCCAACTTGCACCATGAGCATGAGAAGCATCTTCAATGATCTTAAGATTATGTTGCTCTGCAACTGATTTTATTTCTTGCATTTTACAAGGCAGCCCCCAAAGATGCACCACAACAACAGCCTTTGTTCTTGGCCCAATTTTTTGCAACATATCATTTGGATCAATCCCTAGTGTTTCTGGTTCACTTTCACAGAAAACAGGAACTAAACCAAGCCAAATCATAGGCAATACTGAAGCCCAAAAAGTAGCCGTAGGTACTAATATTTCATCTCCCGGTTGTAATCCAAGGCTATAAAAAGCAGCCATCAAACCTGCAGTACCATTATTATGTGCCACTGCATAATTTCTACCTATATAGTTTTTATAACCACCTTCCAGGTCTTGTATAATCTTAGCCGTAGTAATATTCCCTCCACGTAAAACGTCTAAAACCGCATCTTCATCACTTTGATCAAGAATAGGCCAGCGAGTAATAGTTGTATGCTGTTTAGTGACAATTTTTTTCATGGTTTTCTCCTTAGGGCATCTTTATACAGAATCCAGTAATTTATCGTATTCTTGATGTATTTTATTTTTATAATTTGCCAACGCTGCTTTAGCATTATTTTTTTCAATAATTTTACTAATATGCTCAATATTGCCTAGGTTGGCATCAGCTACTCCCATGCCACCTCTATGGACCCACTGCGAAATATTGCTACGCCTTCTTAAAAAATCCTCTAGGGTTAGACAGTATTCATTGTCCATACTCCATTGTGGTGTTGGCGCTTGGTTTGCATCAAGACTATACTCATAATTTATTTCTTCTGGCTCTTGCCGAGTGGGTAGCCCTAGAGCCTTTACAACATATTGGTAAACCTCTTTACCCAATTGTTCGCAGGATGTAAGTTTTCCTCCATAAATACTTATATAAGAGCTCTCTTTCGCATGATAAACCATATGCTTTCTTGAAAGAGATAAAGGATAATGATTTCCCCGATAGCTTTTTTTAACCGCCAAAGGTCTAATACCACATCGTAAAGACACAATATCACCAGCATCATAATTCATTGATAGGTTCTGATTAGCTTGACCTAATAAAAACCGTACATCCTCTGTTGTTGCTTGGAACCCTCCGGACAAATCATCAATTGCTGTTTCTGTTGGCCCCCATAATGATACCGGCCCCCAAGGGTGAAATGTTTGACTATCTCCATGTTGCCCCATTTCAAACACCAAGCAGTCTTGGTGATTTTTGGGGCGCTTAAAAGCCAGGTATACCCCTTTACTGAAAACATGTTTATATGGGGATTGTATTGCTACTAAATCATCAATCTTTTCAGCCCAAACACCACCCGCATTAATTAGCAATTTACTTTTCACTTGAATATCATTGCCACTATGCTCATCAAATAGACTTAAGTACCAACATCCATCTTTTCTGCTAGCCCCCTGTAAACTACAATAATTTAGTGCACAGCAGTCTATACTGTGGTATCTGGCTATCCTATCAAGCACAAAGCGACTATCGGATAAATCTAAGCCAGCCTCTTCATAAACAAGTGATTCTTTAAAACGACTTTTATTAATAAAATTTTGCTCAGGAAAACATCCATCTGAGTAAGGGCGATTACGTCGAACAAGACTCATTAGCCAATATAAATACAGCCCTGAATGAACAAAATGTTTACTTCTTCCACCTTGCACAAGAGGTAAATATCTAAATCTTCTTATACCAACTCCAGTATTTATTCCACTTATCAACTCATCCCGTGACTTTGAAAATTTAATTACTGATCGAAAATCATAGTTTTTTAAATATAGAAGACCACCCCAAACCATCATTCCTGAAGCTTGGCTAGTACCACTTGCAAAATCGCCTTTATCAATAATCAGTACTCGATATCCTTTTCTAACTAACTGTTCATAAACTCCTGCACCACTGACACCACCTCCTACAATTACTACATCAAAAGTTTCTGCCATATTGTCTAAAGTTATTTTTCTCATTAAAACTACCGCAATTAATCAGTTCTAAAAAACTCAATCTCTAAATATCATTAACTTAGTCGGTACTTTAATGAGACATATCTCATTAAGCTACTAATAACTATGAAGTATTGAAATATAATACTTTAAGATACTCGCTAAATTAAGATCATTCAATTCAGTAAAGTGTATATAACTTAACCAATCAATAGATTACTCATCGACCATACCTGAACCAGGATAAAAAGCTTGATCTCCCTCTTGACAGATTACTCTTTAGGCTTTCATAATAAAAAATCAAGTTTTATTTGAATTTATCAAGTAAAAAGCTAACTACATACAGGTAGGCTTTATGGAAAAGATTGCTACAATCTCAAGACGCTGTCGGATACTTTTCACTATCCTTGGTGTTGCGGCTCTAGTTTGTACCCTTGGTATGTGGCTGTTCATGAGCCCTAATCTAGCGGCACTGTTAGGCGTATCAGAGCCAGTGACTATCACCCCTCTCACAAAAGTATTGGGGCTAGTTATCACTCTCATTCCACTAGGTATTATTTTCTACGGCTTGCGTCAGCTTATTATACTTTTTAAACACTATGAACGAGGAGAGATCTTTACATTATTAAATGCACTCATCCTGCGTAAAATTGGCTTTTTATTCTATGTGTGGATAGGTTGCCAAGTTGTATATTCAACACTATTTATTTTAGTTTTAACCTTTAAAAATCCACCTGGTCAAAAGATCCTTCAAATATCTGTCGGTTCAGATAGTATTTTACCTTTTGTTGTTGGTAGCATTATTATTTTGATTTCATGGGTATTAGTCGAAGCTCAGAAAGTTTCTGATGAACATGCATTAATTCCATAATTTCAGGTGAGTAAATAGAATGGAAGAAGTCAATATAAAGCTTGATGTAATGCTCGCCATGAGGAAAATGCGCTTAAAAACGCTAGCAGAACTAACAGGACTTTCAGAGCAAAACTTATCACTTATAAAAACGGGTAAAGCAAAAGGCATTCGTTTTTCAACCCTTTATTTAATTTGCAAACACCTCAACTGTCAACCAGGTGATTTGATAGAATGCAATTTTGAAGAAGCTGATGAAGATAATAATAAATAACTAAAGCGAAGTAAATTTATATGCGCCTTTAAAGAATAGTGTATATTCATTTTAGAAGTGAATATACCCATCATGAATCATTTTTAGGTGTAAAAATAAAGTGGTATATACTTACAACGCAAGGTATACACAAACTTGACGAGCAATCTGTCTAAATATACCTTCATTATTGGTATATTATTATCGCTTTGTATTCACTTTGTCATGTTATCTGGCTTTGCTAATTTAGGAGTCCGTTCCAAGTCAACCAACATACATTATAATCTCACCGCACATTTAACAATTGATATTTCATCTCATAACTCTTCTAAACAAAAAAAATACCAACCAGGTAACAACAGCTTGCTACCTAATAAGGAAAAAGTAGTCAGTAATCAACCTAATATCAAGAAACAACAAATTTTTAGAGGAACATCAATTGAACAGAAGGCGAACGCTGAAGTAAAAATACTGCCTGTTTCAAAAATACAACGCCATCCAACAAAAAATAAATCAATTATTAAACCCGTTAAGCGTCCAATAAAAGAACAGATAAAAAACAATCGTATTAATTATAACCAAATACATGACCAAACTATACAATTCGAGCAAACATGGGAAGCAGAAGACAACTCCAAACGAGAAGGTTTCACCGTTTTCTCTAAAAATTTAAGAAGTAAACTTACAGCACTTAAGAAAGAAAAAGAAAAAAACAAACAACTCACCAAAAGCCAACAATTTAATAAGGAAAATGAATACTTTGAGTATAATTCTATCGGGGAGTCAAAGATAGTACGTATCAACAGCAATTGTTTTGAAGTACCTCAAGATAACCCTTTTGAACTGATTCCAACAACATGGAGTTTAATAGGAAATTGCGCCAAACAGAAAGAGTTTACATTTAAAGCTAAAACGTTAGTGAGGGAGAATCAAGAAAGAAATGTACGATTAAATCGGAACAAACTCAAATAAGTATACCCCTTGAAAGGTATACTTATACTATGATGGCAATTTGGAGTCTGTAATTTAAATTATGTTACATATGTGAGACTAATACTGTTTCCATATTATTCACCAGGGGGGTATCTGTCGTTAAATTATTGCCAGAACCATCTGTTGACATTTGACTGGCTGTTTGAATTAACAAGTCAATATTCAACTGGTGATCGATACCAGTAGTATCCTGGATGATAACTTCTTCTGTTTTTAAGTCATTGGCATTAGCTAACACCACTGCCTGCTCTTCTAAAGCAGTATTAAAAAATGATAGTTTACCATCCTTATACAACACTTTTAGCTTTTGCCATTCAAGCCCTTGCCAGTTAATTCTTAGTCCATTACCTGCATTATGCGTTAGATGTACTATTGAGCTATTACCCTGAATAGATAGAATATTGCTACCAGCACCTAAATTAGCCTGAGTAATTTCATTATTCGTACCAACAATCAGCTTGTCATCACCATCCCCTGTACGAATTCTATGCATAGACTGATGATTACCAATTAATTCTCCACTCCCTTCAGCCCAAGAGTATTGGTTAGTATTAAGGTTTATTTGATAGTTTGTTTGCTCATGATGGCGTAAATCCAGTTCAGTTAACGATAAAACACCTTGCTTATTTAATACGCCATACTGGTGACCTAGTGCTTTATTGTTGTTATCATAAAAAGCAAATGATAATAATTTTTCTATATCCCGCTGGTAAACACCACCAAATACTAGTTGAGTTCCTTGATAACTTGCACTGATTTTTCCTGAGTTATTTTTTACACTAAATCCTTTAAAACCAGCATTTAGCTCTACTGTATCTCGTAGGTTATCTTTTGCTTTTTGTTGAATACCTTTTCTATTGGTTGAGTCATATGCTGTGAGTACTACTTGGTTTTGGTTACCACTAATAATATAAGTATCCTTACCAGCATCACCTGAAAGCAGTCCTCCATCAGCACCGGCAATTAAAATATCATTTCCATCACCACCGGATAATTGGTCATAACCAGCACCACCATCAATCACATTATCTAATTCATTACCAAATATAGTATCGTTTGCTTTAGAACCGATTACATTCAACAGCTTTTTCGATAGCAAACTAACCATGCTGAAAGGCGTTGATTCGCTGGCACTTAAAACGCGAATGCGACGTTTATCCAACTCAACTTTATGTACACCCGCATCAGGTGTTTTCAATACCATCGTATCAAATTCAACCTGATTGCCATTTTCTGTAGTGACATAAGCATTGCCAAGCAAGTCTCTAAACTGTAAGTGCTGATAAAGTTCAGATTTATAATAGTTATCTAACTTTAAGATATTCACTTGTTCAGGTTGACTATTTTCCAGCTGTTTTAAGATAGTTTTATAGTCATCTAAGTGCAACAAATCCCAATGAGAAGCACTATTATCTAACGCATTAGTTAATTCACTTAGTGGGTTTTTATTACCTCGCTGTAAGCCAAATTCTTGAGCTAGTGAGTCTAGCTTTTCACTGGTAAACTGATCTTTACTAGTAAATAGCTTTTTAGCTAAACGCAAGCTATTTAACCAGCCTCTGCATACCGATAACATTAAATTTTCACCATCACGGTAGCCAGATAAGTCACCAAAGTTAGTAATTAGTTGATCAACTGCAATTTCATCATTAGCATGCCTCATACTATAACGAATCGCTTCATCATCGGTTGCATCAGGGTTATCAGCTAAATACTCAAGCCTTGTTCGGTAAATTCTTAAGCCTGAATCTGAATAATTATTAATTGTGTCTAAGTCATCAGTAGTAAACCAGTCATCCGCAGTAACTGTATAACTATCAGCCCCTTCACTGCCTTCCAAATAATCGCTACCGGCACCACCCACTAAGTGATCATCGCCATATGAGCCATTTAATTTATCATCACCTTCCGAACCCTGTAAAAAATTTGAGTAACGATTGCCATAAATTTCATCATTCTTTTCACTACCAATAATATTTTCAACATTGTCAATTAAAAACGTATGCTCACGACCATCACGCATTTTAATCGTTGCTTTATTATTGAGATGTTCAGTGGGTTCTAAATTCACTTTCACTCCATTCTGACCATACATAGAACGGAATGACACTGTGTCAATCCCAGCCCCACCATCAATTCTAACCGTATCATTGACATCTAAATGGGGAAATGCATCCGGTGAACGAATCTCAAAGGTATCTGCTTTATTACCACCAAAATATCGACGACCAAAATTACCCTGGTTATGGCCAATCAAAAATATATTTCTTCGATTAGCGTCTCCTCTGGCCCAATCAAAACCTTTGCCTAGCTGAATTAAGGTAACACCATTTTCTTCATCATAACTATTCAGTTTTTTCACTTCAGCCGCTTTTGGCTCCTGACGAAACATCCAACCACTGTCGACTTCACCTGGATTTTTTCGTTGGTATTCTCTTAATTCTGCTGGAGTTAAATTGTAGTAATCATAACCTTCACTGACACCACCAATATTGCCATAAGCGGTAAATACTTTGGGTGAACTATAAACCAACTTATCTACACCTAGTTTAGCGTATGCTTCCAAGCGCTGTTGTTGGGCAGCTTCCCATTGGCGTGTACCGATGTTGGTTGCCGCTTTATTAGCAATTCGTGTTGGTACAGGAAAACCAAAGAATACCGCAGCTCCCGCCAGGTCTAAATCAGAACCACTAATACCTGCTTCTGACAGTTGTTGCCTAATTTTAACCGCATTATAAATACCTTGAGCAATTCCAATTGCCAGTCCAATAGCCGCACCAATGGGTCCAGCGGCGGCTGTCACTAATGATGCAATACCCGTTGCTACTGCAACGACTACCCCTGCGACAGCAAAAGAACCATTTATAATATGATCAACTTTTTCTGCATGTGTGGCTGCATTACCTGCCGCTTTAAAGCTATCGACTGCTGCCCAAATACCTAAACCAGCCCCTACAAAGTTTGTAGCCGCCCCTAGCTTACCTGCTACACTGGCTAATCGGCTCGACACAGCTTGCACACGAGTACTGTTGGCTAATACATCAAATGCAATATCTAAATTATCCGTTAAAGTATCAGCTAAACTTTGAACCCCTTGTTTAATTTCACCTTTAGCAAATGCATCAGCGGTCTGGTAAATATTCCCTGGTAAGCGACTTAAGCTCATCAGGGTGTTCACACCATTTAATGTCTTAGCTAATTTATTAAGACGAGTATTCGGCGCCTGTTGAGTACCAAACAAACGTTGTTGCCTGGCACTTAACTCATCTATTGCTTGGGTAGTTTTGCTTAAATTTCGATCCAGCTCTGTTAATAACGGTAATTGTTGGTCAAGTAAAACAACTGCTTCAGCACGTTGGCGCAGTATTTTAGCTTTATTGCTAGCATCTTGTGGTAGCAAGTCCGGTTGTGCATCTAACCAACGATGTATACGAGCTAATGCACTATGGGCATTATCCCCTGATAAACTATTGAGCCATCGGTCCACTTGGTTGGCATCTAACTGAGCTGAAGAATCTAACTGGTTAAGTGTAATTAACTGATCAACACCAAGCTTTTGGCCTTGCAGGGTTACCCCAGTTAACCACAGCTCAGCTCGACTGATTTGTTGATCACCTAATGTTAATAACCCTTTATCACGATCAGCTCTTACTAATAAATCAAGATCAGTGGTATAACCTCGGCTTAATTGTGTTAATTGTCGGTCAGTTAATTCATTATTTGCACCAATTGATGCCAGCTGCCAATGCTGTTGTTTTAACTTTAATTGATTTAAATGCTCTACAGTACTTTTTATAGAGTTTATTTCTAATACCTCACCACTCATTGGATCATAAAGGTTAATACCTGTTTCATCTCCAATGTGTATAGCAAATGACCGTTCACCTACTTGTAGTTGGATATTTTGAATACCTTGCGCTTTAGCCTGTTGTAATTTCTGTCTAAGTAACTTAGCGCCTTGACCACTGGCCATTGTATTTAAATCACTATTTGGCAAACCATTAACAAGCTCAGCAAAAGAGTTCGCTTGTAAATTAGCGGTATCGGGTTGTAGCCAACGTATATAACCTAACGCCAACTGATTTCGTGCATAACTTGTCGCAGCAGACACACCCTTTTGGTTGAGTAACTGAATAAAGCCTAAAATTAATTTATTATCTTCTACGCCTAGCGCTTTATTCAGTACCTGACTTTTTACTTCGGCAGCCGTTGGTTTTGGCAGTAGAGAACTTCCCTTT
The DNA here is from genome assembly GCF_026309355.1 of Spartinivicinus marinus. NCBI lineage: Bacteria > Pseudomonadati > Pseudomonadota > Gammaproteobacteria > Oceanospirillales > Zooshikellaceae > Spartinivicinus > Spartinivicinus marinus. The sequence continues at coordinate 1,780,946 of NZ_JAPJZK010000001.1, forward strand.
AAAACACGGTTGATATTATTAATTGCATCTCCACTAAGACTTTTTAGCCTTTCTAGAGGCGCCTCAGCCCATGATCTTTCTCCAGTATAAGTCAAGCTTTTCCAGTTGCTCTGATGCGCAGCCCACCATGGTATTAATTGCTCAGAAAGAAATTGATTAAGAATATTCTTTGCATCAGAAAATGCCCGTTCACTATCAGGATGATCACTCACCCGCTTCATAGCTTGGTTAAAGTCTGATTCAAGCTTTTCAGCTTTTGAGCGGGCTTCATCAGTTTTAGCAATATCTTTCAGTTCATTCAGCCAGTGCTGGGCTTCTTTAAATGCTGCAGATTGGTGGTCCTCAGATACACCAACAGAAGCACCTAAATTGCGAAATAAGTCTTTGAGGCCACCGTTATGTTTATCAAGAAATTCTAGCCACTCTCCTTTTAATTCTTTATTTCTAGCAAACCGGTTATGCCGCGTCATTACATAACTAAGGGTATTAGCATGAATCTTCTCACCCAATACTCGAGTATCGGAATAAGAAGCCCCTAGTTTAAAGCCAATATTGCCTCCAACGCCGACAGGAAAACTTGAGCCCCCGTTCAGTGAAGCCGATTTAGTAAATAAATAGCGGGTGAGCTGATGATGGTATTGATTATCACCATAAGCCTGTTGATAAGCTGGTTTAAAAAAACGATCTACACGGCGCAGCGCTCCTGAACCTGAGAGCTCTATATTATTTTGGAAAAAGTTATTTACTTCTCCTTTGAAAGTATCAGCATCTATTAGCCCTGGATAATTATCCACCAACTTAGCAGTCACTGTATCCATCAGGCCAGTAATATCGCCAACGCTACCATTACCCTGCAGTTTTAACTCAATATCAATGTAATCACCTTCACGCAATCTACTTGGATGCACACGATTACGCTTTAATACTGTTATTTCAGCTGAAACAGGCCCCACTGCAACAGTAAAAGATGCCTTGGTATCTGCAATACTGAGCCTGATTAACTGCCTAAATGAAGCTATATCTTCTAATTGTTGACGAGAATGCTTAATAGGTGGTGCTTCAAGCTGTAATGCCAGCTTTTCCATTATCTCCGTGATAGCCTTAGTTTCTGCGTCAGAAGAAGCTGCTTGCCAGGCTTCATGACCAAATAATGCAAATGAAGCATACATGGCGCTTAACAGCTCATGTCGACCATTAACTCCCCACTTCCTTTCAAGATTGTGCTTCACTTGTTGTTGGCTTTGATCTCCCCCATCATACTTTTGTACTGCCGTAATATAGTCTGAGAAATCTTGATTCAGACTAGCTATTGAAGCAACAGCTCTTTCATATACTGGTTTTGTTGCGCTGTCTTGATTCAATAAATTATGCCCATGTGCCAATAAATTAGCTGGTAATTCTTTAATACGCTCAGCATTCTCTTTAACAACTCGCCAAAAATGGGTAGGCACAAACTCATAGATTTCTGTTTGGGTTTTCGATATTTTAAATCCAGCTGATGCAGATAAATTAGTATCTGCGATACCAACTGCTGCAGAACCATCCACACTACCTGAATTGCTATTAATATAACCGCGCAAAGTTTCAGGTAACTGCGGCGGTGCAGCTGTCACCTTAGCATTAATGCCTAACTGACTTGCGAGCAGTTCATTTAATTGATGTTGGTTATTAACCGCTTTCTGTAGCTGTTTATGGTATAGCTTTAATTCTGAGCCTGCATTACCAGGGGTATGATTGGATAAAAATCGAGAAACAGCTCGCCAAGAAAATTTGCGTGCAGCTTGTTTTACCTCATAGTCACTGCGTTTTAATGTGGTTAAGTTATGCGCTTCCATATTCACATAAGCTTTTACATTATTATACTCTTCAAAAGTCAATCTAGAATGGGAGCCCTTTAACCTCGCACCCAACTTAGCAATACCAACTTTAAGCCCAGCATTTAGACCACCTGCCAGTGTTTTTATTTTAGTACGAAAAAACAATCCTTCATCATCAGCATCTAGGATATCTTGGTATTCGCCACCCACACTCCCTTGCAGATCAGCACCATAAATGTTTGCACCACCTTTAACCTCTACTTTAATAGACTTTACTTTTGACGCTCCAACGTCACCTAGTGGTTTTAACTCATCATAAATTTTACTTTCGATATCAGTTCGAGCACGAGACAACCAATCAGCAAACACATGATCTGCAAGCAAATTAGTTAATTTTTTAAGCTGTTGATTATCAGTATATTTAGCAATGTAAGCTAACTGTTTTGAAATTCTAGCGGTTTCAGCGATAGATAATATACTGCTTTCACCATCCGCTCTAAGCCGATTATCAACTGTGACTTTAACTTGCTCTAAGGTATCAATAGCACGTTCATAACCTCGCTCCGCCTTAGTTTTTTCTTCACTATTAGATGATGCTGTTTGTAATAAGGTTCGTAATTGGCCAGATAAACTAGTAAGAATTGTATTTAAATCACTTGCAGACGTTTGATGTTTTTGATTGCTTAAACTCAAAGCAACATCAGCAACAGTATTGTCAGTAGAATTAGATGTCATTGAAAATACTCATTTTATTCAGGCGAAGAATGTACAGAGGCACCAAACATATCCTATGCTTTAAACTCATTTACAAAGGATATATGCAATAAAACTAATTTTATTAATAGCCTATTCTTAGAGAGGCATGAGGTCATTCAAGCCGAACAAAAAACGATCAAACTCATCAATACTCACTACGGTACGAATAGTAAACAATGTTAAGACTCCAGTCATTATAGTTATATTTTTATACCCTCTATGTAGAGTATAAAAAGTAAGGTCTGAAGCTAGTGTAATGTATTTTACAAAAAACTTTTTTTTACATTTGGCCGAAAAAATTTAGATTTTATATTAATGTGATGCAATTAAAACAAAATTTTGACGACATACACCTGATTACTTACAAATTCTTTACAATTTGATCTTTTATTGATTTAAATTAGCACAAAATAATTAAGAAAATAATAATTTAAGGCTCTATATGGATTCCTGGGGGAGTTATACTAATAACTCCACTAAGTCATTAAGCAAACTTTTCCCACGACGTCTTACGTTATATACGAACTCAAATAATGCTAAATAATAAGGCAATTTTTCCTGAGATATTCCACGATGAGGTCTTAGCCATGATCGTAATAGAGACCAGCAGCCTTCTATTGTATTAACGTGTACCTCATAAAAGCCATCACCATCTTCATCTCGAGCGTACTCGCCTTTTCCATGACAAACAGTCTTATGCTGGTAGCCCCAACTTTTTAGCCGTGAATAGATATTATACTCATCAGTATGCATGAGCGTATCTGGACTAACAAACTGCTTAATTACGGGCTCTATGGTTTTTTGTTTGACATTATCTAACATCCGTATAATCACTTGCCCACCTCGTTGAACAAGTCCAAAGATAGGCGGCTTTTCTTTTTCTAATGTGCCTCGTCCACGAGCACCTCTTAATCGATTTCTTCGACCTTTACGGCCTTTTTTTAACTGCCTCAGGATTACCCTTGTGGCCGGCCACTACATAGACCTCATCAGCCTCTACTTCACCACTGAGTACAGCCATTGGAAGCCTAGAAAAAATACTTTCTCGTAGCTGGTTTGTCATCTTTTGAGCATCGTCTTTATTGATATCAAGTTCTTGAGCAATTTGACGATTGGATAGATTTAATCCCATAAAATAAAGACATAATATCCAGACTTTAACTGGCTGGTGATGTCCAGAAAAAACGGTGAGTGTTAGGTCATCAAAGGTACGACAACATGCCTTGCAGAGATAACGCTTCCTGGCTTTTTGTTTCTGGTGATAGCCTTTGCTTTCAACCTGCTGGGACTGGCAATGGGGGCAACTGACGCCATTGGGCCAACGAGTCTGACGAATGAACTGATAACACTGATTGTCGTTTACTAGCTGCTTAATATTGATCATTTTTTGTATATTATCTAATGACAGCCTTCCAATGAGGTCAAATAATACCACATTTGTGGTATTGTGCTCTACCCCCTAGGAATCCATATAGAGCCTAATTTAATATTAAGGGCACCACCACCACCACTAATAATTATTATTATTATTGATAAATGTATATATAAAATGGGATTACAATTTTATTAATATAGTACTACCTTATTTTTATATCTGTATAAGTACTAACCAATCAATCCGCATACGTTATATGGGAAGGGCATAATTATTCATACTATGATCTAGAGGCTTATTCGTTAAGAAGAACCTGATATTTCTATGTATATACAATAAACGTAAATAGTATAAAAGAAGGTAAAATATTAAATATTCAACTATACATTCTATTAATATACATTAATCTCGTGGATAAACTGACAATGCAGTTAAGTATTAAGAATTTTGTCTTAATGTTAGCCCTACTGCAAATAGCATTTTTTACACAAGCACGCAAGCTAATTATAGTGGGTATTCCTGCCCCACCGATGAGGTATCTTGACACAAATAAACAACCTAAAGGGTTTGATATCGATGTACTCGACCATATTTTGAATAAATTAGGCCACAAATATGTTGTCGTATTAATAGATTCATCTCCAAGAGTTGAAATAATGTGGAAAAAAGGTGATATGGATATACTGATGACTTACTCATATAAAAAAGAACGAGTAAAATATCTTATATATCCCAAAGAATCACATGTAACAGTTGCATGGAATTTTTTTATCAGAAAGGAAGATGAAGGAAAAATAAGATTCGAAAACTATAGTGACCTGAAAAAATGGCGTGTGGGAGCCTCATCAGGAAAATCTTATACTAAAGAATTTTGGGAAGCTAGTAAATCATATCCTTTTATACAAATCATTCCTAGAGATAATCTACAATTAAATAAACTAATCAACAAGCGAGTAGATATAGTGCCATTAGAAACAATTTCAGCATTATACAAAGCCCACCAAAAAGGCATTTCAGAAAAAATTACATACCTAAAGAAACCATTAAAAATAAAACCCTATTATAACCTTTTCGTTAAAGCTTCTACTTATCCTTCATTAAATAAACTTGTCAAAAAATACGATGAGGAACTATTCAAGATGAAACAAGATAACACTCTAAAAAAATTAAAACATAAGTACTACTTTGCAGAATAGCTAAAGTCTTAATAACAATACTATGGAATTGAGTTCAAATAACGCTGTATTATGGATTGATACTCAGGCAAATTTCTAATGATAGTAAGTTCATCCCAAATTTTCTCAGACAATTCAGGATATTCTTGATAGAACTGATAAGAAATCAACATGTAGTAGTTTTGTGAAACCAGAGCAGGTTTCAACTGAATAACATGTTTAAACTCCTTAGGGAATCTATTTAAAAAATACGTTGCAGGGTATTCCTGAGCAGCCACTGCAGAAAGTTTACCTTGAATCAGTTTCCTTAAATCTACTTCAGTCCCCCTGCTTTCTTCAACTTTCCTGCTTCCCCACTGCTTTAATTTATCCACAATTGAGTACCCTAAGGGAGCACCCACAGGTTTAGTTAAATTAGTTATACGCTGAGTTTTAGAATTCCAACTCACCTTACTCTCTTTTAGCGTATAAAGGTAATAGCTGATTTTTGTGATATAGCGGCTGCGGTCAAGTTTATCTCCTCTCATAGGATAACGCCCATACTGAAATCTCTCCACCTTAAAGCTAGCCTTAAAAAGGAGGTCTATTCTCCCTCTTTGTAGTGATTTCAAACTTCGCTTCCAAGGCTCGGCTATAAACTGAACTTTTAGTCCAAGACGTGCAGCCATCATGCTCGTCATATCAATAAGTATGCCAGGGCTAGTGCTATTAAGTTCATTAACCGTATAGTTGTAAGGAAAGCTTGCCCTATCTTCTAAACCAACCAACAGTAAACGGTCTAGTTGTTTAGAGAAAACCAGTATAGGAAAAAGGAATAGAAATAGCAGCAGTTTGCTCATTGGCCCTATGCAGTTAATGCAACATGACTATTTTGATTGCTTTCTAGAACATCCAGCTACAACCGTTAGGGCTTGTATTGTTAAATGACGCTTTTTGAGCATATCCAAACAACCTCCTCAGGACCTATTTCTAACGTGCTCTCTTCTGAATATAGAGCATGGGTAGGTGTATGCATAGTGAAGCTTGCATAAATAAATATAAATTACTCTTAAGCCCACTTTAAATTAATTACGCATAATTACCTGACATCTAAAACAACTTCTAAATATTTTTAATATTATTTATTAGCTCGACTACAACATCGCGACTTACAAACACGAGATCTCTACTTAGAAATAGACAGTAAGGCACGTGGTTTAATTGGTTTATTAGCTGAAGCGCTAGACTTGGATGAAAGTAAAAAGCTTATATGGAAGTCACTGACCAAAATAACCCTTCGCTGTGAGTCTATACCGTTTTTTCTTTACACCTAAAAATGATTCGCAAGTGGTATAGCTGATGAAGTCAGATTTCTATTTGTAAGTAATCACCACAAAATCGAGTATTTCCTTTCCCATAATAGCTCCACTATATCTCAGTGTTATCCGTGCATTCTAGTTTGTATATTAGTGATAGTTTTATTATCCTTCCCCACCTAAAACACTATTTTAAAGCGAGTTATCTTACTCACAAGGATTGAAATGATTAAACAACTATTCACTATCATTATATGTTCAACAATTTTATTGACGCCCACCCAATTAATAACAGCTGCTACGATTGCACCATTTATTGAACCTTTAACTACAACAAAATGGGGACAAGGATCACCATATAACAAAGCAACACCATTGCTAGGAGGCCAGCAAACCTACCCTGGCTGTGCTGCCATTGCTGTTGCACAAATAGTAAAGTTTCATCGTAACCCCCAACAAGGCCAAGGAAAGGTATCTTATTGGTGGGATCTTGGCTCCCAGTATTTATCTGTCGATTTTTCCAGTTACACTTTTAATTTTAATCAAATGCCTAACACTTTAACTGGTGCATCCCGTGCAGAAAAGTCCAATCTGACTGATTTTATCTATCGGATAGGTGTTGGCCTACATGCAGAGTTTGGAACAGAGGAAGGGACCGAAGCGTCAGGTAAAATAATCGAAAATTTACTACGTTATAATCTTAACTATGGTAAGTCTCGTCGCAGTATGTACAGTGTAAGTAAATCAGCCGGCGACTGGGTTATGTATTCCGATACTGAGTGGCTAAATATGATAAAGGTAGAGCTTAATAAGGGGCGACCTGTATTATATATGGCACAGAGTCAAGACGGGACAGGCCATGTATTCATCATTGATGGTTATAACCAAAATGATGAAGTTCATGTAAACTGGGGATGGTCTGGTACTTACAATGGTTATTACCAATTAAATGAGATGAACCCAGACCCTAACTATCCCAATGAAAAGTGGATTGTAAACCCAACTATGTTTATAGGATTAGAACCTAAAGAAACTCAGGCACACCCGTCACTAGACGTAGAACTTAAGTCAGGGTGACTATTACATTGGCATACAAGGCTATGCAAAAAGCTCTCAATATAAATTAAAGATTACTTACTAATGAAAGACTCTTTGTTGATACAAGGGATTATGTTGCCACACTATATCAGAAGGTAGGTGCAACTGCTGACTATTTGGCCTGCTAGGTTTATTGTCAAACTCCATACCAACAGCCTGCTTAAATAGTCTATTTGCGCTATCATTGGCAGGCTTAAGGTTAATTAAGCGCCCCTGCAATACATGTCCTATATGACTAATCTGATTGACTACAGTTGTCCCTAAACTTTTCAGATTAGTTTTTAGACGATCTGCCAATGAACTGCCATCTTTATATTGCTCAGTAATCCAGTTGCTTTGGTGGTTTTCCCACCAGGGTGCTACCTGATCAGATAAAAATTGACAAAACTTCTCTTTAGCCAAATCAAAGTTTTCTTGCGAATCAGGATGATCAAATACTTGCTTCATCGCACTATTAAAATCATCCCTAAGCTGTAGAGCAGCTTTTTTTCCGTTTTCATTTTTAGCAACTGTAGCCAGCTCTGTCAGCCAATGCTGAGCCTCCTTAAATACAGGAGTTTGTTTTTCTTCAGCGAGACCAACAGAAGCACCGATATTACAAAATAAATCTTTGATAGCACCATTATTCGCTTTAAGAAAGTCCTGCCAATCACCATTTAATTCTTTATTTCGAAAATAACGGTTGTGTCGTGTTATTACATAACTTAAAGCATTATCTGCAACCTTCTCACCTAGCACACGGGTATCGTAATGAGCAACGCTTATCTTACCACCCACTTCAGCACCAGCTGCAACAGGCATGCTCCCACCAACACCGGCAGAAACAGACTTACTAAATAAGAAGCGAGTAAACTGTTGTTGATATTGCGGTTGCATATCTTTAATTGATTGCTGATACTCCGGTTTAAAGAAACGCACCATCATTCGCAAAGCACCAGTACCTGCAATATCTGCATTATTCTGCAAGAAATTGCTAACATCCCCTTTAAATGTTTCTGGGTCTACCAGACCAGGGTAATCATTGGCCAGCTTAGATGTAATTGTGTCCATCAGGCCCGTCACATTACCCACACTGGCTGTACCTTCTATTTTTAATTCAAGGTCTATGTAGTCCCCCTGCCGCATGCGACTGGGATGAACACGGTGCCGCTTTAAAATAGAGGTTTCAATAGCAACTGGCCCAGCAGATACATTAAATGTTGCTTTTGTGTCCGCAATACTTAAACGAATTAATTGTTTAAATGAAGCAATATCTTCCAGTTTTTGTCGAGAATGCTCTATTGGAGGAGACTCCAACTGATAAGCAATTTGCTCCATTTTTGCAGTGGCTTGTTGTAATTCATCTTCTAAAGCAGATGATTTTTTCAGTTCAGCACCAAATAATGCAAATGCTCCATGCATTGCTCTTAACAACTCGTGCCTTCCATTAGCTCCCCAACGAGATTCAATTTGATGCTTCTCATCACGTAAACTTTTATCACCAGCATCATATTTTTGGACGGTTGTAATATAGCTGTTAAACTCCGTCTCAAGTTTATGTAAAGCACCTAATGCTTTGTTATAAGAATCTAATCCTGATCCCTCTTGATTAAGCAATTCTTTTCCATATTTTACCAATGGCTCAGGTAGTTCATTAATCCGATCAGCATTCGTTTGGATTACCCGCCAGAAATGGCTTGGTACAAACTCATAAATCTCTGTTTGCTCTTTAGCTAGTTTTATCCCAGCAGCTGCAGAAAAGTTTGTTGAAGGAATCCCCACTGAGGCAGCCCCATCTACGCTGCCAGCATATTTATTGATATAGCCTCTCAATGTTTCAGGCTGTTGTGGTGGTGTTGCTACAACTTTTGCAGATATACCCAACTCTTTGTCTAGCAACTCATTGAGTTTATGTTGGTTATTAACCACCTTCTGTAGTTGCTTTTGGTATAATTTTAACTCTGAACCAACATGGCCAGGCAAGTGATTGGAAATAAAACGACCAATCGTACGCCAGGAAAAAGTTTTTGCAGCTTGTTTCAGTTCATAGTCACTACGATTTAAGCTGGTTAAATTATGTGCTTCCATATGCACATAAGATTTCACATTATTATATTCTTCAAAAGTTAAGCGAGAATATGCTCCATTAAGCCCTCCGCCTGCTTTTGCTGCCCCAAAATTGGCTCCTCCATGTATGCCAGCCCCCACCGTACCGACTTTGGTGCGAAAGAATAAACCTTCATCATCTGCATCAAGAATATCTTGATACTCAACGCCAGCACTTCCTTTTAATTTAGCTCCATATACATTGCCACCACCTTTTACTTCAACACGTAGCGACTTAACTTTAGATGCTCCCACATCACCAATTGGCTTTAGCTGTTCATATAAGTTTGTCTCAATATCAGTTCGTGCTTGAGACAGCCAATCAGCAAATAACTGATCAGCCAACAAACCTGTCAGCTCTTTAAGTTGAGGGTTGTCGAATTGTTTGGCTACTTTGGTAAGTTGTTTTGAAAGGGCTGCTACTTCACCAATTGACAGCAAGTTATCGCCACCATTTCTTTCTAACCTGGCATCAACTGTTGTCTGAATACTTTTCAGAGTATTTTGCACTGTTTCAAGCTTGCTTGACTTAACATTAGTCAAAGCCCGACTACTCAGTTTTTCGACTACCTGACTCATATCAGAGGCTAAGGTTTGGTGCTTGTCATTACTTAACTGAACTGAAACGTTTGTAGACCCCATTGGCACTCCAGACAGACTATCTAGTCAAGTGTTAGATAAGTAATGCAATGCAGACAAAGTATGTCTATTTTTTACTCACTCACTTGTATTTTTATTGAAAGAATAAAGTCAGTCTAAACCATTTCGGTAAATACTTATTTTTATAATTAGTCGAAAAATTTTAATTTTTGGAAAAAAGTGACTCAATTAACATTAAAAATAGTCAGACATTTTGGCAATTTTATTTAAACTTATCAAAAATGTCCCAACATACTACTATACACAAGCGGTTCTTTAAGAAGCAGGCATTAATTAAGAAAACAATAATATTCTAATAAAAGATAAACTTTAGCCTATCAATGTAAATACAATTATTGAGAATAAATCTTATTTACAAATAATCTTCATCAGTTTTAGCTAAGACCATCCACTAGAGCCCATCAACTAGAAGTCAGCTTTAAAAAAACTACACGATAAAAGCAGCGCTTAAAAATCATTCACAACTGATATACATAGCGCCAATTGGTTTAGGAGATAACAATATCTTCATAAAATCTCAATAGCAGTTATGGTATGGTAGTTTTTTAGGTTTATTCAATGCATACTATTTACAAATGCATCAGCTTACTATAACTGTTTTCAGTGAAAATCACTGTTATTCTGCAAGAGATTATGAGTTTCTAAGAAGGTTAGAGATAGAAACCAGCAATCATTACAACATTTATTTAACTAGTTTATCATTTTGTAGTAAAGATTCAGACCAAGTGAGCTTTGACTGGTTTAGTATTGTAGTTAATCAAATTACACTTCACTCACAGCTATTCTCAAATATGAAAAAAATGTGTACCCCTTACTTAGCTGTTTATTTACAAAATCGACTAGCCAAACCACTCAAACTAAGCAATGGTATAAAAGTATTCCGATTACTTCCTTGGGCTTCAACCGATGAAATTAATCAGACTTTAGACGAATTATCAAATTAACCACCCCATACAGACCAAAAACTCGCAAAGGCAACCCATTGTGCTACTTTGATAACTATTATGGTTGATACAATAAATAGGTAATTCTGCTATGGATGCTGCTCTCGCTGGTTTTGGCTTCGGCATGATCATTGTCATGCTGCTGATAATGTTGTCAGTATTATTGCAATGGTAGGATTGATCTTCTTATTTGGCATACTTGGCTTTGCTACTGCTTAGTTAATCCTATACCCTCGACTATATTCTCTACAAAGCTTGAATTATCTGCTTTGTTGGTTAGTATTGCCCCTTTATATTTTGTATGGGCAGCTTCTTTTTTACCGCGATTATTACTCCCCAGCCCAGCAAACCAATAGCAACCATTTGAATAATATGAAACAAGCCATTATGGTCAAATGGTACTATTACCACTAACGATAAACTACTTTGTTGCACTAGGGCTGCTACAATATTGACAACCACAGCCAAACTAATGATACCAGCGCCAGCCAATTGTTTACGAAAGGCTAACGTTGTATATATAATTAATACCCCAACCATTACAAGCACTTGATAGACCATAAATACGATAAAACCTTTATCTAAAAAAAGCGTGAGAAGGAAAAAGCCTGCTCCTAAACCTACTGCTATAGGCAAAAGTTTTATTGCCGTCCTCGCCCCCCAAAAATCGTATACACCACCCAAACCAGTCAGAGCAACCGCTAAACCCAGTGAAAAATTAATCGGTTTCCAAAATAACTGACGAGTAGCTGTTGAAAGCTCAAAAGTATGCACTACAGCACCAAATAAAGCGGCGATTGAAATAAAACCCAATACAAAACACCACAACGATACTTTCCAACGGTCTAATCTCACTTCCTTGTATAACTGAATAATCACAAATATAATAAAAATAGCCAGAATAAAATCCGTAACACCTGTCGTTATTTCAGTAAGCTTATTATTAAATTCCATATAATATTTACTTCTTTCAGAAAATTTTTGGTGGATCTATTACATTGGATACCAAAGAGGTTATTTAATGAGGGCTAAGCAGCTACTGCATGCTTAGCGATAGCAACCTCAAGCATTAATATAAATGCTAGCAGGGCCAAAAGTACGGGGCTAACACAGCTATCACTGAAAAAGTGCATTTTTAGATGTGCTCAAAGGTTTGTATCGGTAACGCCCTGTGACCTCATAAACAAACAACATATCCTCCAGTACCGGACCAGAGCCAATATTATGAACTACCAAAGGACGCTTACCATCAGCAGATTTTTGATTAGAAATAATACCTATGTGAGGCAAATTACCAGGTAACGTCCAGGTTACCAACTCTCCAGGCTTATAGTCAGCGCCTTCTTCTGTCACTGGTAATTTTTCACCATGCCTGGTAAAAAATGCTCTTAAATTTGGTACTCGACGGTGGTCAATATTTTTGTCTGGCCTTGTCAGCCCCCAAATTCGTTTAGATGGGTATTCACTAAATTGCTTTTTTATATCTAGGTGCAAAGCTTGCTGCAAGTCGATATCAAGTTTTCGATAGCTCCTGATAACTACGTCGGTACAAACACCAATATTTTCAGGCACATCACCATTAGGGTAGTCAATAACATAATAAGAACCATCGTAGGTTACATCATATTTTGTACGCTCTTCGGCAGCAGTAGCTAATGACTTATAAAAATCATCGGCAATCACATGAACAGAAAATAGCAAGAGTAATAGTAAACATCTCTTCACTAAACTAACCATATATAAGCACCATCTTAAAAATACTCATTCATCTTCATTTACTGTTTAACTACTTACTTCTGTTAGTCAGGATATCGAAAAGTAATATCGCAAACAACAATAGAGTACACTGATCAAGAAACAGCCCGTTCGTAATCACTCAAGATCTAAGGGTAGGCATATATGTCCAGTGCGAAGGGTTTTTAGATGAGGTCATCAAGTGACGAAACCCCTTGAACCTCTATTAATAGGTGATTGGGGTAAGAGACGAAGATAACGAAGCCAAACCAATTTGACTGGATCAGATTAGAACAGCTTTAGCTGGCCGAAGGTAAATGCCAGGAAGGCATTTAAAATTCGTGATATATCAGAAAAATGACCTATATAGAAAAAGAACCACCTGCTACAAATTACAACAATTGTTTTCAGATTTGGAAGCTTTAGATAGTGTAAGGTATCAGAATGACTAATGCCGATATACAGTTTTTACTTCTTAAAACAATTTAAAAACCCCTTGTTTTATTAAACAAGAGGTTAAAGTAAACAGTTTTAAAATGTTCTTGGTGTATCTTCAGGAGGACAGCGCATAATCAATGTTTCCATACATTCTGCAATACTCTCAACTGATTGAGTTCGAACTTCTTCTCTCACTCCAGGGATCGCAACTCTACATGCACCAGTTCCATTGTCTGGGTTTATAGTTGCTCCAACAAAACTATCTCCAAATACAACTCTTACTGTGTTTCCATCCTCGCTTAATCTACTAGTACATACCTCTGGCAGGCCTTCTTCAAGGTGACAACAAGGACACTCAGGTGGTTCTGGTTCATGATTATCTAAACAAGGCATGTCAGGATCATTTTCAGTTTTTTTCTTATTGTAATTACTCAAAAGTTGCTCCATTGAGTTTTTATTAGAATCTGGACCTAAGTCCTGCGCCTCACAATAGGCATTACATAGTCCAAATAGACCAGGGGTAGCATCTTTTAAGACGTCACAAACCGTTTCTTCAGCAGGAGTCATTCCGTCAGGGGTTTTTGCATGAGTATTTACACTCACAACCGAAAACACCACAGAAAATACCGCCGTATACCATAAACTTCTCATATTTACTCCTCATGACGGGTATAGTAAGCAATAGTGCCCTTTATAAAAGAGCAGATTTTAGGCCAGTAAGGAGAAATTATTCATGATATTTTTTATTACTTTTTATAGAAAATATATTTAACTAATACAACTACAACTTAGGACGAATCAGTTATCACCCACTTATCGCTTGTTTTATATAGAATAAAGCATCTTTTTCTTTAATATCTTTTATCTCGTATATTTTTAAATGCCTTCTTCTTTTACCTTTACCTTCTAAATGTCGCGATGGATCTGAAAAGTCAGCACCTTTACTAAATTCAATGGAAATGTGCTGCTTATATGGGAAAACACCACCTACCAATGAACTTGATTTAACAAAAACCAGCCCGCCATATTTAATCTCTTCAGTCAAATCCTGGCTTGTATTATTAAACAGCCCTTTAATTGACTTAATTATATCCAACTGTTCAGAAGAAACTAACCCTATATCATTAAGAAAGTCTCTAACCTGCTGATTTTCTGATACTTTCATGACTTAACCTTACTTTTAAGATACACAATTCAAATGAGAGCATGATATACCTCTGCTAGACTACTAACAAACCTTCAACAGTATTTACTATTACGACATACTTCCTTCTCTATTCAAGCTCTACTCTTGAATTGGGCTTATTAACTTTCTTGCTCATATGTCTTGCTTACAAGACATATGAGCAAGCTTACGAGCCTCTCAATAACAACTACTATTATGAATAGTTAGTGTAAAAATTGGCCTCAAGAACAATGAAAACGATATTAGCTATTGCCACGGCTTTAATATCAATTACGCTAGCCCTACCAGGCGCTAGTAGCAATCAAACACCCAAACACCAAATACACAAACTATTAGTGGTTGACTCCCAAAAGGCAGAATTATATAGAATTCTGCGTGAGTCAATGATAGAAGAGCTATCCAAATTAGGCTATATAGAGCATAAAAATCTTGAAATGAGTTACTACTCATTAGCTCATTATGAAGGCAGAGCTTTCCATATTTGGAAAACACATAAAGACCAAGGATATAAAATAATTTTTGTCAATGGCACCATTGCTACACGAGCTTTCAAGCAGCTTGTTTTTAATAAGCCTTTTGTCAATGTTGTATTTGGTAATATCACTGACCCTGTTGGTGAAGGCGTAATTGATGATTTTACAAGTCCTCCAAAGGCAAATTTCACCGGGGTAAGCTATCCAGTCAAAGTAGATGACCGATTTAGATTTATTAGAAAAATCATGCCAACAGCAAAAATATTTGCAATTATTTATGCCGACATGCCTCAAGCACATAGTTATAAGAGATGGGTTGAAAACATGTTGAATTTACAAGAATTTAAAGACATAAACGTCATATTTAGAAAAGTCAAATTCGTTAAAAGTGAAGGAGGCCATAAGCGTATGGCCTCCTTTGCTAAAGAGCATATTCTAGAATTAAATGGCATAGTTGATGCATTTATTTCTTCTAATGATATGATGGGCGGACAAAAACCGTTTGCTGAAATAGTTTATAAACATGCCACCAAACCACTGATTGGCCTAGGTAGAAGTGATGTAATGGACTCATGGGGGGCAACCGCTTCTATTTACCCATCCCTGGTTTGGGGCGGCAAAAAAGCTGCAAGCATGATTAAACGTTTATTCGAAGGTGAGTCAATCAAAAATATCATCCCTGCTTGGCCTGCTACAGGCATTGCAATCGACTTAGTAAAAGCAAAAAAATTCGGCTTAACTATTCCTCATGAAATTATAGAAGAAGCTGGTGATAGTATTGTGGACACCTCTAAAAATTGACTTCATGGTATACTACAGATAGTGGTATTCATAAATAGCGAGCTTAAAAGTCAATGTTACAGTCTGGCTTCTTTGATTTAGATAATCGATATCATAAGCTAAATGAGCGAGATCTGCGTGTCCCCTCGGCTAAGGCGTGTGGCATTTAATTTTTTGCAATTTACACGCTTGCCAAGGGGACATGTATTATTATCAGTTTTGCTCCCTAGGGCTTCCTGAGGTCACTGTTATCAGCTAGGCTTTTAGATATTTTAATTCTTTAGGTATGTGTTCAGAAAACTAAAAATTTCATCTAAATTTTTTGAGTCATTGAATTCAACCCCGCCATGTTTAGCGCCTGGAATGGGCTTAAATGTCACCTTACTAGGGCCAATAACTTCCCTTAATTTTTTAGCAAAATTTTCTGATTGTTGAATAGGAATGATTGCATCATTAGTTCCGTGTTGTATCCAGAAGGGAGGGTCATCATGAGAAATATAGGTTTCTGGATTTGCTGCTTTGATCAGTTCGGGTACTTCTGTAATTGGTTTTCCAATCATCTGTGATTCAAAAGAATCGGGAGTACTATGCTGTTGACCGGCAATGCCACTATCCATAAACTGCTTATCCATACTAAGAAAATCAATTGGACCAAACCAATCTATTACAGCATGTACATTAGTAGTTTGATCTGGATTACCCATGCTTAAGTCTTCTAATTCTGTTACACCTGATGAAGTTCCTACCAGTGCTGCCAGATATCCACCTGCTGATCCTCCCCAAACCGCAATCTTTTTTGGGTTGAGATTAAATTTCTCTGCTTTTGCCTTTACCCAACGAATTGCAGCTTTAACATCATGAATTGCCGCCGGCCAGGTAGCTTCGCCACTAAGACGGTAATTAATTGAGATAACTGCATAGCCGCGTTTTAAGCCTTTTAACATAGGTGTAAGCTGATCATCCGCTTTATCACCAAATTTGAAAGCACCTCCATGAATTGAGAGGATTATTGGGAAAGGTCCTTTACCTATTTCAGGTAAGTAAATGTCTAACTTTTGAGTAGGAGATTGATTTGCATAAGCTAGGTCAAGCCACTTAGTCTTAACCCAGCTTGTATCAGCTTTTTCTATTTTTTGAGCTTGTACTGCTCCGGATAAGAGTAGTATGCTTCCCAGAATGATTTTATAAAGATAGTGAGGTTGCACTTTTTTCCCTTTGCAATTTTTTTAAATATTAAGTTTGAATTTATAACACTACTAGAGTAATTGCAATATACAAAGAATGGGCAAACGAGTAAAAACACTTTCTCGCAATTGACTTGTCATTTTTGAACATCATTCTTGTTGATGTCCAGAAAAAATGGTGAGTGTTAGGTCATCCAATCTCCGATGACACTCTAGGCAGCGATAACTTTTTCGGGCAATTTGCTTTTGATGATTGCCATTACCTTCTACTTGTTGAGACTGGCAGTGAGAGCAGCTGATTCCATCAGGCCAACGTCTCTGACGAATAAACTGGTACATTACTCATCATTTACCAGTTTCGCTTATTACTGACTTAACTCAACCAAATAGACGCGCATAATACATCTTTGGTTGTATTATATGCCACACCCTAGGAATCCATATAAAGCCCTGTTTTTTAGATAGCTCGCTCTTCTTTCAGTCGAGTATTCTCTTTACGCAGCCTTTTTAGCTCATCAACTGAAAAAAGTCTCTTAAAAAATTGCTGGGTGCTACTTGGCCACTACAAGTTACAACCACTACCCATATAAGAACTAAAGAATGCATTAGTCAAAATGTAAAGATCATGTAAATATTCTAAATTTATGTAATAAATTTAATGTAAATCAACTAGTATATACCCAGGCTAGGTATCATTCACCAACCTTTTCAAGGAGGCTTATTGTATAGTTATCTACATGGTCAATGCTTTTGCTACATGTATAGGTTTTCAGAAGTAATTGACATTTAGTGAGTTATGGTTGGCTGCTTATTTGACTTACCCCAAACTCACTATAAACACAGTATATACACAATTTTAAACCACCTGAGTTGATTACTTTTTTATCTTAAAAGGGCTGATTTATTGGGTAAAATGATAGATAATGCTCTGAGAAGCTTAAAATAAAATGTTAGCGTATGCTTCATTTTTTTTATTTGCACTTTATTTGTTGTTTCTGAGGAGCAGTAAATACACCAGATGAGATACTACACCGGAAGATTCTAGTTTTTATACAGGTGCCTTTGCTTCCTATTAATATGGTAAATGTTCGGTAAGCCACGAAAAAACCATTGCGTAGCTCAATTTATTGTCAAAGTAATCAAGTTAAATAGCAAAATACATTATCAACTCAGACTCAACAACCACAACTCTTGTAAGTCTGAATAAATATAAATCATCTCTTTGTAAAAATGGAGTGGTAACAATTAAAATTAACAATACCCGACTGCGGGATTTTATTCTACTTAAAATATTCTTATTTATAGACTTGTCATATATGCTTTTTGTCCCCGCGGGAACACGATGAAACAACCATCAATCCCTGTGATGGTTCAAGCATGTAAGTGTCTTATATTTGGTTTGACCTACCTTTACAAGACCAAAAACTAACTACAGTATTGAAATATGGGTTTATTATGAATATAAAACCATTAGTATTAGCAATAAGCATTGCTTCTTTAAGCTCCCCATTAGTATTTAGCAAAACTCAAACACACCAGTGTATAGATAAATTAACCCCAGATCCTACTTGTAAACTGGATATTCGGACCGAAGAACAAAAATTTGCGGATACTGCCACCGCCATAACTCTATGGACAAAAAACACAACAGAATTAGTGAGTTATACACCTAATGAAATATTAAGTGCAACCTGTGAAAATTATGCTGTCGACTGCGATCGTTTTGTAACAACATTGGAAGCCTATTTAGAAAGGTTTGTCCGTACTAGGCATCTTGAAGATAGACATGTACAAACACTATTTGATGAGTTTCCTCGTCGCCAAAAAAATGATTTTATCAACGCATTTCAACATGCAGCTGTATTATTTTATACAATTCAAGGTGACAAATATCCAAATATTAGTAAGTCTTTCTCTGCAGTACAAAGCTTTTATTTAACAGCATTAAAATATGAATACCGGTATTATATACCTGAACATCAGGTTGAAAATAAATGGCGTGAAGTTGGTTTCTCCCTGGATCCATCGCGAACAGCACTATTAAGCGTTGCCAGACAAGTGTATAAAGAGCAAGTAGACAAAGAGCATGGTGAGGGTAAAGGCGAGGCTGCTTTAGATACACTAGATAAGAAAAGGATTGAGAAAAAAGAAGAAGTAAGCTTTTCTGCAGCAAACCCTCACCAATGGGTTTCAGGAATGAACACTGGGATGTGGACAGCTACAATTAATAATTATTACAGACATAACCGCATTCATATTATTTACCATCCTGAATATCAGTACCTAGTTTTAACACGAGCTTTAAAGCATGCCATTGATACTTGGAAACCAGAATTCAACGCCGATGGCACCCTAATTACTCCTCACCCTAAGGTAAGAATCGCTGCTATTGCCAGAGAAATAGTAAATGAGTATTCGGAACTAACTACGAATGAATTAAAAAATAAGCTAAGCTATGTTGATCGAATAAATAATCACGAGACGCATATCGATAATTTCAAAAAAAATATCAGCTTACTAAATCACTATTTTGATAACTCTGCGCAATCTAGTGCAAAATATCTAATAGAAAAAGGTCAAGCTATTCTAAAACAAGCAAAAATCACCAACAAAGATGAAGCACAACAATTTATAAACGAAACTCTTAAGGATGATAATTTAGGCTATTGGAATATTAATAAGCATGCTAAAGCAGGGCTAACAATATGGGCTAATGTCAATACGGCAGGTGTGTACGATGCTATTCAAAACCTAGTCGACTTTTTCCAAATCAAACCCTACTTAGACCATTGGCATACTGAACTAGCAAGTCGTCACCGTTTTACAGACTGGCCTGATCATTATTTAGCCGAGCTTGAAGATAAGGCCCTTTCGTCCGGTCTATCTGCTGCTGTCAATGTCGCCATGGCTGCTTATGGTGCGGTTGAAGGTATTATTGCTATACGAGCAAATACAGCAGCACGAAGAGCTGCTTTTACTGCTATCGCTAAAGAAGGCATGTTACCAGGCGAAGGTGAGTTTGCTGGTCCAATTCAAGAAACCAGCTTTATTGAAGAACCAACCGACAATACACCATCACCTGAAGAAACGAGTGAAGGTGAATCGAGCACAACAGAGTCTCCTCCCCCTGAAACGACATCTGAAGTAGAAACAGAAGCGCCCTTAACTGCTGAAGAATTAGCCGCAAAACATGCAGAAGTAAAAACTACGATCGACAATATTACTGCAAATAAACGAGTTATCGTTTTTAGTGGTTACTCTGGTCTTGGGTACGCTGACGCTACAGTTTACGCTGAATTTAATGAACCCTACGTAGATTTAGAAAATACCTTGTCTGTAATACTAGACAAGGAAATAGAACGTTATGGTAAAGACAATATTGTTGTTGTTGCAGGTGCAACAGAGGATGGTATCGGAACTGTCTATGGCGTTGCCAAAAGTAAAAATCTGACTACATTAGGCATCGTTTCTGAACAAGCAGAAGAATACCATGTGCCTATAGCTGAGGGTTGTGATCACTATGTCTACGTACCTGATCCCAATGGTAGTTGGAAAGTGTTGGACCCTAATGGTGAATCCTATATGGTGAATGTGGCTAAAGGCAATGCATCCTACAAAGGGAAATTCTACTCTCTAGGTGGTGGTGATGTGACTGTTTCCGAACTACAAGAAGCGGAAAGGTTAGGTATTAAAACGGAAGTTCACGAAAACTTCAGGCCAAATAAAGCCAAAGTAGATGAAAAAATCGCTAAGCTAAAATCAAAAGGTCAATACACAAAGGGGATGGACTTTACCCCAGTTAAAACCTACCAAAAACGAATTGATTTTCAAAATCGTAATAGAGCCATTGAGTACTCTAGGGTATCAGAAGAAAGTTTCGATCGCCCTCCAACCAGAGACCCCAAAAAACCGGGCCTATATAGAGACAGTCAGCATGTTCCCTATGTAAAAGACAGTAATGGAACTTATGTGCGGTTAATTGAAAGAAAATACACTCTCAACAACAAAACAATGACTAAATATTTCCTCCAACCCAGTAAACATGGATCTAACAATGGCTTTGACAGCTGGGAGGTAATCATAACAGAAGATGGTAGTTGGTGGTCTGTATCTGATCGATATACTGGAGGTCGTGGAGAAGGACCTGGATGGTGGAAGAAAAAAGAAAAACAAAACCCAACAGAACATCTAGATAATCGCCTTCGGAATAGGGAAGAAGGAGAGAGCAGTAGTAATAGCTACACAAATAGGGGAGCGGGTCTTACTAAAGAAACGGCTACCAATAATTTGCGCTCTGCCTTTGAGGAAAGAACCAACAACTTACAACTACATGTGTTTGACGAAAAGCCACAGAATGATGTGCTTAACCCAAATACGCCTGCTATTTGGGTCAGTGAGCTAAATCCAATTAGTTACGAGGTTCACTTACCAGGAGAAGAAGTAACGACTGTTGAATCACTTCCTGATGCTATAGCCAAAGTAGATAATTTTTATAGCCAACCAACTAATAAAATACTTTTTGAAACGAATTTACCAAGTAAGTTACATGAGCTATTGGGCAGAGATATACAGCTGCTAGATAGCCGTCCAGAGGCAAATTATAGCCAAGTTGCTATCTATAAAAGCACACGACTTCCTGGTAAGTATTCGCTCCACATGCCTGGTCAGCTACCAGTTCCTCTTGAAAATTTGAGCAAAATAGTTCACCTGATCCAGAAATATACAATAGGAAGGGCCTTTGGAGGCGATATTAATCTATTCAGTTATAATTTACTTCCCGATACATTTAATCCTAATCGTCCAGGTGGTCTTTTCCCTTCAAACCAATTAACTATTTGGCAAAGCACAAAAAGTCCCTGGGAGTACTCATTATATGTACCTGATTTGCCAGAAGGAGAACAGGTATTAACATTTAGTAACTTACAAGAAATAAAACCTACAATAGATGGCTTTAACTTCCGAAGATTAAAGGCTTATGTTGATACACACTTATCTGGAGAAGCTGATGTATTAGAGACTAAAGATGAGGATTTTCAGGCTAGAACAAAGTTTACTATTTGGCCCAGTAAGTCTGAAACTGGAAGGTATACTTTTTGGGTTCCTGAAGACAGTGAGATGAAGCTCAAGTATGATGACAGAACTGGTATTTATGCTCGCCGTGGACCAAATGAGGGCTTTGAATTAGTAAAAAAAGGCGCTTACCGTGTTGGAAGTGGTGGGTGGGAAGAAACCAGAATAGTCCTTGAAGCTCTCAAAACATCTCGCCCAGCCCAGCCATAAAATTTAATTTGTAATCGCTTGGTTAGTTTATATGTGACGTAATGTAAAACGTACTTTTTAGCTAAGTAGTTAAGATTTTATGATGAACCATTCCTGCCAAGGGTCACTTTAAATTCGATAGATAAACTATCTGCTAAATTGAGTTCCGCTACTTCAGGTAGCGGAATCAATCCCAGAAAACAGCTCAAACCAGCTACCTACTGTATTATTACGATACTCAAAAAGAGACGTTGTTTGTTGACCAAGTTTATTAAGGTCAATATCACTTATATTACGATCATAAATAATTTTCAGCCACTCCTTTGACCAATCTTCTAGTTTATAAATAGTACCGGAGGCTTTTTGTAAGCTATTGACTAGTGAGGGAGAGTGAGTTAGTTCAAAGTCAACCTCAGTTTTATCCAGTTTTTTTAAAGTTAATTTTTTCTGGGTTTTATTTGTAACCAAATATAATTGGGAATCCTGAATACCTACTTTCAACTTTAATAAATCGTACTTCTCAAGTAATGAAATTTTTGCGTTATTAATTTGTAGTTTTACTATTTTATTACTTTCAAAGTTGTCGTCATTAACTGTAAAACCTCCTTCTTCAATAAACTCATAGTTTTTTATTCCGGAAGATTCTATCAATGTTGTTATTTGATAGTCATAGAATGGTATCATAAAACCTTTTGAGCCAAAGGATAAACCCTCATTCATTGAGCCCTCTCCAGAGAAAACGACAGGAGTGCTCGAAAACTTCATAACAGTATTTACAAACTTGTTATCGAAAAATCCCTGAGCAATATAACCTTTGTAGCCTTCTGCATTTACTTCGTAAAGAGTATAATTATTAGCCGTCTTACCTTTATCAATTATTTCTAAGTCAACCTCTTGCGCTTGTTTTTTCAGAGAATCAATCTTGCCTGTAGCAATAATAATTGGTTCATTTTCACTGGAACATTGAGTTATCATCGACTTTATTACTAGAGCTAACACTCTTTTGCCGACACTAAGGTTAATACCTACGCTTGTATAATCATTAGTATTACCAGTATCCTCATAATCATAAAATGGTCTTTGATTGACTACTTGAGAATTCTCTCTTGCCATCATCAGGCAGAAGTTTTGTTTTATCAGGTCTTCAGTTGTTGTATTTTCTGCTGAATGGCCCTTAATCATTTTATAAAGGTCATGTGTTAATTGTTGTACACCTAGATCAACTTCATATGATTTTGCATTTGGAACACCAAAGCCAACTGCACCACGGGATAATCCAGTGAAGTAAGCATCATCAACTTTGGTTACCCCTGCCATTCCGCCAATTTCGCCAACCCTCAATAGATTGTTTTTGTCAACTGTGTGAAAAACTGAGCCAACGTTATACTGTATTTCAAACATAGGATTTAGTTTGTCTTTGATAACTTCTTGAACTAATTTATAACTATAGTTAGGGTCCCACTGACGATTAGCATTGTTATGTGTAACCACTTTAATGTTTTTATCCAGTAGTTTATCAATTAAAGTATTCGGAATTGAGTATCTGTAAAAATGTGCGTAGGCTTCAATACGCTCTTTAAGCTCTGGATACTTAGTCACTAAAGTTTGATAAAGCATCTGGAAGTTAACCAAATCACCAAATCCTGCAATGGCATATCCAGAAAGCAGAATTTTACCATCACTATTCTTGATACGTTCAAAAAAATTAGCTATTTCGGCTCTGTTGTGTTTTGTATGCTCTTTACCAAATTTACTTGAGTCAAAATTATTTATGTTATATTTCTCTGAATAATAGTTCTCTTCTTTTTGAGCCTGGATGTCATCAGTTTTAGTATCATAGCTGAGTGAAATTCCTTTATGTGTAACTAGAATTTTTTCATCTTGAGAGAGTTCCTGCTCTTTTGCTAACAGGCGACGATTTGCTTCTTCTCCATAGTCTCCATAACGCCCCTTAGTCTCAAATCGACTTAGTATTTTAGCAATTTCATCATCAGAGCTGCTAGCATAAATCCCAATTTTTTCAAGAGTTTTAAGGTAAGATACTTTCTTAAAAAAATTGATCAGTTGTTCATTAGAATATTGTAGA
This sequence comes from Spartinivicinus marinus, assembly GCF_026309355.1. Taxonomy (NCBI): domain Bacteria; kingdom Pseudomonadati; phylum Pseudomonadota; class Gammaproteobacteria; order Oceanospirillales; family Zooshikellaceae; genus Spartinivicinus; species Spartinivicinus marinus. Next base: position 1,805,291 of record NZ_JAPJZK010000001.1, read on the forward strand.
ATTTTCCCTGAAAGAAAAGGTTCAGTACTTTGCTCACTGGTTGTTCGTAGCTCTGGTTTTTCATCCGGGCCATAATGTACAGCTTTTAGTGTGGTTCCTGAGCGTTCTAGTCTTAAACCCACATAGCCACGATTGGCATCTCTAAGAAATTTGAAAAAAAGGGTAATACCAGAAGTGTCTTCATTGAGTTGTTTAACAATATCTTGTTGGAATTGTTCATAAAGAGCTTTTGAGTTTATAACGGTATTCTGTCCAGTATGATCATAAGGGGGCATACTAACAAATAAAGGATGAGTATAATTTTTTAAGTGATGATTTTCATACTTGCTTGTATCCAGCTGTTTAATCCATTCATTGACCTCTTGGTAAACTGCTCTAATACCATCAGGTGTAACAAGTAATCCATTGATTGTGAAAGTTGAAATATTTTGTTGGAAATCTATAACCCTTTCTTTTAAGCTCTTTGACTCGTAAACCTGAGCATGTAACCCATTTTTATTTACCGCTCTCTCAAATGCACTATCTTTAGTATTTAGTAATTTTATACGATTATTTCGAGAGTTATATTGTTGGTAATCACTATCTTTCTGGCCATTGTTAGTGCTTACCTGCCCTTGTAGGGTAGAGTTAGAGGTTGACACATCCATACTACTTATACCACTCACTACTCTCATATAAACCCCAGCAAACATCTAAATCATCATAAAATGAAGAAGTATAGCCAGTTTTATGAAATTCATACAACAAGAATGTTCTATAGTCAAAGCGAATGGTTTTTAGGGGTGACAGCCAAGCAATGAAGCCAATGACGACAACAAACCCTAAAAATCATTCGCTAAGAGCATATTGGAATATTTTCAGCTATGTTGCTCAGTAAGAAAGTCCTAGTTGTGAATGCTCGTTAGTTCTAACTTTAACTATCTTAGTGTAATACCAACTGTTTTGTTGAATATTATAAATTCTTTCAATATTATTATTTTGGCTCTATATGGTTTCTTAGTAAGCTCTCTAAATAGAGAGTGTTGGAATTTAAGATATTCTCATACGACTAATTGCGTATTCATATCTAGTAACGACCTCCTATTATCTCAAAACATTTTGATCAAACTCCACTCAACCATTCCCCTTATCACACCTTTATTTATATCAAGCTCCTTAACAATACCTTTGAATAATAAGTTATAACACTAACAAATATTAGCATTTTACTTTGACTACTCATATCCCCCTCAAAAAAAACAATATATAGAGCAATAGCTTTTACCATAGAACACATCAGCAAACAGATTTATCAAACATTTTTATTAAAGACCACGAAAAACAAAAAAAAAAATACACCGCCAATAAAGCATCAATCAAAATCAGTTACCTCTTCCAGCCTTACTTCAATTTTTCTTGGCTTATTCTTTTGGTATGAATATGTAAAATAATGAAAGCTGTATGTTCGAGGAGTGATTAATTTGCGTTGAGGCTCTTCTACAACGATAGCATCACCATTTATTATGGTGTAAATATAAATAATAATTAGAATCTGTTTTTTTGATTGCGCTCGACTTAATATATTATATTTAATTCGACAGTTATTATTTTCACATTGATAAGATTGACGAGTTAAGATAATTTCAGCTGTTTCTTGCTTAGCTCTATAAAAAAGCAGCATGACAATCAGCGTAATAAGCACCCCGATTGTCAATAAAGCAATAATTATATTGCCGTATTCTTTAGTCAATGCAAAAAATACTGTTCTGAAAGCTGCTGATGAATATCCGCCAGGTCAATCTGTAATTCATCGATATAAAGATGTAGTATATTCGTGTCTTTTAGCTTGGCTGCATTCTGGGCGCGTAACTCATTAATACTATGTTCTATTCTATCCACCATATCAACATTATTGGGCATATCCTCTGTTAACCTGCGCAAGGTGTTTAAACAAAATAATACCGAGCGAGGGAACATATTATCCTGCAACATAAATTGGAGCACTTCACGGGGCCTGACTCTTACTCCCATTTGTTGACGATACATTTGATAAGCACTTAAGGAGCGCAACACACTCATCCATTGAATGTTTTCAAAAGGACGAGATGTTTGATTATGAATTAATCTTGCAGAACGCACATCAATTATTCGAGAAGTCATATCCGCTCGTTCCAGCAACGAACCAAAACGAATAAAGGTATAACCCAAATTATGATTTAAAGTGGCATCCAGCGCCCCAAAAATTAAATGGGCAGACTCAACGACATGCTTCATAAAGAAAAAACGACCACGTTTGCTTAACGCTCCTTGCGCATTTTCTTTAACAAAATAATAACTGCTATTAATTGCCTCCCACACCTGCCGTGGGATTACTTCTCTTACTGTCCTGGTATTATCCCGTGCATTTAATAATGCGCTGAGAATAGACGACGGATTATTCTTTTCAATAATTAAATATTCAAGTACACTATTTTCGGAAAAATCATCATACAGATCGCGAAATAGCTCACGGGTGCCAATAATATCTATCAATGGCTCCCAACCTGGCGATACCCCTTTAGGTAAATCCATCAATAACAAATTATTAACATTTACTAAACGGGCAATGTTTTCTGCTCGCTCAACATAACGGGCCATCCAATATAAAGTTTCTGCTACTCGTGACAACATTTACAGCCCCTCCTCTTCAACAATCCAGGTATCTTTGCTACCCCCACCCTGGGAAGAGTTCACCACCAAAGAACCTTTCACTAATGCCACCCGGGTTAATCCACCCGTTGTCACATAAGTTTGCTCACCAGCAGATAAAATAAAAGGTCTTAAGTCTACATGACGCCCTTCTACTTGCTCTTTATCTAAAGTAGGTACCGTTGATAAATTCAGGGTTGGCTGAGCAATAAAATTTCGTGGGTCAGCTTTAATTCGCTCGATGCATTGTAACTGTTCTTCACGAGTAGACTTCGGGCCAATCAATAATCCATACCCCCCTGATTCATTAGCAGGTTTCACCACCAACTGATGTATGTTTTCAACGACATAATTAAAATCATCAGATTCATTACAACGATAAGACTGCACATTGGGTAAAATTGCAGGTTCGCTTAAATAATACTGAATAATATCCGGCACATACGTGTAAACAACTTTATCATCAGCAACGCCAGCACCAGGTGCATTTACCAGGGCTACATTGCCTTCTCTCCAAGCCCTTAACAAACCAGGTACACCAAGCTGAGAATCCGGATTAAATGCTTCTGGATCTAAAAACAGATCATCAATTCGTCGATAAATGACATCCACCCGCAATAAACCAGAAACCGTTTTCATATAAACGCAATCATCGTCATTAACCACCAAGTCCCTACCTTCAACCAACTCACAACCCATTTCCTGGGCTAAATAACAGTGTTCAAAATAAGCGGAGTTATAAATACCAGGGGTTAACACTACGACTTCAGGGGTATCAAGAGGACGAGGAGACATTGCCGTCAACATATCAAATAACTGAGAGGGATAGTCACTAACCGGTAATACTGAGATTTGCTCAAATAGATCAGGAAACACCCGCTTCATTACCGAGCGGTTTTCTATCATATATGAAACTCCAGAAGGCACACGCAGGTTATCTTCCAGCACGTAAAAAGTACCATCGTTATTCCTAACCAAATCAGTACCACAAATATGCGCCCAAACGCCCTTTGGCGGACTGATACCTACACATTGCGGACGAAAGTTAACTGATTTATTAATTAGCTCACGGGGAAATACACCATCTTTAATGATATGCTGTTCATGGTACAGATCATCAATGAACAGGTTTAAGGCTTGCACTCGCTGAACTAAACCTGCCTCTACTTGTTGCCACTCATCATTACTGATAATCCGAGGGATAATATCAATAGGCCAGGCTCGATCAATAGAGCTCCCCTCGCCATAAACGGTAAAAGTAATCCCCATCTCCTTCACCGCAAGTTCTGCAGCAGCCCGGGCAGCTTCCATTTCCTTGGTAGATAAATCTGATAAAAACCGAACCAGAGCTTGACCAGACTGGCGAGGCCGACCATTATCATCAATCAATTCATCAAAAAAACCACTGCTTTGATACATTTGCCAGTCTATTGACATTAACATTCCCTCGTCGTTAAAGTTAAACTCTTGACTGTTAATTAATAGCAGTGATTTAGCGGGTTTTCATCAGAAAAGTACAGAGTTAAAACTAAGGAATTACTATATAATTGTCTTATATATGAGCGATATGAATAGTTTTTGCAAAGTTTATTTTTCAGATATATGACAATTTTATGATAGGCGTATCTTTGTCAATAATACCACTTTATTACTCTCTTTACTTCTTCTAGGAACAACTTGTTGTACTATTTGAACAAAAATCATTAACAAAGTATAAACAACCAAGCCAATTAATATGGATATAATTAAGATTAGTGCTAATTGTCTGTAATAAACTGGTCTATTCAAATCAAACTGATGTGCATGTTTGTAAGCTGTATCTGAATCCATCCAGTTAGCCTGAATATTTGATCTTTTTAATTGTTGATAAAATTGCTGCTCAGATAATAGTTTGCCTCAAATTAATAAGCACTCACCATCAAAATAAAGCTATCAGCCAGCCACAATGCTAATGGATATGGAGTAACAGGGTGTTCTAGAGCTAAAACAGGATGTATTTTTAGTTCTTGATAGGCCAAGGACGGCCTTTCAAGAGTGGCGGAAGAATAGTCTGTTACTCCATATCAAACACTGGATTTATTAGCAACTCCCTTGTACTTCACATGAGTCTTAGCAGACTCCTCCCCCTCATCCTAACCTTCTCCCCCAAGGGGTAGAAGGAACTTAACTACGAGCTTACCTGCAATAGTTTTGGAAAAAACTTTGGCTCAAGATATTTTAGAAAGGGCTAAAGGCTAATCCACCACCCTTTTCATATCCACAGCGACTTGCAATTGATGGCTGCCACCCCCGAACATAATGCCTTTTAGCGGTGTTACATCCCAAAAATCCCGGCCAATTGCCAGGGTGACATGTTGCTCGGTGGGTTGCAGATTATTGGTGGGATCGAAGTCTAGCCAGCCCCAGTCGGGCACATACAATGCAATCCAGGCATGGGTGGCATCGGCACCTTCCAATTTTTCTTGGCCTGGCGGTGGCAGGGTTTCAATATAGCCACTGACATAACGGGCCGCTAAGCCAAGGCTGCGCAAACAACTCAGGGCCAGGTGGGCAAAGTCCTGACAGACACCCCGCTTATGCTCAAATACCTCACTGACTGGCGTATTTGTCGTGGAAAACTCGGGGTCAAAGGTAAACTCATTAAAAATACGGGCCATTAAATCTTCACAGCCAGCCACAATTGACCGCCCAGGAACAAACGACTGAAAAGCATAATTCCTTAACTCTGCATTGGGTTGGGTAGCAAAGGTAGGTAAGCAAAACTCAGCCGCTTGTAAGCTAGCCAAATTAACAGGCTGCTGAAGCTGGTCTCGTGTTTGCTCCCAGGTTACTTGGGGGTCAGCCAGTGTCTGGGGCAGGGGTAAAATCTCTACTTCACTACTGGCCGTTACCACCATTTGCTCATGCATGGTGGGCACCTCAAACACTGATACTTGGTTATTAAAATAATCCTGAAAATACACTAAATAATCAGCATTAGGCATAATTTCCAACTGATGACTCAAACAACGCTGGTATTGATTAGTTTGCGGGGTTAGTCGAGCATGGTTTTGACTAAGGCTGACCTTCTCGTTGTACTGATAAGTGGTGACATGCTTAATCTGATATTTCATAGCTGCCCCACAGGATCAGTTGACCAATTAAGTTTATGAGCCGTTTTAGTGTGAGAAAAATACTGCACTTGGAGTATTTCTTTAAAAGCCTCCAGGTGTTGTTTAGCCAATTCCATTAGCTGCTGTAATTGCAAACGACTTCCGTCTTCCACTCGACAAAGCTGATGCCTATCAATTAAATTGCAATCTGCAAACAGCCTCAGTAACGCTTTTTCAGTAATACTCATAAACCCAGCTTTACTTTTACTTGGCAGCCATTTACATAATGAAGTCAGCTTTTTTACTTGAAATGCTAGCGATCTGGGATATTCAGCATCTAACAACAACAGCTCAATACCTGTATCCACCCCCTGATACATCCGATAACGCCGCCGATGAGTAATTGAGCTCACCTGGACAACTAAAACAGCTTCTAACAAACTTTGCTGTTGAGCCTCTGGCAACTCATCACACAACAGTGCTGCTACCATACTGGCTAACTGCGTACTGCGCTCCAAGCGCCGTCCAATATCCAATACAAACCAGCCATTGCTGTTAGAAATACTGTCTACTACAGAGCCATTAAATGCCATCAGCAAACCAATGACACGATCCAGCATCGATTGAAGCATATGAGTAGCCACGAACGAGGCTTCTTTTTTCAGGCGTCGAGCTTCTACCTCCAAGCTCTCGACAATTCGCAGACTGTCATAAGACAGCAACTCTCTAACCTGCATGGTAGAGCCCAGCAAGGCACTAAGGGTGCTGTGCACACTACCAGCGATTTCAAGGCTATAAATACATTGGTGAGCTAACTGCTTACAGGCAGAAGTGGAAGTATCCGTTTCCAGCAAAGGCTCACTTTTATAGGGATAAAGTAATAATTGCTGCTCAATAGCCGCTTTAATTCGAGCAATGGCTATTCGGCTTTTAACATCTGGGTAAATAGCCAGCTCGGTAAATAAATCAATAAACAGCCTTAATAGCCGACAAACATCTTCACAACGCTCAAGATAACTACCCAACCAAAACAGGTTTTCAGCGGTACGGCTGGGGATAAGCCCTTCTACCAACGCCAGATCTGACGTTTTACGCAATGATTTGGGTAGCACTGGTGCCAACTCGGTAGGAGACTGGGTTTGTACCCAGGTGTCTTTGATTAGGATATTGTTATCCATCGAGTGAGACATACACAATGCTGAAGGCAACACACTGATTTCACCTTTATGCACCAACGCAAAACAACGTAAAAACATAGGTTTTGCCTGTAATTGCTTATGCTGCCAAAAAGGCGCTTCAGTCAGGTTAATTTTACGTTGAAAAAACACCTGCTCAGGGATGGCATTAATTAGCGATCGGATTTCATCTGACTCCAACGCCCCATCCAGCTTGTTCGTAGCGCCCCAATAACTGCATAACTCATAGCTTGGCCAGTCGGCCTCTGCTAATGCCATGGCAGGTACTGTTTCAGGCTCGGCTAACAGCAGTTGCTCGCCTAACAAATACTGAGCAATCTGGGCAGCATGGGTTCTAATGGTCGGCATCATTAATAAGCCATTACCAAACGGATTAAGCAACTTTACCGTTTGCGAGCGTACGGCTTGAAGTAAGCCTGGAATTCCCTTTTGCGAAAAATCCGCCTGCTCTAGCGTGTCCAGAAAGCGATCATCTATCCAGCGCAGAATCACATTCACCTTTTTCAGGCCATCCAGTGACTTTAACCAGACTTTGCCTTTACGTACTGTCAGGTCAGCACTGCGAACCAAGGTATAGCCAAGATAGGTGGCTAAAAAAGCATGCTCAGAATAGTAAGGGTCATCTGGGCCACTGGTGAGAATGACTACCCGTGGGTCCTTAAGCGTCAGTGTCGATTGGCTAATGGCCTGTTGTAGATAATGGAAAAAATCCGCGATACGCTCGACCTGGCACTCGGCAAACTCTTCACTCATAATCCGCCGGGCAATAATCCGGTGCTCCAATAGCACCCCAAGTCCTTCAGGCACTTGGCAATAGTCATTGAGCAGATAAAACTGGCCGTTATAATCTCGGCCAACATCCATAGCCACTAAAAACAACCCAGTCTCACTGATCGGTAAGCTATAACGTTCACGCAAATACTCTGAATGAGCAAACAATTGCTCCGCTGCAATCAGCCGTTGGGTTAGCAGCCCTCTGGCCCCTTGCAAGTCACAAAGAATAGCATCAAGCAAACGAACCCGCTGAATCACCCCTTGCTCCAGCTGCTGCCACTCAGCTTCCGGCACTAGCCAGGGCAAAGGGTCCAGCTGCCATGATCGTTTGCCACCACTATTAACAAAGCCACTATTAAGCAGCAGGCGCTTAATTTCAGTGGCGCGATGATTAATATCTCCACTACTAAGATGCTGTAGATAATGAAAAGCAGCCGCATCCTTGCCAGGATGCTGGGCCAGGTATTGCGATATCCACTCCGGCAAGCTCGTTGGGTCCAACACCCCCTGGGTTATATCCACTATTCTGCCTGCCTTATCGGTTGAGAGATCGTCGTAAGTCTAAAGTATTGGGGTAGTCAGCATTTGTCGGCTCTTCCTTGGGTAACACAAAATCGACTCTTGCAGGGTGAGGGCTCAACTGACGTGTAATTTTGCCAGCTATCGATGATGACTGATCTTGCTGCCGTTCTTTTGGTGGAACATAAGGAGGAGTATGGCCATGATTCCAAAATCGAGCAATGCGTCGCCCTTCGGCCTCAAAGGCATTGACTGGAAACACCCCGAAAAAACGGCCACCTGGGTGAGAAACATGGTAGGTAAAGCCCCCTACTGATCGCCCAGACCAACTATCAAACACATCAAACACCAGCGGCGCATGTACCCCAATAGTAGGATGCAAACCCGAAGCGGGTTGCCAGGCTTTGTAGCGAATACCTGCCACAGCCTCACCCTTGGTTGGAGTACGATGCAAAGGCACTCGACGCCCATTACAGGCAATAATGTAACGATCTTTAGGGATGTTGGTGACCCGCAACTGCACACGCTCCAGTGACGAATCAACAAACCGGGCGGTACCTTGTGAGGTAGCCTCTTCTCCCAGCACATGCCAGGGCTCGATAGCAGTTCTTAGCTCAAGGTGAATATGATCAATCTCTCTGGAGCCACACAACGGAAACCGAAACTCAAAAAATGGCGCAAGCCATTCAAGCTGAATGCTATAACCCGCTTGCTGCAAATCCTGGCAGATTTCTTCCATATCCTGCTTAACAAAGTGGGGCAGTAAAAACTTGTCATGCAGTTCAGTCCCCCAGCGAACCAATGGTTTATGGTAAGGCTTAGTCCAAAACCAAGCCAGCAGTGTTCTCAATAGCAACATCTGCATCAAGCTCATTCTAGGGTGAGGCGGCATTTCAAAACCACGAAACTCAACCAAACCCAGCCGCCCCGAAGCTGAATCGGGTGAATACAACTTATCGATACAAAACTCAGTGCGGTGAGTGTTGCCCGTGAGGTCTACCAGTAAATGACGTAATAAGCGATCTACCAGCCAGGGAGTAGGTACCTCCCCTTCTGGCATATGGGAAAAAGCAATTTCCAGCTCATACAGCAGCTCATCACGGGCTTCATCCACTCGGGGTGCCTGGCTGGTCGGGCCAATAAACAGGCTGGAAAACAAATAGGAAAGACCAGGATGATGTTGCCAATAAGTAATAAAACTGCGCAGTACATCAGGCCGGCGTAAAAATGGGCTTTGCATTGGGGTTGGTCCACCCAGGGTGACATGGTTCCCTCCGCCCGTGCCGGTATGGCGACCATCCAACATAAACTTATCTGTACCCAGGCGGGACTGTTTGGCCAGGGCATATAAGGTTTGGGTGTTATCACTCAGTTGTTGCCAGCTGCATGATGGGTGAATATTTACTTCAATAACACCCGGGTCTGGTGTGACTGCAAATTTTTCTAGGCGGCTATCGGATGGCGGTGGGTAGCCTTCCAGTAAAACTGGTTGCTGACACACTTCTGCTGTGCACTCCACGGCTTGTATCAGCTGTAAGTAATGCTCGGAATAACTGAGGGGTGGCATAAAAACATACAGCTTGCCATCACGCGCTTCGACACTGAGCGCTGTTTTTATCAGTTGCTCACCTACATAACCTTGCTGCTGCTTGGTGATCTCATCGAACCCTATCGGGATATCAACCGGGTCTCTGTCTTCAACCAAGTCGGCATCCCCCAAGCTTTGCAAGGGAAGCCGATAACCTATAGGGGAATCCCCCGGCAACAAAAAGCAGTAGCCCCGCTTAAAATGCCACACACAACTCTGCCAGCCATCAAACTGATAATCCCACTGCAAGGGAAGCACATAGCCTGCGGGCTTATCTAAGCCCCGCTCCATTTTTTGCAAAAACCCTTTACGGGTCATTGCCTGGAGCAATTCCGGCTGTTTGGGTGAAACGGTTTCTGGCAAGCTGCCTTCTTGCCACAGGTGATACAACACATCTTCATAAGCCGTTACTAACGCCTTTTCAGTTAAACCCAACTGGCTGATCAGCTGTTTCGCAAATGATCGGGCACTCGCTTCTGTGCAGTCACCTGGCTGGTTAAGATCTGCCTGTAGCTTAGGGTTATGCCAAATAGCCCTTCCATCTTTGCGCCAATAACAAGCATATTGCCAACGGGGCAGCGGCTCACCAGGATACCATTTACCCTGTCCATAATGACGCAAGCTCCCCTTAGCAAAGGTTTGCTCCAACCGCATAAACAAGTTATGCGCCAGTTGCCGCTTTTCTAAGCCATCTGCTTCAGTGTTCCATTGGGGACTTTCCATATCATCAATAGAAATGAACGTGGGCTCTCCTCCCATCGTTAACTCAACCCCAAGCTCCCTTAATTGTGTATCAACCTTTTCACCCAGCTGGTTAATAGCCAACCACTGCTGATCAGAGTAAGGTTTGGTGACCCGTGGTGTTTCATGGATGCGAGTGACTTTATTAAGAAAGCTCAACTCTGCTTCACACTCATCAATATTGCCCGTTACAGGCGCAGCAGAGGCTGGCTCAGGGGTGCAAGCCAGAGGAATATGCCCTTCACCAGCAAATAATCCTGAGGTTGGGTCCAGTCCTATCCATCCAGCCCCTGGCACATACACTTCAGCCCAGGCATGGAGATCAGTAAAATCCTGCTCTGGACCACTGGGGCCATCTAACGACTTTTCATCGGCGGTTAACTGCACTAAATAGCCAGAGACAAACCGAGCAGCTAACCCCATTTGACGAAACAGATGAACTAATAACCAGGCAGAATCCCGGCATGAGCCGATTTTTCGCTTTAAGGTTTCATCTACTGATTGAATACCCGGCTCTAGCCGTATGTTGTAACCAATGGACTTAAAAACGGCCTGGTTGACTGCCACTAAAAAATCCACTGTAACCAGTTCTTCCTTTGGTTTTACAGAGTCAATCAAGGTTTGAAATGCCTTAGAAGCGGGTTCTGTTTTCAGATAGGGCAACAGGTCATGCTTAAGCTGTCGTTCATAATCAAAGGGAAAATTGTCTGCATAAGATTCTAGAAAAAAATCAAACGGGTTAATTACCGTCATGTCAGCAACCAGGTCGACGGTAAACCAGAATTGACGAGTTTGTTCTAGAAATACCACCCGAGCCAAATAATTACCAAACGGATCCTGCTGCCAATTAATAAAGTGTTTTTCAGGAAATATTTTCAAAGAATAGCTTTTAATCGGGGTGCGACTATGAGGTGCCGGACGCAGCCGAAAAACATGGGGAGACATACTCACAGCTTTGTCGTATTGATATTCTGTGTGGTGGGTTAGCCCAACCGTTATGGTCATAAGCAGTTCAATCCTTTGATTATATTCCTTTAAAAATGGGTTTCGCTTTAGTTACAAAAATAGTACCGTCCAATCTATTGGCACATAACCTTCGCGAATTCGTTGCGGGTGATCCCCCACATCAATACGAACAACTTCCTCTCCTGTTTTGTAATTGATAACAGACATCTGATCAGTCTCACTCCAGGAAATATAGCAATTTTCCCCAGCCTGATCACTGGTAACCCAATAAGGCTTTTTTCCCAGACCAGTAAGCAGTTGATATTCATACGTATTACGGTTCACCAGTGCGACATAATCATCCATGGTACCCGCCACACATAAAGTGTCACCCGCACTGTTCATCGCAATACCATGATGGGCCGAGTCATTAACATACTGATTGATGGGCATAGCAGGCACCAGGTTAGGTAACTGTACCAACCGGGTTATTTTGTCTTGCTGCATATCATATTCAACGAAACCGTGAAGAAATGATAATTGAAAATAAAAAAATCGCTCATCAGGTGAATGAGCCATCGGGCGGATGGCTGGGCTCAGACCATGCAAGCCTGCCTGTTTTAACTTATCCGCCATATTGAATTGCTTAATAATTTTTAGCGACTTGGTATCAACAACCTGAAATGTGCGTTTACCCTTAGTAAAGTCCAGAAAATACTCATCCAGAGGTGTAAATACCATACCAATACTGGCGTGATATATTTTACTGCCATCTTTGGAGTAAACATTCTCATGGGGTGAGTCACCACTTGGAAACTGCCCTAATTCTTCACCGGTTTCCACATCCAGGATATGAACCACTTTACCCGTTGAAGCAGAAACAGCCACCTGAGTGCCATCCGGAGATAATGCCATATGGTCTGAACGAATACCTTTAACAGGAAAGCGCCAGACTATTTCATTGGTAGCGATATCAATGCCAACTACATCGGCAAAACTGGGCCGGGACACAATTAACAGACGCCCATCCCTTGTACTATACATGTCGTCCACAAGCTGGTCATGACCTTCACCAATAAAATGTCGGATTGCCTGGAAAGCCAACAGTTTGATTGGGTTAAAAATAATCTCTCTCATTCGCTCCCTTTTATCAGGAACACCATTGATACGCCCTAGTTTGGCGTATGTTTTAGCATCGATAACATCAATCATCCCCTCCCAGTTATTACCGACAAAGATAACCCGGCGAGCTTCCTCTTTAATCACTTTATTGGCTGATAAAGCACTACTGGCAACTCCCCCTAGAAGGAAACCGACCAATAAAGTGATGACCAACTTAGACAACTGTTGAAATGGTCTTCTGAATAGGCGCTTATGGAATAGGTACTTATGAAATAGCTGCTTATGAAATAGTTGCTTACGGAATAAATGCATCGCTTTCTCCTTGTTTTTATTTATTTGACTCCTCTAAAAATACTTACAACAGCTCGTATATGATATGGTAAAAATCACCTATTACTCACAACCACGCTTTAATACATTGCCGAAACCGTTTCAAGTACCTCAATTATAATGTCAACATCTTTACTTTCCGTACGCCAATTGCAAAAAGCAGCACGTATACCGTATATACCTTCCATCTCGCCTTGTGAGAGAAACACTTTTTCACTACTGTTAATATGTTGTAAAACTTCTAGAGTGCGCTGCTTTTGATCAAAATTACTAGGGATAATAGGTGCGAAAAAAACAATATTCTTATATACTGGCGACAGCAGAGCATAATTTATAGATTGGTCAATCCATGAGCCAAGTTTTTTTGCACACTCACAATTTCTTGCAACCCACTCAGTAATACCTGACTTGCCATATGCCTGTAATGTTGCAAATATCGGTAATGCCCTGAATGCTTGTGACAGCTGTATCCCACGATGTGACTCAGATGACTCTTCTTCCGTAAAATTTAAGTATGAATCATTGCAATGATTAGCTCGCTCAAGTAGAGCCATATGCCTTGTCATATAAAAACCACAATCCAGTGGTACGTTAAGCCATTTATGTGCATCAGCAGCAAGTGAATCAACCTCTTCCAGTCCACGTATTAAGTGTTTTTTTTCTTCTACAAGACGTGTACAAATACCAAAGGCAGCATCAACATGTAACCATGCGCCATGACGAAAGCAAATATCTCTGAGGATTAATAAATCATCAAAATCACCTGTTGTGACAGTACCAGACGAAGCCACAACTATACAGAAAGGCGATGATGCTTTTTTTAACAGTTTTTCCAGACTATCAGGATTTATTGCCTCTCGCCCAGGAAGATGATCAACACATATAAGCGAGTTTCTACCAAATCCAGTCACTCCTAAAGCTTTGATTAAGCTAATATGAGGTTTTGCTGAAAATATCTGTATTTTCGGTAAATCCTGAATACCATCTTCACTCACATTAATACCTATTTTTTCTCCAAACCATTCACGAACATTAATCAACGCAAGGATATGTCCTATTGAGGTACCTGCAACAAAAGTGCCTTGCATAAAAGGAAGATCAAACAGATCTAGTAACCAATCCATTGTACGCTTCGTAATAATTGAAGGTAATTTCATTGCTGGACTGGATACCGGCATTTGTCCAGTGCTTGTAGCTAGTAAATGTCCAATTAATGCAGCTGGTGTGATACCTGCGGCAACATAGGGTAAATATCGTGGGCTCAATCGAGTAGAAAAAAACGGCAGTATTGACTGTTGCCACAACGACAGCATTTCAGCACTGCCAATACCATGGTCAGGCAGTCTACCGAAATTTGTAGGTATATGTTTTAAAGAAACTAAAGGTGGGCGACTATCTATTTCATGCCAAAAATCAACCGTCAATTGATAACAAATACCTAATAGGTTTTCAAAATCAACCAAATCATCTTTTACTTTAAATACTGACATCTTCATTAGGATTCATATCTAGACATAATAAAAGTAGTAATAATACCAGCAAAAAAGAGTATCAACTTATAATTTTAATCATACACGATTAGGAATTGTATAGTCGTAGCACAAAGGCCAATTTTTCCGATTTTCTATATAATTATCAAGATGAGAAAAAATACTTTGGTCTTTCTCTAAAAAATGTGTTCCTAAAAGGCAGACTCGATAATACCAAAGCAAATACATTTCCACTTCATAAAATTTGTAATATAAACTAACTTTCAAGTCGTTCAAAAAATTTGAAATTTTTTCTTTAAGCACACTCTCAAAAAATTCAATTCTCTCTTTTTTATACTTATTATCATTTATTGTAATGTAGTATAAGGCATCTAATGCTCCAGTAGACATTGCAACTGAATTCTTTTGTTTTTTTAATGAGTAATCAGGTAAAATAGATCGTATACTATTTCGCCAAGCTATTTTATCATGAACTTCAATATGTGCTGGTGATTGCATATTATGCCAATTGTAAATTTTGAGTTTTTCACTCATAGGTATTGATAAAAAGTCTTCTATTAAATGGACAAGGGGTGTTCTGTTTTCTAGTCCGTGCTCTCCAAATACCAAGCCTGGCCTAACCCCTTCTCCATAAGGGAATTGCATCGCCAGATGATAAAACATATCATTAAGGTCAAATCCTCTTTGCTGAAAATAAAAAGGCCATGGTTTATAACTGGCTCCAGCTTCATCGGGACCACCTGCTGTCATAATAGCTTTACCACCTTGCTCTTTTACACATTGCGCGACACAGTCTTCCGCTAAGCCACAGCAAACATTCATTAAGTTTGGGCCTAAAGCTTTTAAAACGCGGTCAAGAGGAGCAACACCACTTGATGAGTTAATTATATACTCTGGAGTTAATTGAATAACGTAGTGACGTATAAGTAGTCCTTTTTGCTTTAACAACTGTACAGTTGCATTAGCTTCATTATAATCACCTAATGTTATGTTTTTTGGATCTTGCTCCGACCAAGGTACAACTGTAATCGCACCACCAAATTTACCCTGGGTTGCAGTAGCAACACAAGCTGTTACCGTTTGACTATCTATTCCACCTATCGTTGTAAAAAGCACCTCAGGTTTGTCTGGAATACGAATTTCTACCTGCTTTTTAACTTTTTCCATTATGCATTCAGGTGCTATAAATTTTCTTGATTTTTTTCTTTTTTTTGATAAATTAAACCATTCTGAGAAATGAAAAGATCTATTACTGTATTTACCAACACTACCAGGCATAACGGTATATACCTTGGTAGGTCTGATACAGGCCGCTGACTCAACAGTACTTGTGATTATAAGGTCATTTTCACTATTGTATGCGTATACAAGTGGTGATATACCCCACCTATCTCTACCAATATATAAAGTATTATTTTTTACTAAAATAAAAGCAAACTGCCCTTCTATTTCACTAAGAAATTTTTCACCGTAATTAATAAACCCTCGCATTAATAACTGTGTATCATTAATAGCACATAGCTTATATATTTCATTTAATGACTGCCAGTTATAAATCTCCCCATTCCAGATTATATAACTATCTTCTTCAAATAGCGGCTGCTTATTCTTGCCTTCTTGCACAAAAGCAAGCTGAGCATGCCCAAAAAAACCTATTGATGTCCTTTTGTAGTCAGAATATTCAGGCCCTCTACGTTTAACAATGGAAAAAGCCTGTAGAAATATATCCTCTTCTATTTCACTACCAATCAAAGCGGTAATACCACACATAGAACTCCTTACCCTAAATATTTACTAAAAAACTATTACAAAATTTCATATCAAATTCTTGTGGAAGGTATATCATTTGTAGGAGATAGGCTCAATTAATATATGTTTCTACTTCTCTATCACCATAGCGTTTTCTCATTGCATACATAGACATCAACCGATCGGCTACATCTACGTCAAGTTTTTTTCCTTCTAGAAAATCGTCAATTTCATCATAAGTGATTCCGTTACCAAAGATATCTTCATCAGTTAATTTAGGGTTCTTTACTGCTAGACCACCCTCTGGTTTTCTGTTAATCACACCTTCTGGAACACCTAGTTTACTTGCCAATGCAGATATTTGTCGCTTGCTAAGATCTGTTAAAGGTGCAACATCACAGCATCGTGTTCCCCACAAAATGCCTAAAAAAGTAAAAATCTCTGCTGCATTATGACATCCCATAACTACTGAATTAGTTAGTAGTCCCCATGAATTTAATGTAGCCATCATCATTCTTGATATATTTTCCGAACGACAAAGATTCGCTAGGCTTGCATTTTTGGCAACAGCAGCAAATGAAATAAATGGATGTGACTCTACTCCCCTATCACCAAGTTTATTCAAAATATCTTCATGCAAAATATCAACAGGTGGTTGCATATTCATTTCATATTTCTCATCTGGGTCCAAGAACTCAACCATTTCCAAAGCATAATCCCTATCATGTCTTATGCCATATGGCATATAAAGGCTATGAAATTTATAATCATACTCTCTATTCGGATCGTTATTGAGATTTTTTATTGCAATTTTAACCAAACCACCAACAACAGCAGAGTCAATGCCACCACTAATACCCACTACAGCGCCCTGCGCTTTCCTTTCAAGAATTTGCTCTGCGATAAAATCAGCACGAGCAATTATTTCTTGCTTTGGATCAATATATGGCCTAACTTTATATTTTTTTCTAACTTTAGAAATAAAGGATTGGCTATAGCTCATTTTTATACCTTAATAGTTTAATTTATTACGTTATATGAAAATGGAGGCTTTTCTTCAATAAAGCAATACCAGCTTTATTTAACGAAAAAAGTTTGTTTTTATGCTTATCATAATCAAAACGGATACCAGAAAATGGTTTCTCTCCTTCAAAAAGAAAGTCATCATATTGTATAGTGCCAAGAACTTTGAAACCACACTGGGTTCGTAATGATTGTGTTACAGGTGAAGTTGATTGCGTTATGCTAAATTGATAGCCACGATTGGCAAAGTGAGATGATGCAGTCTCTATCAGCCACCGCCCAATACCTTTACTTGAATTTGATGCAGAAATTGCCGTAGTAAATATTTCAACATATTCACCACGCGCCACTGTCTCAATAATGCTTTGGGGGAAATACATATCCATTAGTTGCGACAACAATGCAGCACTAGGCTCTGCTCGGCTGTTTTTATGAAAAAATACAGGAGTTGTTAAATCTCGACAAAGAGTACCACCAATAATATTACCTTTTTTATTACGACAAACTAAAGACAATTGATCATCGTAAGTTTGCTCTATAAATGAAAGACATGTATCGTACATATTTATAAAAGAAACACCTAAGTGTTTACAAAGAGGCTCGTACTTTACAAATGATTGTGCTATTACATACGCAGTTTCATGCACATCCAACTTACGCATATTATCACAAGTTATAGCACAAAACTGAGCAGGTATTAAAGGTTGAGTGTCATTGTGCTCTTGCATGATTTTTTCCTGTAAAACCTGCTTGAAAATCATTTTTCATACTCTTTAAGAACACATCACGCGAGTTCAAGTTGGGAAAAGGAGTATTCTTTTTTAAATTGATACCAAGAAAATTTAGTAATGGCGGCCAGCCGTCTTTAATATTGTATATTAATAAGCGATCTGAAGGGACATGTTCTATTACATCGTTATTCCACTGGTTATACATATCTATAGCATAAGATTTATCCAGAAAACGTCCTTGAAATATACTATTCCATACACTT
Source organism: Spartinivicinus marinus (assembly GCF_026309355.1). NCBI lineage: Bacteria > Pseudomonadati > Pseudomonadota > Gammaproteobacteria > Oceanospirillales > Zooshikellaceae > Spartinivicinus > Spartinivicinus marinus. The sequence goes on from NZ_JAPJZK010000001.1 coordinate 1,823,521, forward strand.
TCATGCATGAATTGCTTTCGTTTTTTTCTGTAGCGATAACGAGCTGAAAATGGAGCCAGTAATTGTGTGCGAAGGACATTCGTTCGACTAGCGAGAAACACTGTGGTTTTAGCACTTTCATACCATGATTCAGCATCACGTATATTTAGCAACACTTTCGCATTTGGATATTCGACCATTAATTCACGATAGAAGCAACAGGCAGGCCAGTCTAATGTGGCTTGATAAGGTTCAAAAAAGGAATTCCAATCTACGAGCTTCCCTGTCAAGGCATTAAGAAAAAAGTCAATATGATGGGGATTTCGTATAACCTCATCCATATGATAACAGGGTGAATAGCCTACTATTGCAAGTGCTTCACGTATTGAAACAGTCCCCGTCCTACCAAAGCCAGCCCCGATGATATGCATAAAAATCCTGTACGATAATACCTTGGTTAATTTTTCATATGACTCTATTGTCGAGTAGTACATGCTATCTAAATCTGCCGATATCTTTCTCAATATATTAATTATATCAACAGTTTGTTGAACAAACTTCCATAAAACTAACTAAATACATATAGTGCTGTATTACATATAATTTAAATAAAATAATACAGACACATTCCTTATAAGAGGCTGAGTAAATAGTTACATTAAGTGTGTTTTACCGAAAAATACTCAAGTATAGTGTTTACTGATTCTTCTATAGGTAGAGCACTTGTATCTACTGCTAAGTCAGGCATAAGTGGCTTTTCATAGGGAGCGGAAATACCCGTAAAATCACTAATCAAACCTGATCTGGCCTTTTTATATAAACCTTTAGGATCCCGGGCTTCGCAGTCCTGCAATGAAGCAGTGCAAAATATTTCTATAAATCTTTCGGGGCCAATAAATTCTTTAGCCATTTTTCTTTCTTTTAAATAGGGGGAGATTAAAGCAACAAGCACCATAAAGTCTGACTCAATAAACAGCTTAGCCACTTCAACTATTCGTCTAATATTTTCCTTCCTCGCTTGTGCTGAAAATCCTAAATCTCTGCATAATCCCTTTCGTATTTTATCACCGTCAAGTATGACTGAATTCATACCCAAGCTGGTAAAATATAGTTTAACTTCATTAGCGAGCGTTGACTTTCCTGAGCCCGACAACCCTGTAAACCACAAGACTTTTGACTGAATTAAATCAGAGTTTATCTTTGGGGGCAGTGTTAATACTGAGTCATATTTCACAACCTATTCCTTGGAACTTTATAAATAGTTTAAATTTTATTGTTCAAATTGATATTGAAGTAAACTTCAAACTAATAACAGTTTAATATTAAACCAAATAGCCTTACTAGCTTCAACTATAGTCAATACGAATAGTTTTAGGAATAACCATCCAACCGTAGCATTCATTCAAGTAGCATTTTATATAAATCAAAATTGTTAGCGCAAGTCTTACAATTACAAACTTAACTCCATGCCTCCATAAATAATATAGTGATTGAGGTTAGTATCTACGAAAACAACACAAAAAAACAAGATAACAACTTTACGCATGGAACACTTATTTTTTTATTAATTTAGGCAGTTTGTACTTACATAGAGCAAAAACCCAGATCTTTAATATAAATCATTAATTTAATAAGGCTGACCTAAAAACGACACAGTTAAACTAACAATAGTTATCACAGAGTGATGATGGTTACCAAATACTTACTTTACAACTGATCAGTGATAGATTTTTTTACAGTTTGTTTAAATATGAAAATTTCTATGGTGTAGTTTGCCACGAAAGAGCAAAGAGAATATCATCACAATAGCTTTAAAGGAAAAGTAATGTTTGCCTATTTTGAACAAATGATAAAGGCGTTCCCAGAGCGTGAGCCCCAGCAACCACCTAATAGCCTACTAATGTTTTGTTTACATTACACACAAGGCATGTGGAAGCCTATTTTATTAGTGTCATTTTTTACCGCACTTATTGCAGCTGTAGAAGCCGCTATGCTTGGTTTGGTAGGTACATTAGTAGACTGGCTAGATAAAAGTAACCCAGTTACTTTTTTTGCTGAAGAAAAAACGTTAATAATAATATGCAGTATTATTATTTTGGTAGTCATACCGATAGTGTTATTGGTTCATTCATTATTAGTACACCAAACTCTTCTAGCCAACTACCCTATGTCTATACGCTGGCTAGCTCATCGTTATCTATTAAAGCAGAGTCTTTCCTTTTACCAAAATGACTTTGCTGGCCGCATTGCAACTAAAGTCATGCAAACCGCTTTATCTATTCGCGAAGCAATGATGAAGATTGTCGATGTTATGGTATATATAACCATATATTTTATAACCATGCTGGTATTGCTGGGTCAAGCTGATAAAAGGTTGATAATTCCCATTTTTATTTGGTTGTGCATTTATATTACTATTCTATATTTTTTTATACCTCAATTACGACACTTGTCATCACAGCAAGCAAACGCTCGCTCAATCATGACTGGTCGAATTGTTGACTGTTATGCAAACATTCAGACAGTAAAGCTTTTTGCCCATACCAAGCGAGAAGCTAATTACACCCAAGACAGTATGGATATACTTCTAACCACCGTTCATAAACAGTTGCGACTGATAACGGGCTTGAATACTTGCCTAAACTTGACAAACTATACTTTAGTTTTTTCAATAGGAGCCTTATCTATATATTTGTGGTCAATAAATGAAATAACTAGTGGAGCAATTGCAGCAGCTATCGCTTTAACACTTCGCCTGAATGGAATGAGCCATTGGATCATGTGGGAAATTAGTGCTTTATTTGAAAATATCGGTACTATTGTAGATGGCATGGACACTCTAAGCCAACCACAAAGTGTACTTGACCATGATCAAGCAAAGCCACTCCAAGTTAGTAATGGCTCTATAGAGTTTATTAATGTTAGTTTTCATTATGGAAAGAAATCAGGTGTTATTGAAAATCTTTACTTAAGTATTAAGCCAGGGGAAAAAGTAGGTTTAGTCGGTTGCTCTGGTTCAGGAAAGTCAACCTTGGTAAATTTACTACTGAGATTTTATGATGTAGCTCAAGGTGAAATTAAAATTGATGGGCAGAATATAGTCAAAATACAACAAGAATCTCTACGAGCAAGTATTGGTGTGGTAACCCAAGATACGATGTTATTACACCGATCGGTAAAAGAAAATATTCTTTACGGAAAACCTAATGCAAGTGAACAAGAACTAATCACCGCATGTAAAAAAGCAGAAGCTTACGATTTTATTCAAAAGCTAACTGACTCCAATGGTAATAAAGGATTTGAAGCACAAGTAGGAGAGCGTGGAGTTAAGCTCTCTGGGGGACAAAGACAAAGGATAGCTATCGCCAGAATGTTATTAAAAAATGCACCTATTCTAGTGTTAGATGAAGCAACATCTGCACTTGACTCTGGAGTAGAGGCTGTTATTCAAGATAACTTATACAAGCTTATGGAAGGCAAAACTGTTATTGCAATTGCTCACCGACTTTCCACCATTGCAGCAATGGACCGGCTAATCGTAATGGATCAAGGCAAATTAGTTGAACAAGGCTCTCATCAAGATTTATTATCAGCCGGTGGTATTTATGCTCAATTGTGGGCTCATCAAACTGGGGGGTTTTTAGGAGGAAAGTAGTTCGAAATAATTTTTGCGGCAAGTTATTATCCTCGTTTTTAGATTTTATTAGACGGATACACTTAATAAGTGAAATTCAATAGTTGTGTAAACTTTTAACATAAAAAAACCAACTTTCGATGGAGTGTAAATGAAAACTAACAAATTAAAATTGTGCTTAGCATTGTCCTTATTAGCTAGCACTACCAGCATAGCATCTACTTATACCATATACGACAAAATGGATTATGGGTTTAACCGCTGCGATGTTAATTGGGGAACACTTCAAACAGGTGTTTCTGAGGCAGATATGATTGCCCTAGCAAAAGAATTTAATGCTTTTGGCTTCACCTATCATCCATCTTTAAGATATGGAAAGCTGATGATTGACTCTTATCCTACTGGCTGTAAATCGCCCGCTAATGAATCATGGCCATTGTATTTATCACGAGCCAGAGCATACAAAAAAATGGATTTTGGCTTTAATCGCTGCAACACCGAATGGGGACCATTACAATCAGGCGTTACTGAAGAAGATATGATCGCTTTAGCATTAGCCGCTAATGCCGAAGGATTCACCTACCACCCAATGTTACGGTACGGCAAGGTGTTAGTAGGCTCATACCCCGCCGATTGTGAGTCACCAGCCAATCAATCATGGCCATTGTACTTATCTGAAATACGAAGCTATAAGCGAATGAATTTTGGATTTAATCGATGTGATGTTCAATGGGGGCCACTGCAAAGGAGTGTTAGCGAAGCAGATATGATTAAACTGGCAGAAGCAGCTGATGCAAAAGGCTTTACTTACCACCCATCTCTTAAATATGGAAAAGTTCTAGTCGGTGCTTACCCTGTGGATTGTCAGTCACCAGCAAATGAGTCCTGGCCCCTTTATTTAGCTGAGTAAACTTTTACATCAAAATAAATTTTTATCTATCTCCATAATGACTCCTTTTAGGGAAAAACTGCTGCCGCCAAGCTTGCAGTAGCAGTTTTTTAATACTAAAGGGTATCTATAATACCTTCAACGCAATATTCTTGATCTTCTGGTTGTATTGTTTGTGACAATCCAAGCTTCGAGGTTACCATTGCATTAAGGTCTATATTGTTCACTTGAAGTAGCTCAATCAATGGATATAACGTAAGCCATCTTCCTACCCAACGTTGGTGTAGCAACATCTAGTACTTTACTACCAAGCTCTGAGTTTCAGATCCACAGCTCTCGTATTTCTTTGAACTCAACTAGATCAGCAACATGTTTTGCTGGAAGAAACTTTAACTTACTGAATGAAACCTTTTCTATCGTACCTAGGCTTCGCAAAGCCTGAAGCCCTTTATACTTAATTTCTCCCTCAACATTAATTGAGCCATCATCATTTTTTGTAATTTTCAAGGTATTTCCTTAGAAGTAAGACTATGGGCACTCTCTTTAAGAATGAATAAGCGACTTACATTTATTCACCAGGAGATTGCTACAGTAGGCCTAGAGGATCACAGTAAAAGGAAAGTCGTTTACTGCCTTCCCTAAATTTTCACTTATATTTTTAACTAGCCTTTACTTTAACTTTTAGCTCATTACCGTAGTTTTTTTCAAGATATAACAGTACTGATTCCCGTCTGTTATTGAGTCTAGATCAATAAAAGTGGTATATACTCACAGCGAAGGATTATTTAGGCGAGGCCACCGAGCGATGAAGCCCCAGGAGTTTAGGTAAACTAAATGACTGGGGTAAAGAGCGATGGTAACAAAGCCCTTGTGCCCTAGGGGTATAAGAATCATTCGCGAAGAGTATAGAGATAGTATCCAGTTACATTACCACTATCATCCACAGTTAAGTTAAAGGTAACCGGTACATTGTTTACTTCTCCTTCACTATTGAAAACATAAGCCGAATTGGCTGAGCAGCTAAAAAAATTATCAAATAAGCTAAAAACCTCATTTAGTTACTTTCTTATTAAATGGCTAGTATTTTTAGGCAAATATACTTGCTAGTGGTTATGTATGAATTAGAGCATTTTATATCAAACAACACTTTTAATACTACATTAATATACCAGGTTAATTTTGCATTGACTACAACACCATACAAACAGAAAGTCAGACAAAAGCTCAAACAAGTCAAACCGATAATCTATTCTTTTTTATCAATAGATTGTTTAAGAAAGTCTAATTCTGGATACTGCTTAATAATTAATTCAAGTATCTTAAGATCAGCAATATTAGCTAATCGTGCAATCTCACTCAGCCTTTAAATGTCAGTAAAGGGACCAGCTTTGCTACTGGACTCACAATGCCATTTTGGATCTGTACATCCACCACTGCATTAATATCTTTATAAGCACCAGGTGCTTCTTCAATTAGTCGATCTTCTTTTAAAGTTATACAATCAATACAACCTAGCCCAATATCTTGACCATCACGGTTCAACCTAAACATTTCATGTCGTGGTTTAGCCCGACCGGCACCATGAGAAGCTGAACATAAGAATGCCTGATTACCTAACCCCATCATTAGATAGGAAGGATCCCCCATAGAACCAGGAATTAGCACCGGCTGCCCAAAATGCGCTGGTGTTGCCCCCTTACGATGAATATAGCAGTCACTTTCTTGGGTTACGATATTATGCGGCGCATCGTACACTAGCGGCATTTCTATATTAGCACCAAATACCTCTCTGATTCGACGCCGAACAATTTCCGCTAGTAATAAACGGTTTAAATTCGCATAATTAGCTGCCGTATTCATAGCAGAAAAATAGTCACTTGCCAGTTCTCCATATAAAGGAAAGATACCGCTTTCTGGAAATTTTTCCCCATTAGGCCACGCCTGTTTAGCTTTATCATTCCAATAATTCCCCACATGTAAGCCCAGTGCACGAGAGCCCGTATGAATCATTATTGAAAGCTGTCCTTTATGTAATCCCCAAGCAAATGCCTGCTTATTATCAGCTATATCTTCCAGGTATTGAAACTCGACAAAGTGATTACCGCCACCAATTGTTGCTAAAGAGGCATCTCGAATACAGTTCCGCTTATCTGTTGTGTGGCTTTCAGGCGCCCATTTACAACCACCCTGTAAGCTGCCGTATTCGAAAATAGATTCCAGCTCACTTTCCAACTGCTTAAAATCAGCAGCTTGTAAATCGCCCATTGGTTGTTTTTTAGTTTCATCAATCCAACCTAATAATCCATGTTGAAAAAGCGCTGTAAAACTTGAGATGGCCATTGGTAAGTCTCGGCTACCTAACAGCAAGTCTCCGCGTAGTTTTTCTACTAATAAAGGCTTTTTTTCTTGCCATAGCGCGATATCAATATCCGCCACATGCAGGCGCATACCACAGTGAATATCCGTACCAATCGCCTGGGGTATAATAAAATCTTTTGTGGTCGATAAAACCGCACCTACTGGCACCAAAGAGCCAGCATGAAAATCAGGCGTTGCTTTAACAGCCTTAACGGCACCACCATTAGGGTGATAGACCCCGGCAAAGCTCATTAACTGTTTTAGCGCCTTGCCATCCAGATCAAAATGCTCCGGTAAAAGAAGCTGTGCAGAAGAGACGTTATCACAGATTTTTTTAGCAACATAATAGACTGAATTAGTTTTTGTAACTGATAGATTTTGTTTGTTTAACGCTTTTACCAAGCGTTTAAAAGAAGTAGTCATGATAGCTACCAATGCTCGAAAGGCATTCTGTTATATAAATTTAGAATGCACACAAACACGCCACTCCAAAGTATTGAAATAAAGGAGTGGTATTCGAGCAAGATTCAGCAGCCAGAAAAGGCATCTTGCAATGAGGCGCGAATTATATATAGATTTATATCAGTAATCAATGCAAAGGTTCTATAGATACTTTGCTGCTCCAGCAAAAACTACCCATCTATTAAAGCAAGTGCCTGATCTTGCCTACACCGTCCACTTACATTTTTCCACAACATCGGTGCTACGACCAAAAATAACGCTAAATTCGAAAGTGGTAAGGCTAACCATATTCCATTAATCCCTAGCCATTGGGGCAGTATCATCAAGAAAGGTATCTGAACCAGCATGTTGCCAACAGATATCATTAGTGCTTTTGCTCCTTGATTGATTGCCAAAAAATAAACCGTGGCAATAACAAAGAACCCATCAAGGAATAGTGTTAATAAATGCAACTGTATCCCATTTTGGGTTTTATTGATAAGCTCAGCATCAGAACCATTAAACAAGCTAATGATGGTTACAGGAAAAAGGTTAAGTATCAGCAGCCAAATTACACCACTGACTATTACTACTTTAATTGCCAGTTTAAGTATTTTTTGAATATTATCGTTTTGATTCGCACCAAAAAAATAACTGACGGGTGGTTGAATACCTTCTGCCACGCCTTCAACAAGTAAATAATAGAGCGACATCAAATAGCCCACTATCGCAAAAGCCCCTACATCCACTGGTGAACCATATTTCATAAACAACCAGTTATGCAATGCAACAACAAAGCTAATATACAAATACATTATCAAGGTAGAGGAGCCAAGCTTGGTGATTTTAATTGCTCTAGAAAAACTAAATGTTAACGTTGAAAGCCCCAATCTAATGGATGAATATGAAGAAAAAAAGAACAGCAAACTAAAAGCCACGACTAGCAATTGAGCAATGACAGTGGCAAGAGCAGCGCCTTTTAGCCCCCACTGCCATTGGGCAATAAATAGATAATCCAAAATGATATTAGTAACTGCACCAATCACCAGTAAACAGGTTGCAATTTTGGGGCTTTCTAAATTACGTATTAATAAAGGCATTGCAGTTGCACTGATAGAAAATACCGCACCTAACGTACATATCTCTGCATATTGCATTCCATACAGCAATGTTTGTTGGGAGGCACCTTGAGCTACCAATATAGAAGGACTTACCAGAAATGTTATCACCATAGTTAGCAAACCAAACATAAAAAGCAAGCCAATCCCGGTGAACAAGGTTTGCCTGGCTGTAACTAAATTACCTTCGCCTCTATTGATTGAAATCAGGCTGCCACACCCTAGCCCTATCATCACACCAACAGCAGAGATAAGACAAATAACTGGCCATATAAGGTTAATTGCCGCTAGCCCCTCATAACCAATAAAACGGCCGATAAAAAAACCATCTACAATCTGATACAAACCACTGGCCAGCATGGCTACAACAGAGGGTATGGTATAACGTAAAAAGGTTTGGCGAATATTAGTATTCGAATAGTCACTATTCATTCTTAATTACACATCTTAACTTGAGCTTCTCACAACTGCTGCCATTATCTTTTATTTAACGATAGGTTAAAGTTATTATCTATCCGATTTTCGGATACATTAGCTAGGGTCTGTTAACAGGCCCTAATAAAACGGAGCTGAATATGCGCTGGAACCTCGACCAACTAGAAGCCTTTGTTACATCAGTGGAGGCAGGTTCATTTTCTGCAGCTGCGCGTAAACTGGGTAAAGCACAATCGCGTATCAGCACGGCTATAGCCAACTTAGAGGCTGACCTTGGCTTTGAATTATTTAACCGTCAGGCACGTCTACCAGTACTTACCCCTGCTGGAGAAGAAATGTATGTAGAAGCCCAAGTGGTGCTAGTTCAGTGCCAACGATTACAGGCTCGAGCAATGACAGTACTTGGCGGAAATGAAGCATCACTTACCATTGCTATGGATGAAGCGATGCCTATCGAACCTTTTGAGCATTTTTTTCAGGAAGTCGCCAAACAATTTCCTTTATTAAAGCTAACGATACTTAATGGCTCTCAAGATGATATTGCAGAATGGGTTGAAGCCCAGCAGGCAGACTTAGGTATTTTATTTCACTTAAACCTATTGCCCGATTCACTGGAATTTATGCAGATTGGCCAAATAACCCACTCCCTAATCGTATCTTCCACACATCCACTAGCCAACATTTCGGCACCAACTGTCGCAGACTTAAATCAACATCGACAACTGGTTATTCGTGGGCGCATGGGTAAACGACAGACTAAAGCGATATCTTCAGAGTATTGGTATATAGACAGTTACTACCATATTACTTCTCTTGTTATTAAAGGTGTTGGCTGGGCCTTAGTACCAGAGCATGTGGCCAATATTGAATGGTATAGCAATGAGTCAGTAAAATTATCAACCCAAAACATTCCTGGCTCTTTTTCTGTTGCCATGGGGGTCGTTAAACGTCGTGATAGAGGCTGTGGTCAAATTATGAATTGGATGCTTTCTGAAATTAATTCTATGTTTTGCCAGCCATAAGCCTCTAAAAATAATGCGAGATAGTTAAATACCTTTCCCTAATATGCTCGATAAGCAGCTTTACTTTATTCGGCGGCTGTCTGGTAAAAGGATAAACCGCATAAATACCCAGCTTTTTGCCTACCAATTCTGGGAATATATCCACTAGCTGGCCATTACGAAAATCATGGTAAACCAGGCAACGGGGCACATAGGCTATTCCGTGCCCACCAAGGGCTGCTTTGCGAAGTGCGGCTGCATTATCAGTAGAAAAAGATCCTGCCACTTTGACAATGTAATTGCCGTTATCACCTTTAAATTCCCAGTCACTGGCCCCTGTTGTTTGATAGGCATATTGAAGACAGTTGTGTTTGGTGAGGTCAATGGGGATGATGGGTTTACCATGCTTAGCAATATAGGAAGGAGATGCACATACCACCCACTGAGAATCGAGGATATGGCGAGCAATCAGGCTGGAATCCTCCAGGTAGCCAGTGCGGATGACTAAGTCATAACTACCCGCCACTAAGTCAACGAAGCGGTTATCCAAAGACATATCTACAGTCAGCCCAGGATGCATGTTGCAAAACTCAGCCACCGCATCAGCTAATATCAACTCCCCAGAGATAGTGGGTACTGACATTTTAATGTAGCCACTGACGCTTTCTCCAAACCCTGAAACCGCATCCATTGCCTCCTGAGTAGCTTGCTTCACACTTTTTGCACTGTGCAACAAAGCCTTACCTGCTTCTGTCAGTGTCAGCTTCCGGGTGGTTCGGTATAAAAGCTGGGTACCTATTTCTTCTTCCAGCCTAGCAATTCTTTTACTAACTACCGAATTGGTAAGGTTATTTTCTTCTGCTGCCTTACTAAAACTGCCCAGCTCAACCACCTGAGAAAACAAAACTAAATCGTCTGCTCGCACTATAGAGGCGCCCTGATTATGTCATTTTTGGAATTAATCATTTTCATTATTTCCCTATATCCACAAAAAATAAAGGGGTAAATTCATAAAAAATTAACAAAATCATTACAACAAAAAGCATTTCCCGATGAAGCCTAATCGGAGAAATACATGCAGGGGAGGTACCAATGAGTGAAGCACTACTAGCCCTAGTGGCTTTTTCACCCATCATAGTGGCAGCCATATTGCTAATTGGCTTTAACTGGCCTGCTAAAAAAGCTATGCCAATTGCATTTGGCTTAACGGTTTTGATTGCCTTGATGTTCTGGGATATGTCTGGCACCCGGGTATTGGCTTCTGTTGTTCAAGGCCTGGGGATTACTGTCTCAGTATTGTGGATTGTGTTTGGTGCCATTTTCTTACTAAACACCCTTAAACACACTGGCGCCATTACGACTATTCGCAATGGCTTTACCGATATTTCCCCAGACCGTCGTGTGCAAGCTATTATTATTGCCTGGTGTTTCGGCTCCTTTATTGAAGGGGCTTCTGGGTTTGGCACCCCCGCTGCTATTGCCGCGCCTTTACTGGTGGCTATTGGGTTCCCTGCTCTCGCGGCAGTCATAATGGGTATGATGATTCAGTCGACACCTGTTTCTTTTGGCGCGGTTGGCACTCCAATTATTGTTGGTGTAAACAAAGGGCTCGACACTCACAAGATTGGCGAAGTGCTTGTTGCTAACGGCTCAAACTGGGATATTTATCTGCAGCAAATTACCTCAAGTGTCGCATTGATCCATGCAGCTGTTGGTACCTTAATGCCAGTATTAATGGCGATGATGCTGACTCGCTTTTTTGGTAAAAATAAAAGCTGGACTGAAGGATTAACCATTCTGCCATTTGCCTTGTTTGCAGGTGCTGCTTTTACTATCCCCTATGCGCTAACTGGCGTGTTTCTTGGCGCTGAATTTCCATCACTGATTGGTGGTCTGGTGGGTTTAGCTATTGTGGTAACAGCTGCCAAAAAAGGCTTTTTGGTGCCCAAGCAACAATGGGATTTCGAAACAGAAGACAAATGGCCTAAAGAGTGGTTAGGCTCGCTAAAAATAAATCTGGATGAAAACACAAAACCGATGAGCCTAACTAAAGCTTGGGCGCCTTATGTATTGTTAGCGGCTATTCTGGTGATTAGCCGGGTTAGCATGGAGTTTAAAGGCTTCTTACAAAGTGTCAGTCTTTCTTTTAATAATATTCTTGGAGAAGTCGGCATCAGTACAGCTATTCAGCCACTCTATTTACCCGGTGGCATTTTGGTTTTTGTCGCCTTATTAGCCGCTTTTCTTCAAACTCAAAAGGTAAGGCCTTTAGTAAACGCTTTCAGTGAATCTAGCAAAACACTGGTTGGTGCAGGCTTTGTTTTAATATTTACTATTCCTATGGTACGTATTTTTATTAATTCAGGTGTTAATGGCGCAGACTTGGCAAGCATGCCAGTAACAGCAGCCAATTATGTGGCTGACCTGGTGGGCTCCGCATTTCCCGCGTTAAGTGCTACTGTGGGCGCCTTAGGTGCTTTCATTGCTGGATCTAATACAGTTTCTAATATGATGTTTAGCCAGTTCCAGTTTGAAGCAGCCCAAGCACTAACAATTTCCAGTGTAGTAATTATCGCACTTCAAGCAGTTGGGGCGGCGGCAGGAAATATGATTGCTATTCACAATGTAGTCGCAGCCTCAGCAACGGTTGGACTTTTAGGGCGTGAAGGGGCAACCTTGCGAAAAACCGCTATCCCTACTGCCTACTACCTAATAGTAACTGGCATCATTGGTCTTATTTTGATTTATGGTTTCCAGTTAAATGATCCATTAATGAGCCGGTAGTAGTTTGAATAAGGCCCTACTAAGTAGGAGGGTGTTGCAAAACTAAGTTCCTTCTCCCAGAGGAGGCTGTCGCAAAAGGATGCAGAAAGTAAATTTAGTGCCCGATATGGAATAACAGCTTTTGCGACAGTTTCGTAGAGTAGCTAACTATAGTAATCAACTGTTTTTAGCAAAAACAGTCAGTAAAACTTAAACACGAAAAAATAAACTACTTATGATTATTTCTGCTTCCACAGACTACCGCGCAGCCGCCAAAGCAAAATTACCTCCATTTTTATTCCACTATATTGATGGCGGTGCATACGATGAGCGAACGTTAAAGCGCAATACCGACGACTTAGGTGAAATAGCCCTTCGTCAACGAGTCCTCAAAGACATGTCTAACTTAGCCATTAATACCGAGTTATTTGGAGAAAAGCTTTCTATGCCTATTGCCCTGGCACCTGTTGGCTTAAGTGGTATGTATGCTCGCCGAGGTGAAGTACAAGCAGCAAAAGCAGCAGAAAAAAAAGGGATTCCATTTACTTTATCAACAGTGTCTGTTTGCCCAATAGAAGAAGTGACCTCTGCCATTCAAAGGCCCATGTGGTTTCAGTTATATGTGCTGAAAGACCGTGGTTTTATGAAAAATGTTCTCGAAAGAGCCAAAGCCGCAGGGGTTAGTACATTAGTTTTCACCGTTGATATGCCAGTGCCCGGGGCACGCTATCGTGATATGCATTCAGGAATGAGTGGACCAAATGCCGCCACGCGTCGTATTTTTCAAGCAATGCGTCACCCTAGTTGGGCACTGGATGTTGGTCTATTAGGTAAACCCCATGACCTGGGTAATATTTCTACCTATCGGGGTACGCCCACCAAACTTGAAGATTATATTGGTTGGCTGGGAGCTAATTTCGACCCTTCTATTTCATGGAAAGACTTAGAGTGGATTCGCGATATGTGGGAAGGCCCCATGGTAATTAAAGGTATTTTAGATACAGACGATGCGAAAGATGCCGTACGTTTTGGTGCTGATGGTATTGTTGTGTCAAACCACGGTGGAAGACAGTTGGATGGTGTTTTATCTACCGCTAAAGCATTACCTGCCATTGCAGATGTCGTGAAGGGTAATCTTAAAATTCTAGTGGATTCTGGTATTCGCACCGGGCTAGATGTCGTTCGCATGCTGGCTTTAGGCGCTGACTGTACCTTGATTGGTCGCTCCTTTGTTTATGCGCTTGCCGCACAAGGTGGCGCAGGGGTAGAAAACCTATTAAATCTTTATGAAAACGAAATCCGTGTCGCTATGACCTTAACAGGTGCCAATAGCATTTCAGCGCTGTCGCAAGACTCGCTGGTTTCAAAGCCTTAGTTTTTTAAGGAATCTATTAGATGGTAAATGCCAATTCAACAGCCACTTACCAGCAACTGGAATCTATCCTTGCAACTAAAATAGAAGGCAAGCGAATTATTACTCAGGAAGCCAAGTGTTTGGCTTATGGAACCGATGCCAGCTTTTACCGTTTAATTCCCAAAATTATTTTACAGCTTAAAAACCTGGAAGAAGTGATTTTTGCAATCAAAAGCTGTCGTAAACTGGGTATTCACTACACCTTTAGAGCAGCTGGCACCAGTTTATCTGGACAAGCCATTTCAGACTCGGTGCTTATTACCCTGACTGATGACTGGCGTAATCATCAAGTCATAGAAAATGGCAATCAAATCATGCTCCAACCTGGAGTAATTGGTGCCGATGCCAATAAATACTTAGCACCTTTTCAAAGAAAGATTGGGCCTGACCCTGCGTCGATTAATACCTGTAAAATTGGTGGGATTGCTGCCAATAATGCCAGTGGTATGTGCTGCGGTACAGCGCAAAATTCCTACCAAACAGTAGCCAATATGAAAATAGTATTCAGTGATGGAACGCTGTTAGATACTGGCAATAGGGAAAACATTGCATCATTTAAAAAATCCCACCCTCAATTTATTGAAAAACTCAATCAGCTTTGTAAACAAACTTTAGATAACAAAGCGCTAACCGAACAAATTCAACATAAATACCGACTGAAAAATACCACTGGTTATGCCTTAAATGCTTTAGTGGATTTTCAAGACCCAATTAAAGTCATTGAACATTTGATGATAGGCTCAGAAGGCACCCTCGGCTTTATTGCTGACATTACCTATAACACAGTTGTAGAGCACCCTGACAAAGCCTCTGCATTATTAGTTTTCGCTACCATTGAAGACGCCTGTCGTGCAGTAACCACTTTATCGAAAATGCCGGTTGCAGCGGTAGAAATGATGGATGGCCGGGCACTTCGCTCAGTGGCAGATAAACCCGGTATGCCAGAGTTTATTCAACACCTAGATTTAGAAGCCACTGCAATACTCATAGAAACCCATGCCAGTAGTCAGCAACAACTCGATCGTCAGTGCAAATCAGTAATTGACTCACTAGCCCCATTTACCATTATTGAGTCAGAACCATTTACCAGTGACCCGACCACAGTTTCAACTCTTTGGAAAATTCGTAAAGGTATGTTCCCTGCAGTGGGCGCTGTTCGCCAGGTTGGTACCACCGTTATTATTGAAGATGTCGCTTTCCCAGTAAAAAATTTAGCAAATGGTGTTCGTGATTTACAAATGCTATTTGATAAATACAAATACCATGAAGCTATTATTTTCGGCCATGCATTAGAGGGTAATTTACATTTTGTATTTACCCAAGGGTTTGATAACCAGCAAGAAATCGAACGTTATGGCCAGTTTATGGATGAAGTTGCTGAGTTGGTAGCCGTTAAATATCAGGGCTCGTTAAAAGCTGAACATGGCACTGGCCGAAATATGGCACCTTATGTAGAACTGGAGTGGGGTAAAGCAGGCTACAAACTCATGCAGCAAATTAAAAAGCTGTTTGACCCTGAAGGCCTACTTAATCCTGGTGTTATTATTAACGACAATCCACATTCACATATTGAAAACCTCAAGCCAATGCCAGCGGCTAATCAATTAATCGACCGTTGTATTGAGTGTGGTTTTTGTGAGCCGGTGTGCCCCTCCCGTACTCTTACCCTTTCTCCACGTCAACGTATAGTATTGTTCCGAGAGCTACAACGACGTAAGCGTGCAGGTGAAAATATAGAAGCCTCAGAGCTGCAAAAAGTATTTAACTACCAAGGTATTGATACCTGTGCAGCTACAGGTCTTTGTGCTGAACGCTGCCCTGTTGAAATCAATACTGGCGACTTAATTAAACAGCTTCGGACAGAGAAATATAAAAAATACAGGCTAATTGCTAAATGGACTGCCGAACATTTCGATACTACAACCAAAATTGCCAGGGTGGGTTTAAGCGCAAATCAACTGGCTTGTAAAACCCTCGGCAAGATAACCGTTGGAAAACTCGTGAATGGACTACGCTCGTTAACTAAAGGCTCAACACCCATTTGGTTTGCAGAATATCCACAGCCTAACAAACATAATTTAGCTGCCCCACTAAACCCGTATATATCAAATCAGAAAAAAGTGGTATATATGCCATCCTGCGCCAGCAGAGTAATGGGACAACAAACAGACGCAAGTGACCAGCGCCCGTTAACTGAAGTAACACTTTCACTGTTAAATAAAGCTGGGTATGAAGCCATTATCCCAGATAAACTCACTGAACAATGCTGCGGTATGCCATACGGCAGTAAAGGTATGAATGACTTAGCCAAACAAAAAGCCAAACAATTAGAAGCGGTTTTGTGGCAAGCAACCGAACAAGGAAAATATCCAATACTGATGGATACCAGCCCCTGCGCTAAACAAAGTATCGAGCAATTTAATAAGCCACTTGAAGTATTAGAGCCAACAGGTTTTGTCAGTAAATATCTACTAGAACACCTGATAATTAAGCCTACTGAAGAAACAGTTATGCTCCACATAACCTGTAGTTCGCGCCGAATGGGACTTGAAGCAGACATGTTAAAGCTCGCAAAAACCTGTGCTAAAGAAGTTATCATTCCAAAACATATCCAATGCTGCGGCTGGGCAGGCGATAAAGGCTTTACCACACCCGAGCTAAATGCAGCCGCAGTTAAACCACTGAAAGCACAAATTCCAACCCACTGCTCCCGAGGCTTTAGCAACAGCCGCACTTGCGAGATAGGGCTTTCCCACCATAGTGGAATACCCTATCAATCTATACTTTATTTGGTGGATGAAGTTTCTAAAACACTTTAAAAGGCACCTTATTGTAGTCAAGTACATTTGTACAATATAAAGCACCGAGGAAAAAACTTACTTAATAATTTAATCAAGCTATTGATATAATTCTCTAGGAGTCCATATAGAGCCATGAATTAATCAAGTAAAACCCACTTACTTTCATCACTACTAAATTCAAGACTAATGGTTGACTCATTTCCATATTTATCAAGAATATAAAGTGGCTGTTTATTTACTACATGTCGATACGCAGGACTTTCTGGTGAAACAGGATTATCAGGTGATGTTATTCTAAGGATACTTAATTGTCCCTTTCGGTTATTGATAGGATAAGGTGTCCCCATGTATGAATAATGGGTTTTAGTCAAAGATGGAATAAACCAGGCTGTCCCGCCTTCTCCGTGCATTGAAAAGGTTAATATATTGTCTGCTTCAGGGTATCTAATAACAGTTTCACCACGCCAGGTACCAACCCTACCTACAGAATGTAATTTAATTCCTTGTTTGTGTGATATATAGTGTTGGTACAACTGCTGGTTTAATGATGAGTCCCAATCTTCATCATTGCTATCCCAAAGCTTGGTTTGGCTCAAAGTGAAAAAGTCTGCTATATAGGTTTTTTCTGATTTGCTTTCAATTCTTGCGTATTCATCAAAATTACCACTGCAACTATTAAATGTTTGATCACTTGTAAACTTTACGGCGATACAGATTTTCTTTTCATAAACTTCTTCATCTGTATAAACATAAGCTCGCAAGTTTGACCATACTGGACTAGATGAAACTTGACTACTACTTGATCTCTTCGAGCGTTCTTTTATCCTATGGGAAAATGAATTTTCTGTAAAAGTAAAACCCCAAGAGTTATTAACAGGTTGGTTAAATGTTAACACCACCCCATTTATATCAGTCAAAATTATTGCATTTTTTAGTTGAGTTTCAGTTAGCTGGATATATTGTGAATTAATTTTATCATATATTTTCAAGGCAATATCAACCGGTGCCTGCATTCGTCCATTAGCATAAATGGGATAAGCAGCATCATCTTGGATTGACATTGATACGTTAACATCTTGTATTTCAAAACGGTTAGGATCTAAGTCCGCTGTGGCATAGTTTGTCATTGATAGCAAACTTGAGGCGCTTATGAAGAAGCAATATTTTTTTACATTCATAATAAGTTCCTAGCTAGGCTAATCAGATAGTACCCACGCACTTGTACTATCATTATATTGAAGAAAAACTGTCGCTTCATTTCCGTATTTATCAATCAAAGATAACTCTTCTGCGCGACTACTTGCACTTGATGCAATATTTACAAATTGACCACGAGTGAGTTTTAATCTGCCCTCATGTTGAAGCACTTCGTAACCACCAAACTTTATAGGTGCGGTATACTTGTTTTCTTCTTCAAAACAAGGAATACCCCAAACACTACCACCCGTATCACCAACCACAGAGAAATGATCAATCGATATTGTATTCGGTCTGACACATGATAGAGAGTGCGTTTCACTTGACTTCCTGCCAATTGAGTATAAATCATCTCCACTGATAAGGCGTATAGTGTACTCATAAGCACGATAATGCATTTGCGGTTCTGCTTTTCCTGCATTTTTATCTCTTTCAGGATAATTATCCCATAACAAGTTTTTTCTAAATAAAAAGGCACTGGCAGGATGTTTTTTTTCGGCTTTACTCTCAATCCTGACAAACTCATCAAAATTACCGCTACAACTATTCATAGTTTGTTCATTAGTAAACTTCACTGACGCACAAATTATTTTTGCATAAACTTCATCTTTAGTATACACATAAGTATTTAATGAAGACCACTCATCATTCAATGTTTCAGTGTTTATATTTGAGCAAATCATTGGTTCTTTTACTCGATGTAAAAACTCATTTTCTTTAAACGTAAAGCTCCATGACCGACTTGCAGGTTGCTCAAAGGTCAGCTCATTTCCTGATGAGTCAGTTAGAACAATAAACTTTTCTAGCTGTTCTTTCGATAGGTTAACTATTTCTCCAGAGTTTTTATCAAGCACTTTAATAGCAATATTTACTGGAGCCTGCATACGACCATTAGCGTAAATGGGATAAGCACAGTTACTCCCCACTTGTGTCGTTACCTTGATATCTTGAACATCATAGCGATTATGATCCAGTAAATCTGCATTAACGAAATTTGAAGTAAAAAACAAACCTGCCAGTGAGACAATTTTTTTGACTCTCATATAGCCCTCTAAAATGTAGTTAATAATGCTGTTTAATTTTTTTAGTGCTTTTCTAAACCATAGGCTGAATACCTAAGTAACTGTTTCTCATTCCCTGAGATCTCACCAATAACACTACCCTTAAAATCAGTAATGAGCTGTGTTCTCTGAACATTGTCATTTTGTTTTGTATATCTTGTGGTTAAACTAGAGCCACTTCGTAAATACTGGGAGTGTATATCACCTTGTTTTTCATTAATCAGCTGGCTTCCGCTGTAAAATAGATCTATTGCTGCTTGATTAGGAACTGACTGAGATATTTGTTGCCCCACCCCGTCATATTGATACTCTGATAATGAAGTATCAGCTTGATCTTCAACCACTGTTAGTTGATTCAATGCATTATAGATGTAAATTCTGCCTTCCAAATCACAGGTTAAATTACCATTAGCATCATATTGTAAATTTTCTATGGATTCGATACTGGAATGCGAATGATTAATAGTAATTAGTTGAGCCGTATTCTCATCACCATACTGATAAGTGACTATATCTGTTTCTGTATTTTCACCATCTATGAATTCAGTAGAAACGTTTGTGATATCACCTAGCGGGTTATATTCAAAAACTTGCTGTTTAATGGTTTTTTCATTGATATATTTTGGGCTGAGTGGACCTTGAGCTTTCATGAATGAAAGCCGGTTTAATTCATTATATTGATATTCTTCAGTAGTGGTATTACGTTGAAAGTCTATCGTTGTTTTTTTCTTTAGCTTATTATCTTTGTAATATTCGAAGGACTGATTACATTGCTGTATACCAGCCATAATACTGATTTTTTGTTGCAGTCGGTCATAGTCATCATAGTAATACGCATGCTCAATTATCTGACCTGCTGTGTTTGACACAACCTCCTTTTCTACACGATCAAATCCATCATAGCTAATCTCTATACTTTCATTAGCGGTATTATTGGTAACTTTGTTTTCTCGCCCGTACGCATCATACTCATGGGTTTCTTCATTACCAAAAAAATCTGTTACTTTCAGTAGGTTATTTTGTCGTGAATATTCATAATGGCACCTATATTCACCTCTGGTTTCTGCTTTCACTAAACCGTTTGGGAAATACTCTATGGTTAGTTCAACTGAAGGATTGATTATTTGGTGCACTAGGCTAGTGGTGGCATAATAAGTATATTGAGTAGCTTGACTAACATCACTTGGTTTAATTGCTTTTACTTCATTTAAAATACTCTCTAACTCATAGGTTACCTTCTTTCCATTAGGCAGTGTTACTTCTGATGGTTTTTCACTTAACGTATCATATCGATAAGTTGTCGGTTCCTGGTTAAACTTAGTCTCAGTTAACAACCGGCCCATTCCATCATAACTACGAGTCCCTATTGTTTGATTATTAACCTTAATCTGAGTCAACCAAGACTCTAATGAGTCTCTGTCATAAGATTTCTCTACTCTGAGTACATTACCAGCACGGTTTTCTGTGATTACACGTCCAGCATTATCGTACCTATAAGTAATAGTTATACCATTGACATCCTTTTCTTCAACAAGTAAGCCTAAACCATCGTATTTTTTTTCGGCATCACTATAAAGTTCACCGGCAGGGGAATATATTTTAACAGTCGTCGCTTTGCCCAGCTCATTATAATAGGTTTCTATTTGGTAAGATCGATTACCACTGGTATTCTGACGGTATTCTTTGGTTTTGTTGGCAACCTTATCATTTTCAATACATAACTTAAGCCCTGAGGGTTGCGTAATTTGTTTTACTTCATCCCATAAATCATATGTATACTCAGTGGTGGTTTCTATCACCTCTTCATCTTTATCAGTATTAACTATAGTTAAGCTACTGAGTCGACTAGCCAGATCATAGCTCCGTTTTTCAATCAGTGATAAAGCTCCTTTTGTGTCCGTTTGATATTTTTCAATTTCACGACCAAGAACGTCATATTTATATTTCAGATTCGAGCCACTTGTTGATACAACTTCCAATGTATTTTGAGGACTTGTCGTATAAGTAGAGTCTTTAGTTTGTTCAAAAGTCGTGCCTTCTGCAATAACCTCCTTAACAACTCTACCTTGGGCATCATATTCATAACGATTGACAACACCAAACGAATCAACCTCCTTTGTTTTTTCACCAGTCATCAATGACTCATACCATGATTCACTAAAACTAAGATCATTTTTAAGAGCAGTCGTTTGATGAGTCTGCAACTCCGCATCAAGCAAAGTATAGGTATAGCTTGTCACTGTTTGGTTATTTGCCACAGACTCAGTAGCTTGTTTAACCTTACCGTGTTGGTGTGCTTGACTGGGAGTATTAAAGTAAGTCGTATCCCAACTAGATACCGGTGTACTTCCTAGCTCATTACTTAGTGTCCTCGTAGCTAATACAGGGTATGTTTTTCCTTCTATCAAACTTGGGTGACTACGATAAGTATAGTTTTCTACTAGGCATTGTTCATCACCAGATGCATACCTGCTTGAAGGCGATTTGGCCTTATTTTTTTGTAAAAATGGCAAGCCACTGGGTGAGGCAGGGCAATTTTCTTCACCAGCGGGATGATAGTAACTGTAACGGGTCGTGACACCATAAGCATCTGTTTCAGATAATAAGTTACCATAAATATCATATTCCCATTCATTGGTTTCAACTCGGGAGCCACCTGATGCATTATAAAAAGTTAAGTCCATTTTTTTAAGAAGTTGATACTGATCTGGTTGATCTGAAAATATCGTATTAACATCTGCATAATAATCAAATGCACGTTTTGCGATGCGTTTGTTTGAATCCAGGTCAAATACCTCCTCGTCCACCAGCAAATGGAATTTGTTGTATGTTTTGACTATCTTTCGTTGGTTATCTCTTTCCGTTGAGGTATAGCGGTAATCATGCTGACGTTCATATAAATTATCTAAATTTGCTTTAAACCGGGCGCCAGCTTTATAGCCTAGGAAGTTATTTACACTGTAATCATATTGTTTAATGACATCTTCAATGCCAGCCCCATATAGCCGATGGCTTTGTACCGCTGGAATAGCACGAATAGGGCCACCATTAGGTATTTTTAGTTTGTTACGATAGTAATTGAGTACTTCTGTTTTACCTGTTGGGTGAGTTATTCTTTTGATTACCCGGCAACTATTAATCGTGTCGTATTCAATACTCGAACTTGTACCATCTGGCCATTGAATACGCCTGAGTTCACTTCGGGTTAGAAACAGCTCTATTTTACGGTTATCTGCACCTGTAAATACAACTTTGCTATTGTTGTAGCTAACCGATAATGCTCGATCACTACCATCTGATATTGTTTGAATAAGCCCTTTTCGTGTAGGTGTTTGATAAGTAATGATCAGTTCTCTACCATCAGGTGCCGTAATTTTTTCTAAAAAACCGTCTTGGTTTAACTGTTCTGTTGTTCCATCCTTCTGAAGAATTTTTATTTTTTTATCATTACTCGTATCAACTTTAAATGCCTTTAATTTGCAGTATTTTAACTGACTTTCGCTACTGCTTCGTTGAGACTCTATCTGATATGCCTGCCCACTTGATAAATAAATTTTTTTATTAGCACTATCATAATAAGGTAGATTAATTAACCAACCCTTGCCATACCCTTGATTTGATTGGCTAAGACTATTATAACTGATTACTAAATCAATTATTGGACCATTAAGTGTATTGCCAAGATATGAAAGTAGATTTATTGAAAAGTGAAATTGCCCAGTGCGAGGATCGACCTTACCTGATAAATACTGCGACAAATTAAATGCATTAGAAAATAGATTATTCATAAACGGCCAGCTTTACTACTACTTGATATTAAGGAAAAATATATTTCTGTAAAACACGTTTGCACTATAGAAACACTGTCATTTAATTGCTATTTATTTCTATAAAAGCTAGGTAATACAGAATGTGCTGTTACAAAAGGAGTATGATAAATAGCCGCAGAGCTTTGAACTGATGTGCGGGCAACCTGTGAAGCACCTCGTCCAATAATATTCGTTGTCGTTCTTCTAAAGCCCGTTAATGGAGTAAATACTCGACTAAGGTCTCGGCTATGATTAATTGCCCGATAATAACCCGTTGCTGCTCTAACAGTTCTACCTGTATGATTTGCTAATAATTGAGCAGAAGAAACTTTACGTCCAAATGCACCAAAACAGGTAGCTAAATCGATGGTATCTGAACCTGCTACCACCGGAGCCATTTCACTTAGTCTGGCACCACTCACTGCTAACTTATTATTAAATTTAACCACGGTATTAAATGGATAGCCATGACCTCGAATTAAACCACTTCTTACACTAACCCCTCCCATTCGGTGCGTAAGTGGCATCAAGTTCTCTTCCATGACCAACTCTGTTGCAAAGCCTCGTTTAAGACTGTTAACCGCCGCTTTACCAATGCCATAGCCTACGGCTCCTGTTACTAGACTACCCACCCCTAAGCCCAAAGAGACCCAACCTAACACTGACGATGTTTCTGGGTCACTTTCTTCAAGTGCAGCAGAAGCAATCCCAGTTGCTGACGAGGCAACCCCGAGTACTGATGAGGTAATCCCAAGTGCGCTTGAAATAATTGAAGCCGTTGTACCACCAAATGAGGCTATAGCGACTGCCGCTGAAATACCTACGCCTAGTGTAGCCAGTGATATTATAAGACCTAGCACTCCAAGCCCTATACCTAAACCCGCCTGCCAACTGATATGCCCTGTAGGATCTACTCGATTAATTGGGTCTCCTAAAGTATAGGTATATGTATTAATACCTCCTTCACCAAAAGGACTTAAACTATCAGCTACATGAAAACGCATCAGGCGTGGGTTATAAGCACGATATCCTTGGCCTAAATGATAAAGATTAGTCACTGGGTCCAGTCGTTGACCATTAAATCGTATTGGGTTCTGAAATATAAGTGAATGGCTATCACTGCTTGAGCTCGATTGAGTAGAGCCCAAGGCAAATGAATGATGTAACCCTAAAGCAGAACCTGAAGCTAGGATAGAAAAATTGACTAAGAACTGTCGACGAGATGAATTAAATGTCGGTGATAATCTAGGAAAACAGAGCTTCTGATTGATTAAACTCAATTTAAAATTTTTTAGCATAAAAAAATCCTGCTAAATATAGCAATATAAGGCACATACTAGTTTAATCTATTTTTTATAACTCTCTAGTATTTGATACTTAACAATCAACCGTTTTTCATTACAGCTAAACAATAACATAAGACAAATGATCTTTAAATTAAAAATATCGCATCATAACTGATATATAAAAATTACTGTCTTTTTTTATACATCAATTGCTATATATCTTTCAGAAAAAGCACGCCCTGCACAATCTGTTAACAATAAAAATATGCCCTACAAATAAAAACCTTTAACACTAATCCAACAACTATTTTTTGATATTAATCAATAAATACTTATATAAAATAAAATTCAGGATTACTTTACCGACAAACTAAGGTCATCAATGAGTATACTGCACTCCAAGACTGGTCATTCTACTTAACTCGCGCACTGATACTGTATGTAGCCTCGGTTTTTTTGTTGCAGTAATTGACATGCTTTGAGCTTAGGACCAATGATGGTTTTATAGCGTAGCATTGCCAATTCTTCAGGTCTGACAGCAAAAACGTATTAGCTCGGACATAACTGAGGATAGTAGTTGGGTGAGACATGCCCTGTACCCTAGCTATACCTGTTTAATACTGGATTCACTCCCTCTTCAAAACATTTTCGATTACAGCATTTGCAGCTACTTGACCTGAGCGCACTGCACCATCCATGCAGGCAAACCATTTGCTTGCTGTTTCAATCACTGTAATCCTCAACAAGGGTGAAACTGTTGAGATTATGCCATCAGGGCTTTATTCAGCACTCACGCACAGTTGCCAAGGGAATACATATTTATGAGCTAATCGCCAAGAGGATCAAAAAGAGTGAGCTAACTACTTTCTTCGAGTTTGGACTAAAATACTATTGATCATATAAGAAGTTGAATTATGTTGAACTTTATAAAGCTATTTACTTACATAATATGTCTATATATATTGAGCTCATTCTGTGCTATTAATGCACAAGAGCTAAGCACAATAATATCAGGGGCACCACGCGCTGTTTGGTATACAACTGCTCTAAATGCAGAGAAAGCGTTAACTCAAACTGATACAGCTGAAAATACAGATCATAATCAAAAGGGTACTAGCTCTATTATTGCAATTTTTGATTATGATAGAAGAGATGCTAATGAGCGGACTGTTGCAAGCTATATTGAAGATAAAATTTTGAGCTACGACAATAAAGTTATAGTGAAGCAGTTTTCAGGAGAGAATGACAATAATGCAAGCATAAAAACTTTACACTACCTTGATTCATCAAATTATAAATTAATAATCACCATCACCTCAGATGCAATGAGCCTCGCAAGATATATTGTAAAACAAACACCTATGTTATTTACTTACTAATGTAAATAATCCAACACTTCTCGGTATTAATAATCTATTAAAACCTGGAGGCAATATCTCAGGCGTATCATATTATGTACAAATTGAAAGGCAACTTCGTTTTTTCCAAAAAATAATTCCCAATATGGATACAATTGGTGTAATATTTGACGCTAAAAACAAATCAAGATATGTGGAAGCAGGTGAGTGTAGAGATGCCTTTAAAAAACTACAAATAAAATTTTTATATAAATTAATCGACACAAAACTAGATTTACCTAAGGCTGCACAAGAGCTTATTGATCAGAATGTAGATGCGATAATAGCAGCCTCTAGCGAAGTTGTTTATAATAACATATATTTAATTAAACCTATAACAGACAAAAACAAAATACCTATATTCTCTTTCAATATGAAATGGGTAAAGAATGGTGCTATAGCAGCATTGAGTAGTGACTACTATTTAATGGTAGATGAACTACTAATCCCCATGATTAAACAAGTAATATATGAGTCAAAAAGCCCAGGAAATATACCTATCGGCTTCTTAAGCAAACATATTAAATCTATTAATGCAACACAGGCTGGTATAATTACTCAAGCAGATAATATTTTTTAACCAGTTTAATCTCCTTAAAATATCTTCTATATGCTATATAAGCCACAGGCATTATAGTCCAATCTAGCCACTCTTGGTGCTGTCTTATCTAAATAAAAGTAACCACGCACTATCAGTATATTAAAAACTATCCATTCAAGAGTTGCTTTATTTATGGCAGTACCCTTTACATAAAAAAGCATATCCATAAAAAAATTTACATTAACCATAAGATTGATATAGTATTCTTATGCAGAATTATATGTACAATCTCACATATAACAATATACTTCATAAAATGGCTTTATTTTAGTTATGACCATTAAAAAGTATTGCTTACCGAAGCATACTTAACCTGTAACCAAAGCCAACTATCAATAAAATAAGGATCTGATTTGTGAAATTATTTCTTGGAATTCTAGCTTTCTTGATATCAACCCACAGTTCAATAGCAGAAGAACTAATAGTTAGTAAGAATGAACTATGTGGTAACAGTCCAACTGAAGTATGCAGTTTAGAATATGATAATTATCTACTGGCGCGCGAAGTCAGAGATTTGCTGTATAAAAGGAAATGGCTGATCGCTACAGCAGAAAGCATTACTGGTGGAAACTTAGCAGGAACTTTGAGTAAAGTACATTGGGCTGGAGGTGCTTTAGGTGGAGGAATTATTTCATATAGTACGTCCGTTAAAAATGCTTTACTTGGGGTACAGAATGAAACCAATTGTGGAGTAATTAATAATCAAACAGCTCTTGAAATGGTCTATGGTTTAGAGCTCCAAATGTCTCAAGCTAATTTGTTTCTTGAAAAAAACGAAAAGTCAGAACATTTTAATGCATATGTGAGCTTATCTGGTCTAAGTACTCACGCATGTAATGCTAGCCCTAAAGTACATATTGCAATAAAACTTGCAAGACACCCAGCAAAAGTCAGAGAGTTTTCGCTGTCTGATCAATATAAAAATAACAGTATTGAAAGAATTTATAACATTCATAAGACTATTGGAATTACACTTAGGTGGCTCAAGTTAGAGCTATTAAACTTTCAAGACTACAGCAATTTTACTGAACAACATAACAGTAAGCAAATCCAGAATTAACCCAAACTAAATACCTTTTATTACTTAAATCATAATTTGGATACTCCAGTTTATAATTAAACTAGCGCTATAACTCGCATAAAAAAAATGCTCAGATCTTGCGTTATCATAATATATCATGTGATAGTACAAGATCTGAGCTGGCAAATTATAATATACTTTAATCAGTAAAAACTGGGTAGCCCGCTGGTATAGTTTTATTTATTGTTTTTGTAAAATTTGAGTCTTTGAATTTAAAGCTTGCTTTACCATAGCTATAGCCATTAAATAAATCTCTCATTGTAGAGTTGGTTACACCATCCCCTTTCATTTCATACCAACTGACAATAGTTGGAGTTACCCAAGCGCCATTATAATATGGATTAGATACGCTTTCTCCTGAGTGTGCAAACCGAAAAGAGTGAGTTAAAGGTATTATTCCTACGTAAGGATCTGGGTCTTTATAGTAGACAACTTTAGGGTGATTACCCTCTTTTGGCACTCCACTCCAGGCACGCAAGGAGTAATCTCCGTGAGCACTAACTGCAACATGGGTTGGTTGTAAGTTGGTGAAATAAATAATGACCGTTTCTACATCATGCCTATGGCCTCCACCAACATAATTGGCGACCTGATCTTTCTCAAAATACAAGTCATATAAATGTGCTGAATAACTTACACCATTAATTGTTTGGCTAGTCCAACGATGGTAAGTATTTGATGCTGTTAGAAATTTATGTTTACGACAATCTCCAGTAATCGTACCAGAAGTTCCTAGACCACCATTTTTTTTACCTGTACGACTGATAGCAGCAGCAGGCAAACAGCTATTACCAGTAAAGTCAAACACTGGATAATATTGCTCAACTAATGATACTTGCGAAGCATCAGGTATACTTTGGTATGCTTTATCCAATGAAGGAAACTCATGCGCATAAGTAGATGAAAAACTTACAAGACTAATACCCAGCATCAAACATTTAACTGTAGATTTTGAGTAACTACTCATCGTTTTATTTTCTATGATATTGTTTATTATTGCCATGATCACATCTAAAAAATTAGTTAACGTTACACACAATAAATATTATTTTCTATCAATGATAAAGAGATAATACTTATGTGAACACTTATTCCATGAAAGCATTCTCATTACGAATAAATATACTGTAACATTAAATTAGTAAGAGAGCATACTGCTACACGACATAGGTATGAGCAAACTTCATTAAACATCATAAGTACACTTATCTATTTCCGTAATACTTGTAGAAATATTGTCGCTTTAAGAGCGCGAAACCAAAGCAATAGCTCGTGAAATTTAACGTAAATAGTTGTAAGCAATCACCTTGCTTAATAAACAAACTAGAATAACTAAAAATATTTATCACTTTA
This sequence comes from Spartinivicinus marinus, assembly GCF_026309355.1. NCBI lineage: Bacteria > Pseudomonadati > Pseudomonadota > Gammaproteobacteria > Oceanospirillales > Zooshikellaceae > Spartinivicinus > Spartinivicinus marinus. Next base: position 1,852,139 of record NZ_JAPJZK010000001.1, read on the forward strand.
TATACACTTCTTATCGCAGTGGCAACATGCTTAAGGACAATAAGATTATCTATCAATGACTATTGGGAAGTCACTATAACCCTTCTTTCCTTTAATAGCTTTAATAACTTTAATAACTTTAATATCCACCAATCAACCCCTTTTAGCGGACTGCAACAGGCAAGCACCAGTATACTTGATTTAGCATTATTATCTATTTCTACTGAGCTGTTTTTTCTAAAACTATCTTGTATTGCTTTATTCAAGAAAGCTGATTATGATATTAATAACTGTTCGTAATGTGACATCTAATAAGCTTGCTATTTCAACTACCAAAAGTCATTATTTCGAATTTTAGCATATGCCAGATCAACAGTTATAATTTAAATTTGCAACCATTAGCTGCAAACTCTAACATATTTCAAATTTATGATATTTCCCCCAAAAATCACATTATGCAAAAACTCTTTTTTTTAAATTATTAGCAAATCACAAGTATGCACTGCTAAACTAACATAAGGGCACCTCTAATAATTTCAGCAAAATATCACAACAATAATGAGCCATGATAACACTCACTAACAACTAAAAGCTCAAGGAAGAAAATATGTTGACTAAATTGATATGCTACCTATCCATTGTAATATCGCCTTTAAAGGCCTTGTTCATCGTTTCGGCCATATTGCCTAATAAACAGACAATCTAAGTATGACCAAGGAGCTTGTGCCAATATGTGAATCGGAAGAATAAGATAGTTGAAGTGTGTGGCTTGATCTAGGAAGATTTAGGTGCAAACAAAAATCAAGAACAAACCACACAAGAAGTATTAACTATCAATGGAGACGATAGAAAAATCAAGTCATCCAAACAAGAAAAAACGACAAGAAATAGTTCAAAATACCATCAATTTTGAAGCCTGTTTAAAGCGCACTAACAGCGAGCGGCAGGCAGCCAAAAAGCGTGATGAGCAATTACCTCAACGCAAACGAGGTCGCCCTATTGACTATGATAGTCATATAACTCAAGCGAAAGCAGAGGCAGAAGATGCAGAATTATCAGATAAAAGTTTAAAACGCATTGATAAGGCGAGCAAAAAGGTGGACACCATGGTAGCTACAATACTATTTTTCTGGATCACTGTTAATGCTTATTTCAAGCAATTGGGGTTGTCTACTGAGGGGAAGAATATGATTCGTGACCATCTGATCCCAATTTATTACCTTGCTGAAACGGCCAAAAAAGCGTCTAAAGCTGCTTTACGAAAAGACCTGGAAAACAAGAGCCAAGCGTTACGGGCAACACTCAACGAGGAACCCAGTTGGCAGTCTCTGACAGATTTGGAGAGAGAGCAGTATCACAACGCCAGGTTATTCCATCGATCGAGCTCTTGCGTAGAAGGCCGCAATGAGCAGCTATCGCTCAAGCAGCATAATTTGAAAAGAATGAGTAATAGCAAACTAAAAGCACTAACTGTCGTGCACAATTATTTTATAAAACGAGCTGATGGAACGACGGCCGCAGAAAGGTTCTTCGAAGAGAAGCCAATAGATTTATTTGAATACCTTATTGATCATTTAGATTATCCAGCTATGCCAGCTAAACGACGGAGGGCTGCATAGCACGTGGTGGCCGAAACGATGAACAAGGCCCTAAAGTTCAAATAAAGTGTGAGAGAGCAGCTACAACCCCAATACTTCAGCTTGCCAACTTTCTAAAACTATCTAAAGTACTGTTTATAGTAGTTAAGTTTTGCTAGTCTTTAGTTAATAGCACATTAACCTGCAATGTGCTTTTAATACGATTTATTAGAGTATCAAGTGAAAATTCCTATAAAGTCAAATTGGTATTTGTTAATTATCTTTTATCTAATTTTAAGTTCTTTTGTAAAAGCAAAAACAATTGGGTTGGTACCTGACCGCTTATACCCACCTTTTACCTTCGTCAAAGGGCACAACCCAGATGAGATTGAACAAAAAGAAGTAATTCACTTAGAGCAAAAGTCATATAATAAGATAGAAGATTTTTCACAATCCAATATTTTTTCAGGATACGTAATAGACTTGATAATCTCAGTCTATCAAACTCAGGGTTATGATATAGAATTTCATAATCTACCTTGGGCTAGAGCCTTATATGCCTCGAAAAAATCTTTAGTGGACGGAATATTTCCTTTGGTTTGGAACAAAGATCGGGATAAAGTTTATCAGTTTTCAGGTGAAAGGGTAAACGTCGACAAGGCAGTTCTTTATGTACCAACTGATGTTCATTTTATCTGGAAAAATGATTTTTCATCACTAAAAGATTTAGAAGTGGGAGTTATTCGTGGCTGGTCCTACGGGGCGAGGTGGAATACAGCCATAAAGAACGGATTATTTAAAACAGTAGAAACAAACAATGATGTGCAAAACTTTAGAATGCTTGAAGCTGGTAGGGTGACTGCAGTGGCTGGTTGGATTTATGCGACACAGTATTTCCTCGAATCGAATAATTTATCTTCTAAATACAAGCCTTTGGTGCCATTTGAGACAGTTCCTATGTATTTAGGTATATCAAAGACAAACCCCAAAGCTTCAGAATTAATTCAAGACTTCATCAGAGGTTTAAAGAAGATAGAAGCAAATAAGGTACTGAAATCAATTGAGAAAAAATGGGGAGTTGAGAGGTAGCAGTTTATTTTTAAGTATCCATTCAGTAGACGCGCACAAATGAAAGTATTTTTAGCAGCTACACACGTCTACAAAGATGACACTTTAAATCACTGGCCTTTTCAGCGTAGTCACCCCCCTAATCTAGTAGGAAAGACACCAGCTGAAGCCTTAACAGGCAAACCCCATGCCCGCGTTGCTGATCAAGACATTCTGGTTAATTCACAACGAGGAATTGAAACGCTTGTGAAATATGGTGAGCAAGTTGGGCGAAAGTTTGAGAAAAGCTGTTAAGGGGTTCGGCTGGGTATGGTTCAATTAGAGGCCAACAAAGCCATATTTTCGACGGAGCCGATCAGACTACACCTAATACAAAGAACAATCTATTATTAGATACCATATAATGGTTTTTTTAATAAGGATAGTATGATGGATGTAAAAAGGTGGCTTGTTTTTTGTATCTTTACTATTAATGTATTTACCAGCGCTGTCTGGAGTAAAGAATTAGTTGTTGCTACAAGTGAATTTTCACCTTGGAAAATTGTTGAAGAAGGAGAGTTAAAAGGAATTGATGGTGAACTTATTAAGGATATAGCAAGTCGTTTAGGTTTAAAAATAAAGTATAGTGAATGTCCATTTAAGCGTTGTCTTGCTCTAATGAAGAGTGGGCTTGTTGATATTATGACGGGACTGTTAAAAAGGTCTGATAGAGAAGTTTATATTCAATATATTGAACCATATTATGTCAATAAAAAAACATCTAAAATATTCTATTTGCTTAAGGGTAACGGTCATTTAATAAAGAAATATGAAGACATCTATCGATTGAAAGTTGGTGTTAAAATAGGTGTTAGATATTTTAACAAATTTGATGAAGACAGTAAAATTAAAAAAAATGCTGTCACGGATGTAATCCAAAATCTACGTATGTTAGAAGCAGGACGAATAGACGCCATTGTGAATACCGAATCACAAGGGGATTATTTAATACATAAATATGGATTTCAAGGTAAATTTGAAAAAGCTGTATTTCGGCCAACACCTGATGTCCCTTTCTATTTTGGTATCTCCAAGAAATCAGATTATATGAAGCAGTTTGATCTGATTCAAAATACTTTACATCAAATTGTAAAAGAAGGTAATGTAGAGGTATTAATGAAAAAATATATGGGAGAATAAATATCGGTTCTGTCGCATATTTTGATGACGTTGTTGAATAAATCGACTACAAGCCTTTTTAAATACTGCAAATGTCTCATAAAATTTGTTATACAAGACCTTTTTTTTAAAAACCTTCCAGAGCCGTTTGAAGTATTCGAGTAACTGTATTGTTGAGTCAGTATTGACAGAGTCCTCACTGATAACAACGGTTGTTTCCGCACCATGAATATTTGGTTGTGCCTCAAAAGTATGTCCAAAGACTGGTTTGTATAATTTTCACTCAATACAGGTGTTTTCAAAGTATATGGCACTTGCTGTATAATCATCATGTGTTAGTAAGGCATGCTGGATGAGATAACGTTTGTGGCAGTGGTGTTAGGGATACAGCTTGAGTAACGGGTGTCAGCCAAAATACTGTCATTAATACAATAAAAAAAGAATACCAACTACAAGCTGTTAATCGACCGTTACTAGAAAACTTAATAATCCCAGTAATGTTAAAGTTAAACTTGAACAAGTCATTTCTGCTGAGGTGGACTAAATGTGGAGTTTTGTGAAGTCCAAGGTCAATCAGCGATGGCTATGGCATGCGATTGACTCTATTTCAGGTAAGGTTTTAGCTTATGTATTAGCCTCTAGAAAAGATGAAGCTTTTCAAACATTACAAACCTTGTTGAAACCCTCTAAAATTAAGGTATTTTGTACAGATGACTGAAGAGCATATAGCCGACATATTCCAGATGAACAACATATTATAGGAAAAAGAAACACTCAAAAAATAGAGCGAAAACACCTAACGTTAGGGACTCGTATTAAACTCCTTACCAGAAAAACCATTTGCTTTTCAAAGACCAATCAAATGCATGATATTGTAATTGGACTTTTTATTAATCGCTATGAGTTTGGCCTTCAAATATGAGTAGACACAGTTTTGAGTCACTACCCAATTCATGCTGTATATTAAAATCTAAAAATCAATCGCGACGGGTATATAAGCTACAGCTGTAGCATAACCAAAAAAGGCGACATTTCTTTTATGAAGCATCGCCTTTTAAATGATTACCTAGTAGGTATTTGTGTTGGCGCCGCATTACACCAACTGTTGTCTACCCTCAGTTAGCACCATCAAAACGGTCCAGATTCATGACTTTGGTCCAGGCGGCAACGAAATCTTTGACAAACTTCTCTTGTGAATCTGCTGTGGCATAAACTTCTGCTAATGCACGCAGTTGAGAGTTTGAGCCAAAGATTAGATCAACACGAGTACCAGTCCACTTTACGTCACCTGTCTTCCGGTTGCGTCCTTCAAACAATGTGTCGTCTTTTGATATTGATTTCCAGGTGGTCTTCATATTAAGCAGGTTGACAAAAAAGTCGTTGGTTAAGGTTTCCGGACGGTCGGTGAAAACACCATGCTTAGTTTGTCCTGTATTAGTATTTAAAACTCGCATCCCTCCTACCAACACGGTCATCTCAGGGGCGGTTAAAGATAATAATTGAGCTTTATCCACTAACAGTTCTTCGGCGGAAACTCTGTAACTACCTTTTTGGTAGTTGCGAAAGCCATCTGCAATAGGTTCCAGTGCCAAGAAGGATTCCACATCCGTTTGTTGTTGCGAGGCATCCATTCGGCCTGGAGTAAATGGTACTGTGATATTTTGACCAGCATCCTTAGCCGCCTTCTCTACCGCCGCGCAGCCACCTAATACAATTAAATCTGCCAGCGAAACCTTTTTGTTGCCTGATTGGCTGCCGTTAAATTCGGCTTGAATATTCTCAAGGGTGTTGATCACTTTCGATAATAGCGCAGGTTCATTTGCCTCCCACTCTTTTTGAGGGGCTAACCGAATTCGTGCACCGTTGGCACCACCACGCATGTCAGAACCACGGAATGTGGAAGCCGATGCCCAAGCGGTGAAGACCAGCTCAGAAACCTTAAGCCCCGAATCCAGTATTTTGCCTTTAAGAGCAGCTATATCTTTATCGTCAACTAAATCGTGGTCCACTGCAGGAATAGGGTCTTGCCAGATCAGTTCCTCGTCTGGGACTTCATTACCTAAATAGCGTGCCCGTGGTCCCATATCACGGTGAGTCAGCTTATACCAAGCTCTGGCAAAAGCATCAGCAAAGGCTGCTGGGTCTTTTTGAAAACGCCTGGCAATGGGCTCGTAAATAGGGTCCATTTTTAATGACAGGTCAGCCGTAGTCATGATGGGGGCATGCCGTTTAGCTGAATCATGGGCATCTGGCACCAGATCCGCTGCCGCACCACCTTTAGGCACCCATTGATGGGCACCTGCTGGACTTTTGGTTAACTCCCAGTCATAGCCAAACAAAATATCAAAGTAGTCGTTGTCCCATTTAATAGGATTGGCAGTCCAGGCCCCTTCTATACCACTGGTGGTGGTATCTCCACCTTTACCTGTACCGTGGCTGTTTTTCCAACCCAGCCCCTGCTCTTCAATACTGGCACCTTCTGGCTCTGGACCAACAAGCCCAGGATCACCTGCACCGTGACACTTACCAAAGGTATGCCCACCAGCAACCAGGGCTACGGTTTCTTCATCATTCATTGCCATCCGGCCAAAGGTTTCACGCACATCGATACCAGATGCCACAGGATCAGGATTACCATTCGGCCCTTCAGGGTTAACGTAAATCAGCCCCATTTGTACCGCAGCTAATGGATTTTCCAGGTCTCGCTTACCAGAATAACGCTTATCATCCAGCCACTCTGATTCACTCCCCCAGTAAATATCCTGTTCAGGCTCCCAAACATCTTCACGGCCACCAGCAAAACCAAAGGTTTTGAAACCCATAGACTCAAGGGCGCAATTACCTGCCAAAATCATCAAATCAGCCCAAGAAATTTTTCTGCCGTATTTTTGTTTGATAGGCCATAACAACATTCTGGCTTTATCCAGATTGCCGTTGTCTGGCCAACTATTAATTGGTGCAAAACGTTGATTACCAGTACCTGCGCCACCACGACCATCACCCGTACGATAGGTGCCTGCACTGTGCCATGCCATACGAATAAATAATGGGCCGTAATGACCATAATCAGCTGGCCACCAATCTTGTGAGTCAGTCATTAAGGTGTACAGATCTTTTTTGACCGCTTGAAGATCTAAGCTTTTAAATTCTTTTGCATAATTAAAATCCTTATCCATCGGGTCAGACAAGGAAGAATGCTGACGCAGAATTTCAAGACGAAGTTGATTAGGCCACCAATCCTGGTTAGAGGTACCACCGCCTGCTGCATGATTAAAAGGGCACTTGCCAGTGTTAGTCATAATTCTCTCCCCACTCTGTCATGTTATTGCTACTTATGAGTGTTGATGACAATGACCACACTTACCAATTGGGATTAGCTTTTGGCTCGATATAGGATATTAATCGCTCGCTGTGAGTAATTGGCATGTATGTTTTCAATATTTGTTGGTTGTGTAACTGCTGACCTTAAATGGAAACGAAACGATCAGACTTCTTTCCTTGGTAATAATCTGAGTGTAAAGGGGGAGTTAAGACTCATCGCCACCCTCACTACCCTCACAGTTACCGTCTGATTTTAATGAACAATCTTCTTCAACCAGCTTTGGCTTTAAATCAGTAGCCTGTTCGTGACTATTTTGATCAATCGTTAAACTGTGGTCCCTAACCTCTCGATAGGAGTCATGTGGATCTGCTGTTGTTATAGGAGATATGAATGCAAGCGCGATTAATAATGTTACAGCTTTCATTTGCGTCAGCCTTTTGTTTGTTTGTGTTGCGGCTAAATTTATCCACCCTCGATAGAAAAATAAATAATAGATATTCAAACATATTGTCTGCATAATACGAACAATGAAATACGATAAGCTTAAATACCTAAAGCAATTTGCTATGTTTGCCGTGGTTGCTGAAGAGTCATCTTTTACCCAAGCAGCGGATAGACTTGGGCTTGGTAAAGCGCATGTGAGTGATCAAATACAACGGTTAGAAAAAATACTAAATGTACAATTGCTAAACCGAAGCACTCGATCAGTGACATTAACAACCGCAGGCAAACGACTGCTATCTCGTTGTCAGCAGCTTAATCAGTTGGGTGAAGAGATATTTCAGCTTGTCGAAAACTCAAAGCATATTCCTACAGGCCGGTTAAGGGTTACAGCAAAAAACGACATGTGCTTGGAGTTATTGCCTGAAATTATTCATAAATTTGAATCAACCTATTCAGATGTAAGCATTGATTTGATTGCCAGTGATGAATTAGCAGACCTCGAAAGAAACAATATTGACGTAGCAGTTCGAATAGGTTTGACAAAAGACTGGCCCTATTATGGAAGCCACATTACTGAGGCAGAAGCTGTCATTGTTGCAAGCAGAGACTATATCAATAGTGTTGGCCAACCAACATCTCTTGAAGAATTAGCCAAAATGGATTGGATAACACTAAGCTCAATGGCCAATTTTCAATGGCTATTAACCGGGCCAGATGGCAAACAGAATGAGATAAGTATAAAAGAAAAAGCATCAACAAATTCATCTGCTGTCGCCTATCAAATGATGAAAAGTGGGCTAGGCATTACAGCAACACCAGAAGTAATTGCTAAGACAGACATTATCAATGGAAGCATAATCAGATTACTACCTGACTATAGACTACCTAAAATACATGTTTATGCACTTTATAGCGAACGATATCCAGCAGCTAAAATAAAAGTATTCATAAACTTTATACGTGAACAGCTAAGGCCATTATTCAAATAAATACTTACCGGCAAAACTCAAATTTATTTATAATTAAACGTTTCTAGCGGCCGATATAAATTAGCCGCCAGATTTCAGCCTCTTATTTCAACTGATTACAGCTAGCTCATTCATTGAAAAATCTTTTATTTTTCCTTCTGTTACAGCAATATAATTATTTAAATGAGTTGTTTGCATATGCTCTTGAAACAGCACTTCGTTTTCCCATACTTCATAGAAAAAAAATAGCGCCGGGTTACTGTTATCTTGATGTAATTGATACTGTACTGAACCAGGATCTTGCCGAGAGGGTTCAACCAGCTTTAATAACTCTTGTTTAACAAACTCTGCATGCTCAGGAAATGCTTCGATTCTTGCAACAATAATCAGCTGATCCACTGGATTTATCCTTTTTGTAAACAAAGGTAATACCCTTTATATAGGGTATGTGTAAACTCAACAACTCATAACACAGAAAATAGACGCCATACGAATACAGTCATCATATATACAAGTAACATATTTTTCAGCTAGCTTACAACTTTATTTACATTAGCCTTCAAAGTATCAATTAAATACTCCGTCAAATAGCATATATAGGCAACACTATTCATAAGACAACAGTATTAATACAGCTTTTCTTACTCAGATTCTTAGCCTACCCTTTTAGTTACATGTACCCTTTCAGTACTTTGCATAGATACTACAATAAAGCAAATTTGCATTGTAAGCTTTGCTAAGTATTACACTGCTTACTTAGTTTGAAATCATGTGCAAAAGGCTGCATGACAACAAAAAATATATTTTAGGTGTTGATAATATTATCTGACTGGGTGTTGTATTATATGCAGCAGATTGTAGAGCAAAAGAAGCTAACAAGATTGACAACGATAATGATCATCGTTACTGTCATTATCTTGCTGCTATTCATACAAAAAATCAGTAACCAAAATTCAACAGGAGTTGAACAGAATTCTAACGAAAATGACTTCTATCCCATCAATTTGCTTCAAGAGCTAAAAAATCAAGTTAATCTTATTGATATCGATATAGACCTTATTCAGCAAACAAAAAATAATCTTAAGTTTAAAATAAAATATAAAAAACCAGGTTTGTTAGCAGACTCCGTTGTACTTAGTCACATTAAAGCTATTACCAATACTGCTATTAGCATATTACTAGAAAACAAGATCAATCCATACAGTCATAAAATCACAATTGATGTAACAGCTGAGTCTCCTGCCTCAGCAACACAGCAGGACATCACCCCTTTTCGATACAATTTTATACGTTACGGTTATTCACCTCGCTTTCCTACTGACTTATTCACTACAATCCAAAGCCAAATATCAAGGCTAACTGGTGAGTTAAATATTATTGAAATGGCAAAAGATAGATTAAGCTTCCAATTATTATTAAATAATTCTAAAGAACTTACTCCCTATAAAATAAAAAAAGAAACCAAACGTATACTCAACATAGTTCTACAAACACTTAGTATTTATAATATTAACTACAAAGGTGACACTAACGGCATAGGTGGTATTCATATTAAAGTTAAATCTTTTGTTCCTCAACAACACGATAATAATACCGAAACCACCATGGCTTATGGCATAGCATATTACAACCCTAGTAAAAAAAGAATTTTATGGACAGATAGCTATCACTTGTCCTATACCCTTCGCGAATGAGTTTTAGGAATATGTCACTTCTACTAATTGCTGAAAAATACTAGACCATTTCGGGCCAAGCAATTTCTCTTTAATACTATTCCATTCTTTCCTTTGGTGACCAAACACAAGCTTGAATGCTTCTTTCTCCTGTATGGATGGCTGATAGATATTGACACCCATTTGGGAGAATATCTGCCGACAGTGGTTATAAGAGCGTTGATATAAGAGAAACTGTTTATGCCTGATTTCTTCAATGGCATCAAAAAAGGCTAGCCGAGTGCTTTTGTCGAGTGATTGTATAAAATGATTATTGGCAATAGCTACCCAACCGTCGTGTACTGATTCTATTTCGGAAATCACGCCGATTTCCTTATTTAACTCATCCGGGCCGGAATAAAGACCTATGACTGAAGGATCTAGTGCATCATAACGATTAAGGCGGGCTGTTTTTGCAGCTAGCCCCCACAGTATGGATGTGGGTTTTGCACCTGCCATTTGATAAAAGTGCAATAAAGACTCTGATGCGGGGACTCGGAATCTCACGTCATTAAGATCTCCGGGCGACTTAATGGTTTTGCCATAAATGCGAGTAGAGGATGCTGTTCTGGAACCCACCACATAATGAAAGAGTACCGTCACATGAGCCGCTTGAGATAATACATGCTGCCGCCAAATATTGGAGTTCACTAGACGTTGATAACCTTCTGCACTGGCGCACCAGAATGGAATATTGATAATATCCAAGGCAGGGGCTCGAGGCGTGAGGTTGGATATGGATAACAGCGCTCCCTGCACCTGCCCATAAATCACACTGCTTGACAGTGCGCTACCGATGCCAAAACTACCCCCATCATGAATGGCAACATAAACTTGGTTGTGAGTATATTGCTCAATGAGTTGTTTAATCTCATGGTGAGCATGAGGCGTTGTTAAATATTTATCACTAAAGTAGGGGGATGCAAAATTAAAGATATATTTGGCGAGCTTTGCCTTTTTTTGCTCTTCTTTCAATAGCAGAGGATCTGTACTGCTAAAAGCCGCCAGAATGGGATTTAAACTGGCGCTAACGGTAAGCAGATATTTAATGGCGCTACGCCGATTCATCGATACTAGCCTTAAACATTGTTATGCGCCTTACAGGTTATGACTATATAATAGCTGAATCTATCTGCTTGATAGGATTAAGAGTATCTCTAAGTAAATATGCCGCAGCTGGGTAAAAAATGCCCGGAATCTATTTCTGGATTAGCAATTGTTTTTGCACGCTTAAATCAGAGTGGTTACACCAATTTAACCTTCAAACACCATAGGAATTTGAGAGAACCCTTCAATTTAAAATTTCTCCTTATATAAATTACTAGGTTTTACTTGAACTGCACTATAATTTAATGACACTAATTTTGTATGTGCTTCAAAAACCTAAGCTTGACATACAACTCACTACTCTTTTGAGCTTCAGTGGTTAGAACAGGTATGAACTTCTGTAATTTTATCACGTTGTTATTGATTATTTTCACAGCTTTTACAAGTACAACAACCTTTTGCAAAGATATGATTATCTTTGGTTATGACTCTAAACCTCCAAAATACTACATTGAAGATGGTCAGTCTAAAGGAATTTTGGTAGATATTATGCGCTGGATAGGTAAAGAGATTAACTATAACTTTGATATACGCTTATATCCTTGGAAGCGCGCTTACCATCATGCATTAGAAGGTGATGGCGGTATCATCGGATTATCATGGAATGAAGAGCGAGACAAGATTTTTGATTACTCTGATGTAATGTATTTCGATGATGTTGTTCTAGCAGTTAGGAAAGATAACGTATTCAGTTTTAATTTAATTAAAGACCTTAAAGGAAAATCGATAGCACTTGAAAGGGGATCTAGCAAGGGAAATGAATTTGATAATCTTATAAAAACGGGTTTTCTCAAGCCTGTATGGAGCAACTCTATGCCTCAAAGCTTATTGTTAGTTCTTTCCGGACATGCAGATATGGCAGTTGCTGGCCCAGGTAAAATAGGCTATATGATGACAATATACAATGAAGCATCATCATATCCATCATTAGTTAAAAATAGAGACGAGCTTACAATTATTCCTAAACCTATCGTCAGAGATCCTAATTATCTTGGCATTTCAAAAAAATTAGCAGCCCATGATTTCTTAGCTAAATTTAATTCGGCTTTAAAGAAAGGTAAAGATTCCGGTGCATTTGAGTTGATAATTGAGAAATATACTCAAGCATTTCACCTTCCTTAAAGGATAAATCAAGTACTCTTTTCCAGGTTTCAGTTTCATATATACCCTTCACGAATGATTTTTAAGGTTTGTTGTCATCCTTCCTCATCCCAATCACCTATTATTCATAGGCTCAAGGGACTTCGTCGCTCGACAGTCTCCCCTAAAAACCCTACGCATTGGGTATAAATAACTGAGGTGATAGTTAAATACTCCTACATTCCCACCATCCTTGGTGGTAACAAAACCCGCTAAGGGGAACGCAAAGCGTATATTTACGCTTCAGTCCCACCCCCAAGCACTTTAAATAGCGTCACTCGATTACTGTATTCAGTTAATTGCAGTTGAATTAACGCCTGCTGAGCACTATACAACTGCCGTTGTGAGTCTAAAGCATCAAGATAACTGTCTAAGCCATTACGGTAGCGAGCATTGGATAAGGTATAACTCTGCGAATTGGCTTTAACCAAGGCTTTTTGTGCTTTCAATCGTTCATCCAATGATGCCCTCACGGATAAAACATCAGCGACCTCTTTAAATGCAATTTGAATCGTTTTTTCATATTCAGCCACCGCAATGTCACGCCTCACTTTAGATTCTTTCAGTGAAGCACTTAAACTCCCTGCATTAAAAATGGGTAGACTAATGCTAGGGGTAAATGACCAGTTGCGGTTGCTACTGCTAAATAAGTCATTTAATTGATTGCTGCTACGCCCGGCAGATGCCGTAAGAGAAATAGTAGGGAAAAAAGCTGCACGGGCTGCCCCAATATTGGCGTTAGCTCCTTGTAAACTATGCTCCGCTGCTAATACATCAGGGCGCTGCAATAACACACTTGATTTTAAATTGGCAGGGATTGGCGCTAGTGCAATTGTTTTTTCCAGTTTTACTGTGGGTAACAAATTATCCTTTAGCTGAGTACCTACCACTAATTCCAGTGCATTACGATCCTGAGCCACTTGCGCTTTGTAAGTAGCGACATCAACGCGGGCAGTTTCCACACTGGACTGAACCTGAGCCAAGTTTAGTTTTGAGGCTATGCCTTGGTTGTACATTTTTTGGGTTAGTTTAAGGGTTTCTAGCTGGCTATTAAGCGTTTGCCGAGCGAGGGCTTGTAATTGCAGATTGGTTGCCAGCGTTAACCAGTTATTTGCCACTTCAGCAATTAAGCTTAAACGGGTGCTGCGCTGGGTTTCCACTGTAGATAAATAACTTTCCAGCGCCTCGTCTTTCAAGCTGCTAATTCGGCCAAATAAATCCAACTCATAGCTGCTAAAACCAATGCCAGCCTCATATTGATGACTGATGGTGGCACTATCACCCCCATTAACTGACGCTGGGGTTCGTGATGCGGTTTTGCTACTGCTCACCGAAATAGATGGCCATAGTGTAGCTTCTTGAATTCCGTATTTAGCCCGTGCTTGCTCAATATTTAGCAAAGCAATCCGTAGATCACGATTGTTAGTTAACGCCAGGTTAATTACCTGGCGTAATTTGGGATCTTGGAAATAGTCCTGCCACTTAATTGCAGCCATAACTTTATTGGTAGCAACGGCTGATGAGTTTTGCTGAGCAGCCTGAGTATCCCGCCACTCTGCCATTACAGGTGAGTCAGGTCGTTGATAATCCGGGGCTAAGCTGACACACCCTGCCATGGTTAATACAGGTATTAATAAGCCGATTTTTTGCAGTGGTTTCATACTTCAGCCTCCTGGCTATACAGCGCATTTTGCTTTGGCTGCACTGCAGCTTTCTTTCCTCCAAATAGCGAACGGATAATCACATAAAATAACGGCACAAAGAAAATACCAAATAGGGTAGAAAACAAGGTTCCACCAAGCACCCCAGTACCCAGCGCATGTCGACCACCAGAACCAGCACCAGAACTTAACACCATTGGTAATACACCTAATAAAAAGGCTAAAGAGGTCATGATAATTGGCCGTAACCGCTGATGTGCTGCTTGCAATACTGCCGATATTAAAGACTCTCCTTTTTCTTCCAGGTCTTTAGCAAACTCAACGATCAAAATACCGTTTTTCGCCGCCAGCCCCATGGTAGCTAACAAGCCTACCTGGAAATAAATATCGTTGGATAAATCACGCAACCAAGTGGCAGCCAGAGCACCTACAATACCGACAGGTACAGCCAGTATGACTGAGACCGGAATTGACCAGCTTTCATAAAGCGCAGCCAAGCACAAAAAGACGAACACCAGTGATACGGCATAAAGCAAAATGGCTTGTGACCCTGCCGCCTGTTCCTGATAGGACATATCCGACCAAGAGTAACTGATACCATCAGGTAGCTGGCTTACCAAGCTGGCAATTTCATTCATCGCATCACCAGAACTCACCCCTGTTATTGCGCTGCCGGTAATTTCCATCGCTTCAGTACCATTAAAGCGGTTCAGCACTTGTGGCTTGTAATCCCAATGACCATTAGAGAAGACTGAAAATGGCACCATTTTCCCTTCGCTATTTCGCACATACCAGCGGCTAATATCCTGAGGCAGCATTCGCGACGAAGCCTCCCCCTGCACATACACCTTTTTCACCCGGCTCTTATTAATAAAGTCATTAACATAGTTACTACCCAGCACCGTTGATAAGGTGTTATTGATATCAGAGGAAGAAAGCCCCAATGCACCTGCTTTTTGATCATTGATATCCAATTGATACACCGGCGAGTCATTAAGCCCGTTGTAGCGAACAGCGGTGAGTTTTTCGTTATTGCCTGCCAATTGTAGTAACTGATTTTTTGCTGCAACCAACGCTTCATGGCCATTACCACCCAGGTCCTGTAGCTGCAAAGTAAAGCCAGAGCTAGAGCCCAAACCGGAAATAGCAGGGGGAGTCAGTGCAAATACCTGAGCATCTTTAATGGTTGCCATCATTGCCCCAGTAATCCGCCCTGCAATTGCCTGAGCAGACGCTTCTCGCTCACTCCAATCCTTGAGTTTGATAAACGCCATCCCCGCGTTTTGGCTACTACCGGCAAAACTGAAACCTGCCACATTGAAGATGCCTTCAACCTCAGGCTGTTGCATGACAAATTCGGCCACTTTGTCCATGCTTTTCAGGGTTCGCTCCTGGGTAGCGCCGACTGGAGCGTTATACATCACCATCAACATGCCCTGGTCTTCTTCTGGCAAAAATGAGGTAGGCAGGCGCACAAACAATAAACCCATAATGCCAATAATGCCTAAATAGACCAGCATGCTCGACTTACGGTAGCGAACAACATGCTTTACTCCATTACGATAGCGGTTGGCACTACGGTCAAAGCAGCGGTTAAACCAAGCAAAAAAGCGACCTAGTGGGCCTTTGGTTGAAGTATGGCCACCTTTCTCAATAGGCTTCAGGAAAGTGGCACACAGCGCTGGGCTTAAGGTCAATGCAACTACCACAGAAAGCAACATAGAAGCAGCAATGGTGACTGAAAACTGACGATAAATAGCACCTGTGGAGCCTTCAAAGAATGCCATCGGGATAAATACGGCAGTTAATACCATGGCAATGCCGATTAGCGCCCCGGTAATCTGCCCCATCGATTTGCGAGTAGCTTCTCGTGGTGACAAACCCTCTTCAGACATTACCCGCTCGACGTTTTCCACCACCACTATGGCATCGTCTACCAACAGGCCGATGGCCAATACCATACTGAACATGGTAAGCGTGTTAATGGAATAACCCAACAACGCTAATACGCCAAAAGTACCTAGCAATACCACAGGCACTGCAATGGCCGGGATCAAGGTTGCACGCCAGTTTTGTAGAAACAGAAACATGATCAACACAACTAGCGCGATCGCTTCCATTAAGGTTTGCACGACTTCTTCAATAGAGATTTTTACAAAGGGTGTTGTATCGTAAGCGATCGTGTAACTCAAACCATCAGGGAAATAAGGTTCAAGGGTTTTTAGCTTTTCTTTTACTGCTTCAGCAACATCCAGCGCATTAGCACCTGTGGCCAGCTCCAAGCCCATACCCGAAGCCGCCTTTCCATTAAACTTGGCAGAAGTTGAGTAGCTTTCAGAGCCTAGCTCTATATTGGCGACATCACTTAAATAAACCGTGGCACCGCTGGTATCAGACTTAAGAACAATTGATTCGAATTGCTCAACGGTTTGCAGCTTGCTTCGCGAGGTCACTGTAGCATTCAGCTGCTGGCCATTAATCGCGGGTAAATCACCTAATGCGCCTGAGCTAACATCGGTATTTTGTTGTGAAATAGCAGTGGTGACATCAGAAGGCATCAATGAGTATTTGCGCATTTTTTCTGGGTCAAGCCAGATCCGCATCGCGTATTCTGAGCCAAACACTCTCACGTTACCCACACCATTAACCCGGCTGATCGAGTCCTGCAGGCTGGATACCATGTAGTCTGCAATGTCGGTATCCGTCATACTGCCATCATCAGAGGTAAACGCCAGCACCATAAACATGCTGCCGCCGCCAGACTTCGATACCGTCACCCCTGAATTTTTCACCGCATCAGGTAACATCGACTCAGCCTGAGACACTTTATTCTGTACCTGCACTTGGGCTGTGTCCGGGTCTGTGCCCGAGGCAAAGGTCAGGGTAATGCTTGCACTGCCTGATGAGCTGCTGCTGGATGACATATAAAGCAGGTTATCCAGCCCTGTCATTTGCTGCTCAAGAATTTGGGTAACTGAGTTTTGTACGGTTTCTGCAGAAGCCCCGGTATAGCTGGCGCTAACAGAAACCGCAGGTGGTGCGATGTCTGGATATTGCTGTAGTGGCAAACTGAAAATGGACATCAGACCACCCAGCATGATGGCAATAGCAATTACCCAGGCAAATATCGGTCGGTCTATAAAAAAACGGGCCATGACTTCCCTCCTAAAGCGTCAAGCTTTCGCTACTAGAGTTGTTCGACACAACTGCCTTGCTTTTAACTGCCTTCAGGTCTTGCTGAAACTCTTCTGCTTTAACCACCTGCCCTGTTCTTACCTTGTGTACACCTTCCACAATCACGCGCTCACCAGATTTCAGGCCAGAGCTAACTAGCCACTTGTCTTTCACTGCTTTACTGGTTTCCACCACCCGCTGTTCTACCTTATCGTTAGCAGAAACCACCCATACAGTTGCTTCACCTTTAGCGTTACGAGTGACTGCCTGCATCGGTACCAATAACGCTTGCTCATCAACCCCCACATACAAAGTGGCATCGACGTACATACCCGGTAACAGCTGGTATTTCGGGTTAGCAATAACAGCTCTTAACTCCATGGTTCCGGTAGTTTCTTCAACTGAGTTACCCACAAATTCCAGGGTGCCGGTTTCGCTATAGGCAGTGCCATCCTCCAGCGTTAGCTTCACTTGAACCTTTTCTTCTTTTTTCAGTTGGCCAGATTCCAGTTGACGCCTTAACTTCAGTCCTTCAACACTGGAAAAACTCAGGTCAACATTAATGGGGTCTAACTGGTTGATGGTGGTCAGTGCACTTGTCTGGTCCGCAGTAACCAATGCACCAGGCGTTGCCGCCGACTTACCAATGCGACCAGAGATAGGTGCCTTGATTTGGGCATACTCTAGGTTGATTTCTGCTGTTTTTAGCTCAGCTTCATAGGCTACCACGGCTGCTTGAGCCTCTCTTAAGGTGGCAACTGCCTCATCTTTATCCTGCTTGCTCACCCCGCCTATTTTGGCCAAGCGTTGATAACGCTCCGCCTTCGGCTGGGCTGATTGCACTGCTGCTTTTGCCTGAACCAGCTTTGCTTTGGCATTGTCATAGGTTGCTTGATAGGTAGCAGGGTTTATTTGATAAAGCACCTGGCCTGCCTCAACATCCTGCCCTTCCTTGAATAAACGCTTTTGCAAAATGCCACCCACTTGTGGGCGAACATCCGACATTTGGTAAGCCTTAGTACGACCAGGCAGTTCAACGGTGACAACATGAGGCTCAGCAGCCAAGGTGACTACGCTCACTTCAGTGGCAGGCATTGAGGCTGGCCCAGCCGCTGATGATGAATCCTGTTTTGAGCAACCGCTTAATCCAAGTAGAAACAGAGACAAAAAAAGCAGTTGGCGGCGAATGCCGAAACCAGTAAAAAAACTAAAAGGCATGAGTAATATCTTCTGTAAAATAAAGAAAAATAGTGCAAGGTTGGCTGCTAAATAGCTCAACTAAGGAGTTATACTTATCAACCTTGCATGACTACTAATACAAGAAAAACCTTTTAACACGGTTTTTCAGGCTTATGGCAAAACTTTACAAAAATGTGGGTTAAAGAAGGGTTAAAAAAGATTAAAACATAAGTTTTTATTGGCGCCTCATTTTTAAATGGGGTCAGGAAAAACTAGGGTGACAAAGTGGCCATTCCCCTTTTGCTCATTTTGGTAGTGCCAACCTAACCGCTGACACAGCCGATTTGTTAACTCCAAGCCTAAGCCAAAGCCAAGATCTTCCTTTTCTGTTTCTGCACTTTGCTCATTAGTAATCTGCACCATACCTTGATTTTGCAGAATATTTACTTGCCCCTCCCAGGTATGCTGAAAGGCATTACGAATAAGATTACCCAGTACAATACGAGCGGCTGCCTCTGGCAAATACAGGGTATAAGGCTGAGTTTCTATATGAACACTGACTTGTTTTGACGACAATAAATAACGCATATCGTCCACCAGGTGTTGAATAATTTCATCAAGCCGGCATTCTGTCATTGGTAGCTCATCAGCTCGGTCATGATGTAACCATAACAAGGTTTCAGTTAGGTATTTCATGGTAAGGCTGGCTCGATCAATGCGACATATAGCCGCCTCATAATGCTGTTGGTTTTTCTGTGCATCCAGTTTTTTGAGTAACTCTACGTTGCTGCAAATTGTTGTAATGGGGGTACGAAGTTCATGGCTGGTATGACGAAGAAGCCGTTGCTCACGCTCTGTGCTTTCTTGCACTGACTTTAAATTGGAGCGAATTAATTCAGCAAAGGCATTAAGTTCAGGGTAACTAAAATCGGGAGTAGACTGATTAAGCCTATCAGTAGCAAGTGTACGAGCCCATTGCCCAAGACGGGCTATAGGCTGCCCTATTCGCCAGCTTAATAGCCAAATGACCAGCGCCAGAGAAAATGCACTCAACACGCTAATAATAATCAATGCTTGGAAGTCACTGCTAATATTCTTAATAGTTAACGCGGACGTAGTGTGCCTAGAAATACTGAAAGAGATGTATATTTTTCGACCTTGCTCTATAAGATGTAATAGAAAAGTGACCCTAGGTCGGCCATCATTTTCATCTAGATGTGATTTATACAGCTGGTTGGGTTGCACTTCGTGCCGCTTGAATTGTTTTTTTACCTCTTCAGGCTGTTCTTCCCAATGGTAAGAAAACAAGTAGTTATTAAATCGTCTAACTTCTTTTGAGCCTGTTTGACTTGTTTGCTTGAAGTAATGACGGGCTATTTGTTCCATATTATCAGCTACGATATTATCCATGCCCTCGATTAAATAACGAGCGGTAAGAAACGAATAGCCTACAACCAGAATTAACCCTTGTACTAGAAAAGCTAACACTACCAGCCACTTTAAACTAAGTCCCCGTTTCATTTTGCTACCTAACCATTATCTGCTTTGATTGCAAACCCTTGCCGAGCAATCGTGTGTAGTAAAGGTGTATCAAAGGGCATATCAATGGCTTTGCGCAAGTGAAATAAATGTACTTTAAGGCTATTACTGTCGGGTATTTCATCCCCCCACAGCGCTTGCTCCAATTGCTGACGAGAAACAACTGATGGCGATGCACGTAATAAAGTTTCCAACAAGGTCCAGCAAGTGGGTGATAGCTTAATAGGTAGCCCCTGACGTGTAAGGGTTTTGGTGGTGAGGTCCATTTGTAAATCGCCACAACTCAGCATACGCACTTGTCCACTTCGCCGTTTGGCTAATGCACGCACCCTTACCACCAACTCCTGAATGGCAAAAGGCTTTACCAGATAATCATCAGTACCTGCATCAAAGCCTAATAACTTGTCACTGATTTTATCTCGGGCAGTCAACATTAAGACCGGGGTATCATCTCCCGAGGCCCGCACACGCTGACAAACAGCCAAACCATCTAACCGGGGTAAATTAAGATCCAATAATAAGGCGTCGTAGTGGTTTTGCGAAACAAGCTCAAGCCCTGCTATACCATTGCTGGCATAATCACAACGAATGTTTTCCAGCTCTAAATACTGAATCACGGTATCGGCTAAATCCCGATCATCTTCTACTAGTAATACAGTTAACATGCTTTTTCACTATTTCTCATATCAGAGCAAACAGACACCTACATTAGTTTGCGTTATTTTAAAACCTTAACAGGCTCTTTGCACAGAATAGGCCCAAAACCCTGTTATTTCTGAAATGACTTTATAGTGAAAAGGGTTAAGGAAGGGTTAAATAATTCATGACGGGATCAGTGAGCAATCAGCCCATACTTCTCCATCATAGGTTTAAACTTTCCAGAAATGAACAAATTCGTCATGCCTTGTACCAAAATACGCCTCAACTCTAAAACATGAGGATACTGTTTTGAAAGCACCATGGAAAGTAATGCTTTGTGGTCCTTTGTTTCTTTCTTTAAAGAGCCATCAACCTGTTCACCCAAACTCCCCCTAAAATCATATCCAAGAATTGTACAACCCTGATACTTCTTGAGATCATAAGAAACTGCTTGCTCATATAGCATCTCCTTTAATTAAACTAACACACTCATGATTCACTAAGTTTCATACTCCCCCTCTTTGACGCATCTAACATTTCCTTAATTTTATTTTCTTTATTTAGAAGATATAACCCAGTATTAAACTTATCCAACAGCTTTAAACTACGCTCTTTATTCTTTTTATTCAAAAGAAGGCGGTAGAGAGATACTCGTAACGGATCAGGATGAGGAAGTATTTTTCCTCTCTCTTCTTTTGATAAAGTATCATTAGATACAGTGATTCCAACATCATAATTTAATGAAACCAAATCAATACGCCCCATAGCTAGTTTTCTTAAGTTTTGATCAATTGATTTTGTAGTTTCAATTGTCAGATATCCTTTTTTTATTGCTTGTTGGATATCAATACTGTAGACACTTTTAAGCAGCAATAGCCCCAGAGGTATAATTTCAGTCCATGTGTATAATCAAGGCACTCCTATAATACTACCCCATATACCTTTAACAGCCATTAGTCATTAAAAGCGTGTCTTAAAGCATCTATCCCAAAAGGAATTCACAAACCCAAAATTAACATTACCCAATAAATGATGTACAGAATGATACTGCGGAGAATCACTGATTTTCCCTAAAATAGTATTATTTATTATTAAATTGTAATTCGAGTGAATAAGGATAGTGAACATCATTCCGAATATATGTAAAATTAAAGCAACGCCCAAACTGAGTGGAAATACACTCATAAATATAGGGGCACTCATTGCAATAAATATCGCCTCAACAGGGTGTACACTATATGCACTCCAAGGCGTTACTCGCACCGATTTATGATGAACACCGTGTATTTTTAAAAACGGCTTGGTGTGTAATAGCCGATGAATAAAATAAGAATAGCTCTCATAAAAAACCATGAACGCTGCTAACTGAATCAATAGGCTAACAAAACTAATAGGCCAAACTTGGTTGAATAATTCCCGTGTTATTAAACTACCAACACCAAAGATAACACAAGCAACTACGCCATTCTTGATTTCCATCTTTTTTTGATTGAGCTTCAAAGGACGGTCATCAATATAGCCTCCAACCTTATATTTACTGATTAATCCAGCAATTGCATAATCCAAAATAGCAGCAGTAGAAACGAATACAACAATGTTTACCATTATTGACATCAATAGAGCAAAGTACCAGTCAGTCTCTATCCAAAACTGCAATAGCTGGTTAATATAGTGCATTAACTATTTTTCCTTCATTCACTGTAAACGTTATCTTACTGGCAATCCATAACCACTCACTAGGAAGTGATTACATCATAAGGCAAACAAACTGTATCTACTACAAATGATAAAGGAAGGTTAATTATATCAAATGGGTAAAACAGCCAGCCGACAAAATCAGGGAGATGGGCATGTACACTAGAGCCAGGCCCACCTGATAACTTTTTAAAAACTATCTGTACTCCTGGATAAATAGGTGCTTTAACATACTCTTTATTTAACCCTGATATTCGAAACCCAATAGATGAACATCCAGTGAATAAACAAGATAAAACGAGCAAAATAACTAATTTATTCATTGCGAGTATTTTTGATATTTCAAAATAAATATCGTGCTTAGCTGCCACTTTAATGATCTAAACATTTTACTCCCCCTAACAAACTATGCCTGCCTTTCCAAACTAAAAAGGAGCCTTTCGGCCCCTTTTACATAAACACTTAAGGTATAACTCAAAACGGAATATCATCATCAAAATCATCAAAGCCACCAGCTGGTGCTCCGCTTGGTGCTGGGTTATTAGCTGGCTGAGCTGGCGCTGGTTGTTGAGCCGGTGCTGGTTGGCCACCAAAGTTGTTGTTGGGCATTCCACCTTGCTGTGGTTGAGCGGGTTGTTGATAGCCTTGGTTTTGTGGTGGCTGCTGGCCCATCATGCCAGGCTGACCTTGAGGCTGCTGCTGTGGTGCTCCGTAACCTGCATTACCCATTGGGGCGCTGCCATCTTGGCGAGCATCTAGCATTTGCATTTGGCCATTCATATCTACCACGATTTCTGTCGTGTATCGATCTTGGCCGTCTTGTGCCTGCCATTTACGGGTTTGTAGTTTACCCTCTAAATAGACTTTAGAGCCTTTGCGCAGATATTGCCCTGCTATTTCAGCAATCTTTCCAAACAGCACCACCCGATGCCATTCAGTGCGGGTTTGTGGCTGGCCGGTTTGCTTGTCTTTCCATTGTTCGCTGGTAGCCACACTGATATTGGTGACTGCATTTCCGTTAGGCATATAACGGACTTCTGGATCAGCACCCAGATTACCGACTAAAATTACTTTATTCACGCCACGCATATTTCTCTCCTCAATCTGTCGTTATACGCCAAAACCGTATGCTTGCAAGGCTTGGGTATCCAATGCCTTTTTATCAACCTTCAAGTAGGCTGCCTGCTCTTCAGGGATGACCACCACATCTTCCACCCCTCTTACTGCTGCTAATGTGTTAGACAGGTCAACAGGTGAAACCTGATCCACCTGAGTCAAATCCAGCATAATACTGTTCAAATAAGGCGGCTGCTGCATAGTGACCGAAGCAACCCACCATAATACCAGAATACTGACTGCTAATAGAGTTAATCCTAACATACCCCAGGTTTGGTATACCCAACCACTGCTTGATGCCCCAATGGCTGCCCCTAAAAACTGAGAGGTAGAAAACACTCCCATAGCAGTACCACGACTACCTGCAGGAGCAATTTTGCTCACCAACGATGGCAATGAGGCTTCTAGCCAGTTAAACGCCATAAAGAAAGCAAACAAGCTTACTACTAAACCAGTTACTGACTGCTGGTTGAAGTAAAGCAATATCACTGCCACTGCTAGCAGGACAATAGCCCCTAGCTTTATTTCTTTCATCTTACGCTTGGCTTCGCCTACAATAATAAACGGCACCATCGCTATAAAAGAAAACACTAGGGTAATTAAATAGACCCACCAATGCTGATGTCGAGATAGCCCCGCTTGCTCCTCTAAAATGACAGGGACTACAACAAACGCTCCCATCAGCACAAAATGTAAAGCAAATACCCCAATATCTAATCGCAACAAACTACCATTTCGAAGCACTTGGCCTATTTGGCCCAATACGGTATTGGCCTCTCGATGTCGTTTTTGCTCTACTGGCGTAGGCAATATCCAAACCAGCGCCAGAGCCACAACTGACAATGCCGCTGTTAAGTAAAATAAACCACTTAAGCCGTAAATATCCGTTACCAATGGACCCAGCACCATTGCTAAGCAAAAGGCTAAACCAATACTGATGCCTATCATTGCCATGGCTTTAGTACGCTGCTCTTCTCGGGTTAAATCCGCCGCCATTGCCATAATGGTACTGGCGATAGCACCCGCCCCCTGCAGGCAGCGGCCAAGAATCACTTGATAAATATCATTAGCCATAGCTGCTAATACACTGCCAGCAATAAACAGTAGTAAACCGATAATGATTACGGGCTTTCTTCCCAGCCGATCCGACCACATACCAAATGGAATTTGCAAGCAAGCCTGGGTAAATCCATAAGCACCTATGGCTAACCCAATTAATGCAGGCGTTGCTCCAATTAGCTCAGTGCCATAAATTGCCAATACAGGCAGCACCATAAATAAGCCAAGCATTCTCATGGCAAAAATAGATGCCAGACACAAAGAGGCTTTCCGCTCATGATGTGTCATGCCACTCAAATTCATTGAACCCTCATTCGCACTTCACTGAAAAAGAATAAATTTTATCAGGTTTGTTACTTCAAGCGTTAGTGGTGTATATGACAGGAGCTTTCAGGGTCCTGCATCTATTTGGTTGTTCATATATAATCGATTCCTTTTCATTCACCCACCGTAAGGGATGCTGTTGTGGATAAAATACTGGTTCGTGGCGCCCGCACTCACAACTTAAAGAACATTAACTTAGAAATACCCCGTGATAAGTTAATTGTTATCACAGGCCTGTCTGGCTCTGGCAAGTCTTCGTTAGCTTTTGATACATTGTATGCAGAAGGTCAGCGGCGCTATGTGGAGTCATTATCCACTTATGCCCGACAGTTTTTGTCCATGATGGATAAGCCTGATGTCGACCATATTGAAGGTTTATCACCAGCCATTTCTATTGAGCAAAAATCAACCTCCCATAACCCCCGGTCTACTGTAGGGACAATCACCGAAATATACGACTATCTTCGGCTATTGTTTGCCAGAGCAGGCACCCCTCGCTGCCCAACCCATCAGCAACCGTTAGAAGCCCAAACCATTTCGCAAATGGTTGACCAGGTATTGACCCTGCCAGAAGGCACCAAGTTAATGCTGTTAGCGCCTGTGGTGAAAGACCGCAAAGGGGAGCACCTGCATATTATTAGCGAGCTAAAAAGCCAAGGGTTTGTGCGAGCTAGAGTTGATGGAATTGTTACTGATTTAGATGATGTACCCAAGCTGGCCAAAACCAAAAAACACACCATTGAAGTCGTCGTGGATCGATTTAAAGTGCGGGATGATCTGCAATTACGACTGGCAGAGTCATTCGAAGCCGCAATTCATCTAACCGATGGTGTAGCTGAAGTCGCTTTTATGGATGGCGAGCAGGATGATTTAATCTTTTCAGCACGATTTGCCTGCCCAGAATGTGGTTACAGTATTAATGAGCTAGAGCCCCGTCTGTTTTCCTTTAACAACCCAGCAGGTGCCTGCCCTACCTGCGACGGTTTAGGTGCCCGACAGTTTTTTGATGAAACAAAAGTCATCACCAGCGATGAACTAACCCTTGCGGAAGGTGCTATTCGCGGCTGGGACAGACGCAATGTGTATTACTTTCAAATGCTCACTTCGCTAGCCAAGCACTATGGTTTTGATATTGATACGCCTTTTTGTAAGCTGGCTAAAAAACACCGCCAGGTTATTTTACATGGTAGTGGTGATGAACATATTAACTTTAATTATGTTAATGACCGTGGCATGACCATAAAAAAATCCCACCGTTTTGAAGGGATTTTACCCAATATGGAGCGCCGTTATCGTGATACCGACTCGCAAAGCGTTAGGGAAGAATTAGCAAAATACTTAAATACCCAACCATGCCCAGACTGTAACGGTAGCCGCTTAAAAGAAGCCGCACGTAACGTATATGTTGAAGAAAACACCCTGCCAGATATTTCTCAATTACCCGTGGGCAATGCCTTAGCCTATTTTGAACAATTAGCACTACCTGGCCGTAAGGGTGAAATTGCCGATAAAATTTTAAAAGAAATTCGCGAACGACTGCATTTTTTAGTCAATGTTGGCCTTAACTATTTAACCTTGGATAGAAGTGCCGAAACCTTATCCGGCGGTGAGGCACAACGAATTCGCCTTGCTAGCCAAATTGGGGCTGGTTTAGTTGGGGTTATGTATATTCTGGATGAGCCTTCTATCGGTCTACACCAACGGGATAATGATCGCCTGCTCAACACCTTGACCCGCCTACGGGATTTAGGCAATACGGTTATTGTGGTAGAACATGACGAAGATGCCATCCGCACTGCTGATCATGTCATTGATATTGGCCCTGGTGCAGGTATCCATGGAGGCCAAATTATTGCTGAAGGCACGCCAGCAACAGTAATGAAAAATAATTTTTCATTAACAGGACGTTACTTATCTGGCAAAGAAGCCATTGAAGTACCCAGCCAACGCACACCAGTTGATAGCAAAAAATTGCTGAAAATAGTTGGCGCCACAGGTAATAACCTGAAGAATGTGAATCTAGAAATCCCCTTCGGTTTATTTACTTGTGTGACTGGGGTATCTGGTTCTGGTAAATCCACTCTAATTAATGGCACCCTTTATCCAATCGCCGCTACTGAATTAAATAAAGCCACCACTTTAACGCCTGCAGCCTATAAACGGGTCAGTGGTTTAAAGCACTTTGATAAATGTATCGATATCGACCAAAGCCCGATTGGACGCACCCCCCGCTCCAACCCTGCGACTTATACTGGCATATTTACGGCTATTCGTGAGCTATTTGCAGGCACCCAAGAAGCTCGATCTAGGGGTTATAAAGTAGGCCGATTCAGCTTTAATGTAAAAGGCGGCCGCTGCGAAGCCTGTCAGGGTGATGGCGTCATTAAAGTAGAAATGCATTTCTTGCCTGATGTGTATGTGCCTTGTGATGTGTGTAAAGGCAAGCGCTATAACCGCGAAACCCTGGAAGTTAAATACAAAGGCAAAAGTATTCATGAAGTACTAGAAATGACTGTTGAAGAAGCCTTAGTATTTTTTGAGGCCATTCCAGCAGTTAATCGGAAATTACAAACCTTAATGGATGTTGGGCTTTCGTATATTCACCTGGGACAAAATGCTACTACCCTTTCTGGCGGTGAAGCACAACGGGTTAAACTAGCGAAAGAGCTGTCGAAACGAGATACTGGACAAACCCTGTATATCCTGGATGAGCCCACCACTGGCCTACATTTTCATGATATTAAACAATTATTAACTGTCTTACATCGCCTGCGCGATCATGGCAACACCATCGTGGTGATCGAGCATAACTTAGATGTTATTAAAACAGCAGACTGGATTATCGACTTAGGCCCAGAAGGTGGTGATGGTGGCGGTGAAATTATCGCGACTGGTACCCCAGAAGAAGTGGCTAAGGCTAAAAAATCCCACACCGGGCGATTTTTAAAGCTGATGCTAAACAATAATAACAACCAAAGCCTACTCAACTAGTAGGCTTTGGTTGTCCTACTAGCAACAGAACAGATAAGATAACACTTTTAAAGATTAACTAATATACAGATACATCAATAGAAAGGTTGTAACCCATGTCAAGATATCCTTATAAAAATCTTCCCTTGAAAAAGTCCGAGCACAATAACGCTAGCTTTAAAGCTAACAAAATCGTACGCCTAGGCACAGACAAAGCACCTGCTCAAATCACTGTACAAACAGAAGAACGTAAACAGGAACTAGCTACTGTCTTTGCTGACAATGGCTGGGTTAGTGTCATCAAGGTTGACCCAGAACAAGATGAAAATATCCGTGATTTAGAAATCCTACAAAACAAGCAAAGCAGTGCAGTTAGCACCAAAAAAGCAAACCGTAACGACCCCTGTCCTTGTCAAAGTAGTAAAAAGTATAAAAAATGTTGTGGTGTTTAAAACCTATAATCCTTTAAACACCACTGTCTCAATCAAACCCTGTGACAGCTTAACTGAAGCAATATTTTAACCAGTCATACAAAATCAGGCATCAACATGGGTGATGCCGATTAAGCGATAAACCAATTGCAAAATAGTATTTCGCTAATTTAAAACAGTTAATATTTTATCTGCTTCAATATTTCTTACATATACCCATCATGAATCATTTTTAGGTGTAAAAATAAAGTGGTATATACTCACAGCGAAAGATTGTTTAGGCGAAGCCACCGAGTGATGAAGCCCCAGGAGTTTAGGTAAACTAAATGACTGGGGTGAAGAATGAAGATAACAAAGCCTAAAGAAGGCTAACGGCGGCAATTTGATCGATTAAGCAAGGTATACTTAAAATTCTTTAATGCAGACCAGTATTGATAACGTTTATTTACTTCCCAACTGTCATCAGTGAACACAACATTATCATTACGATGGGTAGATATATCACTTGATGCAACATCATAAGGTAATTGTGAAGTAAGCATTGGAAAAGCTAAATAAGAGTCAAGCTTACGCTTATATACAAGATCTACTGCAGTTCCATCATAAGGGGTATCGACTAGTTTTTCCATGCCGCTTTTATTCAGTATATAAGAGTGTGTACAAAAAGCACTGCATCTGGCAATCCCTAATTTAGGGGTTAGCCACATCCGTCCTAGTAATGCGCCTAAATAAAAAATATCGCCACGGTTAGACTTAAGAAACTGATTGAATCGCTTTAATTCTCTAGCACTAGGAATCCGATGAAACATTACATCATCTTCAAAAATTAAAACTCTCTCATAATTATTTTCTAGCGCATATTTTGCAATATCACGATGAGAGTTATAGCAGCCCCTCTCAGGGTTTTCGACGTCTTTATCGACTAGCCAAAACTCTAAGGATGTTTCTAACTTAGCAAGGTTTTCCTTTGCAATTTTTTGCCTATCTGTTCTTTCTTTTATGCTTATACAAAAAGCCTTGTCTACTGCAAACAACATGATTACAACACCTAACTAGACTACTTCACCAACTACACTACTGTGCAAATACAAGGCGGCAATAATACGCTATCTTCACTTAAGCGTCGAGTATTTTTTGCACAGTAATGAGTTTGCTCTCAGCTCTCATTTTGAGTTGCATTAACAGCCAACAAGGAATCACGTATAAATTTCGAACAATCATGATATAGAGCAACTCATAAAAATACTTCCAAGTTACTCCATAATTTATAAAATATATTTTAATTTAAAACAGTCAATATTTTATCTGCTTCAATATTCCTTACATAATTGCGCCAATCACGATAATCATCAGCATTATTTGTCATTTTCACTTCACCATTAACTATACCTAAATATTTCCCTAATTCATTAACTAGGTAATCACCTTCCCAGCGCCATTTTTGATTAGCTGCAGAGGTACAATTACGTACCGTAACGGCATTATCACTTTCAGCAGTTAGGCAGCGATTTTTAGCCACACGAGATCTATAGCGCTGGTAATTATCCAGCCCCCACAGTTGATTATTGCTATACTGGCAGCTGTAGCCAATCACGCTAGCACCCTCTGCAATTGAGTTGCCCTCAACATCTAAACAAATCCCTTGTGGGCTATCTTTGCGAAATGCTTCTATTGAAACATTCACTTCTGGCTCAAATACTGGCGCATCCCAATTAACTCGGAAATTTTTATTAAAGGTATAAGTGGTGCCATTGTATGACCACGGAGTATAGCCTTGGTACCAAATCATATACTGCACTCGTCCACCTAATGCAGCCACAGTGACTTTATTGCTGATAGTAAAAGTAGATTCTCCTGACTTATTGGATGGAGCCTGAAATGTGGCGCTAAAGCCTGGCTTATAATTAGCGTAAGAGGCCGCACTGAAGGCAGTATCTTTAAAAAACCAGTCACTACACCATAGCGCACAAGTATCATTAGTACGCCAGTTTTTGCTGTCTTCACTGAATTTCCGATCCCACAGCCATTTCGCACGGTCTTGAGCCCCTGCTCTAGAATGATTTTCAACAGTATATTCGTGAGCCTTATAAGTGACCCAGCGCTGACTGTTGTAACTAAAGCTTCCCTTAGCTTCAACCCCTACGGTTGGCCCTTTTTCTCCTACTTCAGCCTTGCCACCCGCTTCAACTCCCACGGTAAAACCCGACACTTCACGAATTTCACTCTCTTTAGGTTTATTATTGGGAATAGTATTGAACAAGTGGACATCTGAGTCATTGGTGGTAATTTCAACCGCATAATCCATCGCAATAGGACCAAACCAAGTTAGTCGGTTAGTCCAACTTTCAAACCAAGTATGCTTGTGAGAGGGCTTATCAACAAGATGCCACCCTGCACCACCACTGGCAGAACCACCTGTTTCACCACCACCGGGATTTAATGTAACACGCACATACTTAGCATTATCTGCATTTTGATCTCCGCCACCATTAAATGGAACTGAGCGGATAAAATCTAAATTATAAAATAATGAAACACTCGCCTCACCATTACAGGCGTCCTCAATCGTGCCATTCCAATTAGCACTATTGGACCACCCATTGCCATCAAATT
Source organism: Spartinivicinus marinus (assembly GCF_026309355.1). Taxonomy (NCBI): domain Bacteria; kingdom Pseudomonadati; phylum Pseudomonadota; class Gammaproteobacteria; order Oceanospirillales; family Zooshikellaceae; genus Spartinivicinus; species Spartinivicinus marinus. The sequence continues at coordinate 1,883,014 of NZ_JAPJZK010000001.1, forward strand.
CTTTACCAACACGACACTTGAAGCCTATATGCCTAAATTCCAATGGAATAGTTACCTCTGGTCGATAAGGCGTTGAACTTGAAGAACGAGATGAATATGAAGCAGCAGAGCGGCGGACACGTGAGGACTTAGATGAACTAGAAGAGTGAAGCCCCCTTGTATCCCACTCTTTAATAATCGCTTTTGTTTCTTCAATCAAACGTGTTTGAATTTCTTCTTCTGTTAACTCGGCACTAACAGATAATGACTTATATTCTGGGCTATTTTTGTTCTTCCTAACAATCACAATAGGGTCAGTTAAACCGATTCCTATAATTTGTGACGTAATTTCTGCAACTTGGTCAGAGTTAGCTGCTTGAGAGCTATCTAAAATAAGGATTTTTTCCTTTCTAAAAGCCTGTTTAGCAATATTTACTGCATCACTATTCGTATATTCAGCTAAATTAATAATAACTAAATTCACTTCCGATAAATCAGTATCAGCATAAACAGACTGCCACCCCCAATTTTGACTAGCCATTAATTGACTAGCTGTTTCACTTGGATACGAAATAAGCCCTACTTGTTTTTGAGAAATCAAGTACCCAGGCAAATCATTGGAATAACTTGCTGACACTACAGGAAAGGTTGCTATTAAGGCTAGACTGGCAACCCATTTTTTCGACGGACTAATCATTTTATTTTTCATGGCTTACACCTTATTTTTTAAGTCCTTAGCTGGATTATATAAAGTCAGCATCACCCTTAGCTGACAGCAGCACTACTGGATATATCACTTTTTCATATAAAACAGATAACCATCCAGTCTTATGCAAGCTATTAATGAATACTTATATTTTTATAATTTTTTTTACACAATATTTACAGTAGAAAGATATTAATTAGAATAACCTGAATAGTGAGTTATATAATGACAAGTCAGTCATCAAATCTCACAAAGACAACGAAATTTTATTTTTATAAACAGTATACCCATCATGAATCATTTTTAGGTGTAAAGATAAAGTGGTATATACTCACAGCGAAGGATTATTTAGGCGAGGCCACCGAGCGATGAAGCCCCAGGAGTTTAGATAAACTAAATGACTGGGGTGACAGTTAATTGCTCCTGCATTAACTGCATTTTCACCAATCCCTGGCGGTCAAGAGCGATGGTAACAAAGCCTAAAAATCATTCGCGAAGAGTATAAATCACTTATCAACCGACAAACGCCACACCAAACAATTCACCCCCTACTAATTTAGATGATATGTACATTTTATGATTTAAAGCGTATTCAATATTTAAAACTATAATGTAATAGCCTTATAAGTACACATTATTTCAATCAAGGTCAATAGTTTTTACAATACATCAACATATGATATTAATTTTTTCAAGAGCGAGGCGTTCAATTGTTTGACATAAAATCTTGTTTGATGACTTACTTATTTAAAAAATATATCATAAAAAATTAATTTAAGGCGCATGCATAGGTAACGTGATTAAAAATGCCGCTCCCTGGTCAGGAGTTAAGGTTTCTATTTGCCCACCTAATGGGCCAACCACCAAGTTATGTACTATATGCAAGCCTAATCCGCTACCACCTTTTCCTCGTCGGGTAGTATAAAATGGCTCATAAATATGCGGTATTATATCTAAGGCAATTCCTTTACCATTATCTTTATATAATAAAGTTATATGTGTTGCGCCTTTTCTATTTACTTCTAGTATAATCTTTCCATGCTGCTTAGGCTCAAAACCATGTATTAGAGAGTTCATTAATAAATTTGTAATAATTTGAGCCAGTAACCCTGGATAACTATCCAATTCTATAGCATCATCACATTGAACAGTTGCTATTATATTGGTTTTTCTAAAGTTAGGTTTTAAGCTATCTAGTATATCCTCAAGATAGGATTGCAACTTGAATACTCTCCTTTCTGCATTAGTTTGATCAACAGCAACTGTTTTAAAGCTACGAATAAGTTGCGAGGCTCTATTTGCATTTTTTAATAACAGTTGAACTGACTCTTGTATTTTATTTAGTCCTTCATTAAACGTTTCTTCTGTCAGTTCGCCACTACTATAATTAGAAATAATCTGATTTATTTCTCCATTAATATGGCTTGCAGTTGTAACCGCAATACCCAATGGAGTATTAACTTCATGAGCAATCCCTGCTACTAATTGACCCAATGCTGCCAGTTTTTCCGTTTGTACTAAATGGTTTTGCATGCTTTGCAATTTTTCTAAGGCATTTTCTGCCTGCTGTTTAGCATTCAATACTTTTAACTCTTGCTCTTTACGTTCTGAAATATCTTTTAAAATGAGTGTATAATAGTTATTTTGAGTTAAAGCTGTTTTGGCTAGACTGACTTCTAACAACAACTTTTTACCATCAGCTCGTCTACCTTCTATTTCTTCATATTTTGTATTTAGCTGGCGCTTAAGCAAAGTATTAATTTTTTCTGCAGCAACTAACTGAGTAATTGGTTTATTAAGTATTTCTTCTGCACTATAACCAAATAGCCGCTTAGTCGCTTTATTAACCGATACAACTGTTAAATCATCAGGTTTAAAGGCTATTATTGGATCCGCCACAGTATGTAATATGATATTACTTTGAGTGACTGTTTGCTGTAGCTTATCTAACACTTGATTGTATTTTTCTGCAATAACACCAACCTCTGAAAATGGATCAATATTAGCTCGTAACGATAAGTCTTCATGAATAGTCTGCTGGTGCAGAAATTCCATAAAATCATGCAACTCTGTTGGCGCCCCATGTTCAGTAATATTCAACCCCATCCGCTCTGCCACTGGTGTTACCCTTAATGGAGTAAATCGATTAATAGCATGCAATGCCAGAAATGAAACACCAAATGCCCATATACCGCAGGCAATAACGCCTATACACTGTATTACAAACTGTTCCAAAGTATCCCAATGAGCCAACGCAGGCTGAAAAGGGCTTATCAACACTAACCCTAATGTTCCCCAGCAACCAGCCCCCAAATGAACAGCAATAGCATCCACTGCATCATCAATTTTCATATGTACTAATAAATGACTGACGGATATCATGACATAACCGCCAATCCCACCCATAAAAATAGCTCCCCAGCTCGATAGTACATTGGCACCTGCCGTTACTGAAACCAATCCTGCTAAACAACCATTTAACAGCATAGTTGGGTGTATTTTTACATTTTTATTTTTTAATAAACTAGACAAAACAGCACAACCACCCGCTGTTCCACCCAATAATGTATTTGCCACAGCAATAACTGACTGCTCATTAAAAGTAAAATTACTTCCCCCATTGAAGCCAAACCAACCTAGCCACAGCAATAATGTACCCAATAGGGAGATAGCTAAATTATGAGAAGAAAACTGGTTAACTTCTCCACTTTTATTAAAGCGTTGTTGCCTAGGCCCAATTACGATGACCGCAGCTAGTGCAACCCATCCTCCCAAACTATGCACAACAGTTGAACCAGCATAATCATAAAAACCCAGTGCTGCCAACCAGCCTTGTTGCGAATTTTCATTAATATGCCATGCCCAGTGACCAAATAGAGGATAGATTACTAATGAAACGATCATGGCAATAAAAATAAAACCACGATATCTAAGGCGCTCAGCCACTGCTCCTGACATTAAAGTAACAGCTGTAGCACAGAACATTGCTTGAAAGAAAAATATAATTATTTCACTGGAGCTGCCATACTCATATAAGGCAAATGTATCAAGCCCTACTAAACCATAAAAACTATTTCCATACATCAGGCTGTAGCCAACTAACCAAAATGCAGCAACAGATATTACTAAATCAGTCGCGTTTTTCATGGCGACATTAATAGTATTTTTTGATCGAGTAATACCAGCTTCAAGCGAAGTAAACCCCAACTGCATAGTAAAAACAAGTGCAGCGCAAATAAGCATCCATATTTGATCAATAACCGTAAGCTGGGGCATTAGACCTGTTATTTACTTAATTAAAGGTTTCATAAATTTGTTTGGAGTCAACATCTGCAGCAACTTCCATGAATGCTCGGACGACTATTGGATCAAAATGAGAGCCGCTTTCTTCATTCACTTTAATGAGTGCTCTTTGAAATGGCCAAGGGGGTTTATAAGGACGCTGAGCTCTTAAAGCATCAAATACATCAGCCACTGCAACTATTCTCGCTGGTAACGGAATTGCCTTTCCTGTTAATCCATCTGGATAGCCATTGCCATCCCAATGCTCATGATGATAGAGGGCAATCTCCTTGGCCATACCTAATAGCCCAATCTCTTTCACAAAATGACTAGCATCATCTAAGGTCTGGTATCCCACCACTGAGTGGGTCTTGACGATTTCAAACTCTTCAACTGTCAACGAGCGTTGTGCATTTAATATAGAGTCAGGAATTGCAATTTTACCTGTATCATGAAGGGTGGCAGCAAGTTCAACTAACTCAATAAAATGTTCATCTACATTTTCTGCGCTCATTTCCATCAACTTTTGTGCAATTGCTTTGCTCATTGCAGCCACTCGTTGCACATGGGAACCTAACTGATGGTCACGACTTTCACATAAAGTAGCCATAGCATAAACTATAGCCTTTTGATTCCAATCCATAATAGCAAGCAATTTTTTGATTGCCATTATGTCATCATACCCACGAAGCCCAGTTATAGTAGATGTCAATAGTCTTTCAGCGGTCAGTTCTGACTTATCCTTGTAGTCATTAATACCATAATCTAAAACAATATTTTTCTCAGGCGCTTGACCTGGCTGACCAGTCCTTAATACAACACGAATGTCTTTGGTTTGGTGTACCTTGCGTAGCCATTCAACAAAATCAAGTCCTGCACTTTCTGTTTCCATTACAACATCAACAAAAGCTAAAGCAATATCAGGATGCTCTTCAACTTTCTTTTTAGCTTCTTCAGCTGTATATGCACTAATAAATAATAGACTGCGCTGTTTATATACTAAGCCGCCTAAAGCAATTTTTGTTGCAATATGCACATCTTCATCATCGTCGACTAGCAATATTTTCCAAGGTTTAAGTTTGCTTTCACTCTGAGCCTCTTCTACTTTTGCAACTTTAAATTTTAACTTTGTTCCCTTTCCCATATTAATATCTCAATTACAACTCACTGTTTATGGCAAACACAGTAAAGTTTACTCAAAGGACAGGTATTCAATATTTTTAAATATAGATGTTCTTACTGTATGATAAAAAATTTATGGTGATTATGGTAAAGAGTAAGAAAGGAATATACTAAGTGAAGAAGCAATAGCATTTAGTAATTAGCCTGCTATTAATGTAGCAAATAGTTTTAAAAACAGTCAGGTAGCTTACTATCAAAACCGATTCAGCATTGCACAAAATATGACAAATAATGGCAGGTCAAGTTGAATAACCTGACCTGCCATCTATAGGATACCAATTGTGTATTAACAACTTATTTTTCTAGTTTAGCCCTGATAGTTACATTTTTATAACTAGTTTTGGGTTGTACTAGAATATGATAATAATGATTTTCCTTTGGTGCCTCTATTAAAATTTGCTCTGTAGTACCATTATTAGCCGATGAATAATGATGTTCAGAATCGGTTGGCCACCCTTCATTATTAGCATAGATATCTACATTACCGTCACCACCAGATGTTATTAATTGCAGTTGCTTAGTACCTGTAGGCACATAAATATAATAATAAGCAGGTGTTGCCCCTGAAATTACTTTAGGTGTACAACCATCCAACTCATCTTCTCGACCACTTGTACTTGCTTCGCAGTCCTTTGGCGGATTAGGTGTATTCGTATCAGAGCCATTATTTAAGCTTGCCCTTAAAGAGAGCCCTGAATAGGCCTGTGCTGCCTCAACCATTATATGGTAATAGCCTGCATCTGGTGCTTGTAAAGCAACCTGCTCAGCATTACCCGACTGATTCGACATCTGGTCATACTCAGTAGCACTTGGCCAGTCATCTTTTTTCAAATAAAGATTGGCATTACCTTCACCACCGGACAACTTCACTGTTAGCTGCTTAGCACAGTCAGGTACATAAACAAAATAATATTCATTGCCATTACCTGATAACCCTTGCTTAGCCTGATCAAGTAATATTTCATCACTTCTATCAGTAGACGTATTTCCTTTACAGTTACCATCTGGTTTTGGGTTAGGCTTTGGATCTGGCTTCGGATCTGGCTTCGGATCTGGCTTCGGATCTGGCTTCGGATCTGGCTTCGGATCTGGCTTCGGATCTGGCTTCGGATCTGGCTTCGGATCTGGCTTCGGATCTGGCTTCGGATCTGGCTTCGGATCTGGCTTCGGATCTGGCTTCGGATCTGGTGTACCATCTTTCACTTCATCCAACCAGCGATGAAACTCCTGATTATAATTATTTCGCATACTATTTAAGTATTCTTCATAGGCCTTATATTCGCCTTTGCGGAAATATGACGTCATTTTATATACATCATTGCTGTGCTTTTCATGCATAAAGCGAACAGCTAAATAGCCCCATCGATAAATCCGATCAACACCTTTGCTATAGTCATTAGCGAATATTTCACCTAAATGAAATGCTTTGGTTTTAGCAAGACGAATAGCTTCAGGGTTAACATCTTTTTTAGCAACATACTCGCCTAAACCTTCTATCCACCAAACCGTTGATGATAATGGGTAATCATTAAAGCCTCCCTTCATATCAAAACGACCATCCAGATAATGCACAAATTCGTGGCGTAAATTCCACACCTCATCGTCTTGTTCATAGGCAATAAAGCGAGCTTGGTTGTTAGGTTTAGATGGGTCGCCTTCTAAATACATACCACCATTGTTAGTATCCATGTTAAATAATACACCGGCATAAGTGGAATAATCATCCTTTGAATTGAAAGCTACCACTTCTATATTGTCGTTATTATCATCTGCAACTGGTGTATAATTCGTGCTTAGCTTATTATGAAAATAAGTGGCTTGTTTTGCTAAGGTTTGACATATTCCCGCTAACTCTTTTGCTGACAGTTGCTGGGCACGAATTGAAATAGCATCATTACATTGATGCTTTATCGATAAAACACGGCTCTTAACCCTATCTTTAAAGCCACAAATATTATATTCTTCACAGTCCTTCTTATCAAAATAGTCAGCCATCTCTGCTGCCCCCATCCATAGTGCAGCTCCTTTACCTGTTTCATTATACTGACTTAAAATTCGTTTAATACCTTTCTTTGCCTGGCTTTTCAGTGTACCTTCATACTGTAAAAAACGCCCAAGCTCTCTCACTGAGTTAGCCAATACATATTGGCTATCTGTACCCAACAAATCAGCCTGATTCTTAGTAAATCGATCTAATGATGTGACAATTTGCGGAAATTCTTTTACCTTAGTTTTAAAGTCATCAAACTGGTGCCCTCGGAATAACACAGTAAATACACTATTTATGGATACAATCATATCCCGATATTTAGTATACTGATAATTAAATTTATCCAGCATATGCTGTAAGGTTTCTAAATACTTAGCATTTAACTCAGCACTATCCATCAGCGTTACAACTTCACTTAATACTTCACCATGCTCATTAGAAACATTATTAAAGTTGCGATTATTGATGAACGCATCGATTGCTCTGGCTATTTGCTGTTTTAAACGGCTGGAATATTTTGCTATATCATCCTGATAACCCCATTGAGCATAGTAACCAGCCCGTAAAAATAGTACTGCTTGTAAAAGCTTATCTTTATTATTACCTTGATAGTTACGAGATAAGTTTTCAACTTCACTAGCAACCGAAAACATTTGATCTTCACTGAAGATTGCTTTACTTTGACTTAAACTGGCACTGAACAACTGATTGATACAGCTACTTGTCACTGATTTTATTTTACTAACTAGTGCACCTCCTCTTAAGTTTTGAAACTCATTCGTCTTACAGTTAGCTAGTTCATACATTTCCATACTAGCTTTAATCGGGTTTTTCGTGCCTAAAATTGGTGGTCTTACACTAGCTGACAAGTTTTTTTGATGAGTATTATGCTGATGATGAGTTTGAACATGGTTATTTTTCACCGGTGGCGGCAATTCAGCAGCAACTGTACAGGATAAAAGTGGTAAAACCCCTATTAGGATTTTCTTTTTCATATCACCTCTCTTAACTGCAAATATTATTCAATAATCAAATCGCAGATAATTAACAATCTTTCCAGAATTATAAAAACTATTTTCAGTTTATTTCCCTGTACATTTTTCACTCATTATATTTCTGGACATACCGTCGGATACCTAATGATCATTCGGCGGGATAGATGGTTTACTTTTATCCTGAGTTGATCAAGCCATCTACAACTATCTTTTTGAATTTTGGGACTAATTCTATTCTATAGTTGAATACACAGTGCAAGAGGTTATTAATTAATTCTCAAATAAAAAGAAAAAAACAAACTTTGTAAATACAAATATCATATTTAGCCATTACTAATATAGCGAATCAAAAAAATCACTCCTTTATATTAATATCAAGAAATCAATCAAGCTATATCACAAAGTTCAAGAGCAATAACTCTGTAACAACACCGTCAGGGATTGCTATGTTCTTTTAGGGTTCACAAGCTAGCAAACATCCTCATAGAGTCTTCTGTTGAAAGTATCTTTAGCAGATCAAATACCACATCTAAAAGTAGCAAATAGTGATACTTATCTAATAAAGCTGTTGCTTGAAACACCATTATGCAAAAATTCTTAGCAAGCAAACACTTCTTAACTAATAATTGTATTAAGAGGATCTAAACTGTGTTAGCAATGAATGAAGAAACTCATATTCATTATCGAGACAACTCAATTGATGAGCTTATTAGTATCGTTAATAATAATATTAAAGAGGGTGATTTATTATTTATTTCAATAAGAAGTCCATTGTATAAACAAGTTGCCAAAACAACAAACACTTGGGTTTCTCATGTAGGTATTGCTCTATTTGAAAATGGTCAATGGGTTGTTGCTGAAAGCGCTGTACCCTTCTCAAGAAAAACACCTTTAAACAAATATATTAACAGAACTGTTGGTACACAACTATCTATACGCCGTCTTAATCAACCATTAAGTGAAGAACAGCTGAGCGGTATAAAATCAAGTATAAATAAGCGTTTAGGTATTCTTTACCACTTAGGGTTTAAATATGACTCTAAACTACAGTTTTGTTCTAAGTTTGTCCATGAAGTATTTTCTGAATCACTTTCTATCCAATTAGGAAAAATTGAAACATTTAATGAGTTACTCAAGAGCAACCCCTCTACTAATTTAACATTTTGGCGCCTATGGTATTTAGGTAGAATTCCGTGGCAGCGTGAAACAGTCACTCCCTATAGTCAATTAATAGACGAACAAATGTATACTGTCTTATTCTCCGAATAAAATTAAGACTATCCGTCTAGTATAATTTATATATCTAACAAGCGGCTAGTCTTTACACTCTTTACATATTACAATGCTATAGTATACCCTGCTCAAGCTCACTTAGCGCCAAAATAAATATATCACGATAGCCACCTTGAGGAGCAACCGTTAAAAAATCCGTTGTATTGTGATAAAGCAGTTGATCATTAAACATCAGCATTTGGTTAACTGCCAAGGTTTGCTGCCAAATGGGAGCTTCATCTTTGCTTTTAAATAACTGAGTTTCCTCACCTGAGACCCCTTGTTTGTTGACAACGACAATACCTACATATAATCGTTCATCTCGATGAATACCTTCAGGGACAGGCTTACCTGGCAATGCAGACGATACATTGATTCTGATTTGGTGTACCCATATAACTTTATCTACTGGTGATTCAGGCAAATGACTAATAAATCGTTTAACAAGAGCAATAAAACTGTTATGGAAGACTAACTCCTGCTTTAGTGGTGTAAATCGCCTGGACAAGCCGCCAAAAACCCGATTATTTTTTTTGCTTTGGTATACTACAGATGGCTCCAATACATAAAGCTTATTATTTCTGTACTGAAAGCGACTAAGACAGCGCTGTCGATACCCTCCAACTAAATACGGATCTCGCGGCATTTCATGCCAATAAGGATATAAAGCTTTTAACTTTTTACTAGTAATAGTCATTAATTTATGAGTATTGCAGCTATAGTCAACTCTTGCTTCAATATCAGCAATACCCTCTAGATCAATTACATCAAGCTTATTGTAGAGTTCTTCCATTACACCGATCACTCCATTGATCATATCAATTTGCATGCTTTATCAAACTACAACTGCTTTAATATACTCCAATCAAATCAATAACTTCAACATAACTCAAGCCGTTATAGCACAGACTTAATTAATAAAAAACACAAAGTGGCTACTAAACGAAGTTATCAAGCTCTTACACTCTGTTCATAGCTTTATATGATATAAGACCATGAATAACACGAACGCCTTATGAAAAGATCATATATTGGTTATTGGACGAACAGTTGACTTTAATCAATAATTTAGACTTACCAATACAAGACAAATAAAAAGGGAGGAGTTTTATATACAAACAGCATATATACATAAATTACTAAAAAACACTCTCATTATAATCAAAATAATTTGAGGCTAGCATTTTAAATAAAGAGCTTATTATAACTCTAAGCAACTGGTAATGACTATTTACCTAGAATTCCAGGCCCATTCTTCGTAAATTAATTTACCAACACCAAAGCTCCTTTTATTATTAAAATCCTAGCTATTTTAAGTTTATTTTTGCGGCAGTCTTTCTTGTATAGAATTATCTGCTCTTAAATTACTTTTAAATTTTAATTTAGCCCAGGGACGAACGATTATGAACAATAAATTATTTATTAGCTTTTTTATATTTTCATCCATGCATAGCTACGCAGTAACACCATCAACAGTTGCTGAGCTAACCAATGATCATCAACCATCAAAAAAATTAACTGCCAACCTTCGACCTCCTCACAAACTCAACTCATTCTCTGAACATTCACTCTACAATAATACACCCTTTCAATTCACTACCTGCAAAATCAGTGATTTTGAAAACCTTCAGGGTAGTATTTTGATTAATAAAATAAAATCTGCAAATACCAACTGTGTAAATCAACTTTTTTCTGCCAATTTACAGCAAACAAAAGCCATTTTTACTGAGTCTCAAATGCTTGCTGTAGCTAGCGAAATGGTTAGTTTGGCAAGCAATTATAGCGGAGACAATCAGAATAATATTTTACAAGTTATTTTGTTTTTAAGGGCTGGGTATTATGCAAACTGGAACTTCCAAGATCAGCTTGATCCTTATTCAGAAAACTTAAAAAAACAAGTTGCTTATGCTCTTGATACCTTTATAGCCAACTCACATTTCAAAGACATTAATGCGAAGCATGGTGATGTTTTGAGTGAAGCTATCATTTTAATTGATAGCTCGGAGCTAAATGCCAAATATCTTGATACTTTAGCCGTTATACTTTACCGCTTTAATGATAATTACCTAAAATACTGGGGAATGAGAGCGGCAGTTAATAGTATTTTCACCATTTTATTTAGAGGCCACCAGTTTAATGACTTTCAGCAAAAGGTTAAAGACAACCCTCGCATGGCAAATACCTTAAGTGATTTCATTAAAACTAATGAAAAACTTCTAGATACAGATAATGAGTTTTTATTGGTTAATGCCACAAGGGAAATGGCAAGGTTCTTACAATATAATACAGACTCTAAGAAGCAAGTACAAAGCAATGTAAAACGTATTGTTGATGACTATAGTATGCTTGGCTCCGGTGCAGCTTTATGGATTGGTGCGGCTGAAATGGTTAGTTACTATGATCCAGCTAACTGCAGCTACTACAACGTATGTAACTTCAAAGATAAACTGGCTGCAGCTGTCTTACCAATTCGCCATCAGTGTGATAAGAGCATTGTCATCCGAGCACAGAATATCTCCAATCAAGACTTGGCTATTACTTGTAATAAACTAGAACAACATAAAGCTGTATTTCACAATAAGCTCAATACACACTACAACCCAGTTGCTGATGACTATAACGAAACCCTTGAGGTTGTAACATTTAACACCCGCAAGGATTATCAAACCTATGCAGGAGCATTATTTGATATCAGCACTGATAATGGTGGAATGTATTTAGAGGGCAACCCAGCTGATCCAAATAATCAAGCACGCTTTATTGCCTACGAAAGATCAACTCCAAACCAAACTATTATCTGGAATCTAGAGCATGAATATACACACTATCTGGATGGACGCTTTAATATGTGGGGTGGTTTTAATGACTTACCACTATATTCAACGGTATGGTGGGTAGAAGGTCTCGGCGAATATATGGCTTATGGAGATGATTATCAAGCTGCTTTAGACTTAGCAAAAACTAAGGCCTATCAATTAAGTGACTTGTTTTACAACAACTACAATAGTGGTGTTAACCGGATTTACCGCTGGGGCTACTTGGCTGTTCGCTATATGTTTGAAAATCAACAAAACACAATGCAACAGATGCTAGTGTATTTTAGAAAAGGTGATTACAGCAATTACAATAACTATCTTAACCAGCTACGATACAGCTTTAATGCAGATTTCCATAACTGGCTTGATAAAATAGTAGATGGAGATAATAGTAACTGTAAAGGCAACACATCAACTGACAGGAATGACGAATTAATTACCTCAAAACCAAAGACATTAACTAGCAGCTATAGCCAAATGTTTTTTATCTATGTACCAGACTGTGCAACTAAGTTCTCTCTTAAATTATCAGGGGGAACAGGTGACGCCGACTTATACCTCAATCAAACAGGTTGGCCGAATACAGATAACTATGACTACGCATCGAAACAGACTGGCAATGAGGAAGAAATTTTAATAAACAGTCCTGACTCGGGTTATTACCATATCATGGTAAACCCGAAAAAATCTTATCGGCAGGTCAAATTATCAGCACACTTTAGCAGCAAGGTGAACCATTGAAGTAATATATAAAAAGGAGGGCAATGCTCCTCCTTTTTATATTATTGATGAGTACCCAGCTAATCCATGCTTCTAAAGACCTATCTAAAAGTGCCACTCAAACTCAATTGCCACTTCATCAAGATCATAGTCTGACTTTAGCTGTACCGAGCCAAATCCTTGTATACAGGTAGCAGCTCTAAACTGCTTTCGCAGTTTCACTTCTCCACATTGCCCAAAGTTAAACTCAGTATTTTCTTTAACATATTTGACAGTATCTTCTACTGGCTCCAACATATCCAAACTATCTAACCCTTTTGCTAATGCGCCCGTTAGTAGCTGCCTTGATACTTTTGAAGGATTATCCAGAGTCTGATATAAGGCTTTAGCAACACCTTGCTCTGAAATTTTATCTGACTTAAAAAACTGAATATGACTATATGGCCTGGTTTCATAACCTCTTGATGAGTTTGTTGACTCAGCAGAAACGGTCGACACAACCAGTAAGCTACCAATAAACAGCTTCGCAGATAAAAAGTTAGGCTTGAAGTTATTAGATGCCATGTCCATAGCACTTATTATCTATTATTGCTTTCACACCAGAGTTATGCTTTCCATAGCTCACTCTAACGCTGATTAAAATAAGGTTTATACATCTTGAATTAAACCTGTTACAAGGGTAACCCCCATTATCAACAAAGAGTTTAGCTCAAGATTTCAATAACGCATTACCAAATTTATACCGTAAAAAAATGACATTATAAAAACAAAAAAGCCAGGCAAATGCCTGGCTTTTTCTTCGATTAAACAACCCTACACAAGAAGCTTAATCTTCAGCGTCCTCTTCTAGCTCTGGTTGAGGGCGATCTACCAACTCAACATAAGCCATAGGTGCTTGGTCTCCCTGACGGTAACCACACTTTAAAATGCGGATATAACCGCCTGGGCGCTCAGAAAAGCGCGGTCCAAGCTCACTGAATAACTTACCAACAGTCGCTTTATTTCTTAGACGATCAAACGCCAAACGACGGTTAGCAACACTATCTTCTTTTGCCAAAGTAATTAAAGGCTCAGCTACACGGCGAAGCTCTTTAGCTTTTGGCAAAGTTGTTTTAATTAACTCATGCTCTACAAGCGAACACGTCATGTTACGAAACATGGCGTGACGGTGAGAGCTGGTACGATTTAATTTTCTACCACTCTTACGATGACGCATTGCGAAAATCCTTAACCAAACTTGATGCTTGGTTACTCGTAATCTTTAAGCTGATACTTTATCGTCATTTTTTAAACTGGCAGGAGGCCAGTTATCTAAACGCATACCCAACGATAAGCCTCTTGAGGCAAGGACATCTTTAATTTCAGTTAAAGATTTTTTACCCAAGTTTGGCGTTTTCAACAACTCAACTTCAGTACGTTGGATTAAGTCACCAATGTAGTAGATATTTTCTGCTTTCAAGCAGTTTGCACTACGAACAGTGAGTTCCAAATCATCAACAGGACGTAATAGAATTGGATCAATCTCATCCTCTTCTTCTTCTGGCTCAGGCTCTTTGTCACCTTCAAGGTCAACAAAAACTGCCAGCTGTTGCTGAAGAATAGTTGCAGCTCGACGAATAGCTTCTTCTGGATCTAATGTTCCATCAGTTTCTAAGTCAAGCACTAACTTATCAAGGTCTGTGCGCTGCTCTACCCGAGCACTTTCAACCACATAAGACACACGGTAAACCGGACTATATGTAGCATCTAGTTGTAAACGACCGATTGAGCGACTTTCATCTTCGTCGCCCATTCGCATATCAACAGGCTCATAACCACGACCACGAGCAACTTTGAGCTTCATATTAAGCTCACCTGCATCACTCAGGTGGGCAATGACATGGTCTGGGTTAACGATTTCAACATCGTGATCAAGCTGGATATCACCTGCAGTGACAGCTCCAGCACCCTTTTTCGATAAAGAGAGAATCACTTCATCGCGACCATGCATTTTTACAGCTAGGCCTTTTAGGTTCAGCAGGATCTCAATCACATCCTCCTGGACACCTTCGATCGCACTATACTCGTGTAATACACCCTCGATTTCCGCTTCAACCACTGCACAACCGGGCATTGAAGAAAGCAAGATTCGACGAAGCGCATTACCCAAAGTATGTCCAAAGCCACGCTCTAATGGCTCCAGAGTTACTTTTGCGCGGGTAGCGCTGATTTCTTGTACGTCAATATGACGTGGTGTGAGAAATTCAGTTACTGAACTCTGCATGGATGTAATACCCTACTTAACCCTGATGCCTATCCTTTACTTGGAGTACAGCTCAACAATCAAGCTTTCATTGATGTCTGCTGATAATTCACTCCGTTCAGGCTGAGCTTTGAACACACCTTCTTTTTTCTTAGTGTCCACCTCAACCCACTCAACCAAACCACGCTGAGCTGCTAATTCAAGTGCGGCATTAATACGCAACTGGTTTTTCGCTTTTTCACGAATAGCAATAACGTCACCTGGTTTTACTTGGTAAGAAGGAATATTTACTGCCTTACCATTAACCAGAATAGCTTTATGACTAACCAGCTGTCTCGCTTCAGCACGGGTGGAGCCAAAGCCCATCCGATATACGACATTATCTAAGCGAGACTCAAGCATCTGCAGCAGGTTTACGCCTGTGGCGCCTTTGCGGCGGTCAGCTTCTTTATAGTAGCTACGGAACTGTTTTTCCAGCAAACCGTACATTCTACGTACTTTTTGCTTTTCCCGTAACTGTAAACCATAGTCTGAAAGACGACCGCGACGCTGACCATGTTGACCAGGAGCTGATTCAGCTCTGCACTTTGAGTCGTGAGGACGTACGCCACTTTTCAGAAATAAGTCGGTACCTTCACGACGAGACAGCTTACACTTTGGACCTAAATATCTAGCCATTTACTGTCTCCCCATTAAACACGACGTTTCTTAGGTGGACGACAACCGTTGTGTGGAATCGGTGTCACGTCTACGATGTTAGTAATCTTATAGCCACATGCATTTAATGCACGAACGGCAGACTCACGTCCTGGTCCTGGGCCTTTGACACACACATCTAAATTCTTCAGACCGTATTCAGAGGCTGCATTACCAGCTCTTTCTGCTGCAACCTGAGCAGCAAAAGGTGTGCTTTTACGAGAACCACGGAAGCCGGAGCCACCCGCAGTTGCCCAAGCTAATGCATTGCCCTGACGATCGGTAATTGTCACGATTGTATTGTTAAAAGACGCATGGATGTGAGCAATGCCATCCACCACGGTCTTTTTCACTTTTTTACGTGAACGAGTACCTGGCTTTGCCATATTAGAACTTTCCTGTAATTGCGACTGCTACAGATTAAAAATTCTGTTTGCAGCGATTATTTACGAATTGGCTTGCGTGGACCTTTACGGGTACGAGCGTTAGTTTTAGAACGCTGTCCACGTACAGGTAAACTACGACGGTGGCGTAAACCACGGTAGCAACCCAAATCCATCAAACGCTTAATATTCATGCTAACCGCACGGCGTAAGTCACCTTCTGTTGTATATTTGGCAACTTCACTACGCAGCTGATCAACCTGCTCTTCAGATAAATCTTTAACTTTTGCCTCTGGATTAATACCAGTTGCTGCACAGATTTTCTGAGCGGTTGGTTTTCCTACACCAAAAATATAGGTGAGGGAGATAACAGCATGTTTGTTATCTGGAATATTGACGCCAGCTATACGGGCCATTCAATTAACTCCATCCTCGAACGAGCACTTAATATGCTCAACCTTAAATTACACCATTAGCGGAAGGCGCAATAGCATACTGATTACTGATCAATAAATCAACCGCCTGACTAGACTGGCTAGCCAGGCGGTAATTATCAGTAAAACTGTATCCTTAGCCTTGACGCTGTTTATGGCGTGGTTCGGCACTGCAAATCACTCGCACAGAGCCATTTCGGCGAATGACTTTACAGTTACGACAGATTTTCTTTACAGAAGCTCTTACTTTCATAACTGTCTCCAAATCAACCCTCAGGGTAAATGTTTGTGAATAATTAATTCGCTAGTTAGCGAATTAAGCCTCCACTACCATAGCCCTTAAGATTAGATTTTTTCATCAATGACTCGTATTGGTGTGACATTAAATGTGACTGTACTTGTGACATGAAATCCATCACCACCACAACTACGATCAAGAGTGAAGTACCACCTAAATAGAAGGGGATATTCCACGCAACATTTAAAAATTGAGGCAGTAAACAAACCGCCGCCATATAAATCGCACCAACCATAGTCAAACGTGTGAGCACGCCATCAATATACTTGGCTGAATGTTCTCCAGGACGAATACCTGGAATATAAGCACCTGATTTTTTCAAATTATCTGCCACTTCTTTTGGATTGAAAACAAGAGCCGTATAGAAGAAACAGAAGAAGATGATCCCCGCTGCAAATAAAATTAAATTCAGCGGCTGGCCAGGGCCAATTGCTTGCGCAAAATCATTTAGCCAACTAAACGCCCAGCTTTCTTCACCTTGCTGGCCTGGAGTACCAAACCATTGAGCAATTGATGCTGGGAAAAGCAATATACTGCTAGCAAAGATAGCAGGTATTACCCCTGCCATGTTTACTTTCAAGGGTAAATGACTTGATTGTGCAGCAAATACTTTTCTACCTTGCTGGCGTTTTGCGTAATTCACCGTAATTCTACGTTGACCACGCTCAATAAACACCACAAATGCAATAACAGAAATAGCAATAATTGCGACTGCTAAAATCTTTAATACAGCTCTTGCGTCTCGCTCACTAGAAGACTCAAACAACTGCCCTATTGCACTCGGTAATCCAGCTACTATCCCCGCAAATATTAAGATAGAAATACCATTACCAATTCCTCGTTCTGTTACCTGCTCTCCTAACCACATTAGAAAAACAGCACCAGTAACGAAGGTAGTAACAGCAACAAAATAAAAGCTGGGACCAGTATCATAGGCGATACCTTGATTAGCTAAGCTAACGGTAATACCAAAGCCTTGTACTAAAGCCAATAATACAGTGCCATAGCGCGTATACTGACTTATTTTACGTCGGCCGGCTTCGCCTTCTTTTTTCAACTGCTCAAGCTGAGGACTAACAACAGTCATCAACTGCATTATGATGGAAGCTGAAATATACGGCATGATGCCTAGAGCCAATACGGACATCCGCTCTAGAGCACCACCCGAAAACATATTAAAAAGGCCAAGGATGGTTCCCTGATTTTGGTCGAATAAATTCGCCAGCGCGTCAGGATTTATTCCAGGAACTGGAATATGTGCACCGATGCGATAAACGATAATCGCCAAAAACACAAAGCGAAGCCGAGACCAAAGCTCGGTCAGCCCACTTTGATTACCTACGGGTAATGATCCTTTCTTAGCCATTTAGTCCTCGACTTTACCACCAGCAGCTTCAATTGCAGCACGAGCGCCTTTAGTGGCAGTAATACCTTTTAAGGTAATAGCCTTAGATAGCTCGCCTGAAAGAATGACTTTAGCACGTTGAATGCTGGCATTGATAATATTCGCCTCACGAAGTGCTTGTAAATCAATAATTTCACTATTGACCTTAGCTAATTCATTTAAGCGAATCTCTGCAGTAATCCGAGCCAGACGAGAGGTAAAGCCATACTTAGGTAGACGACGCTGTAATGGCTGCTGACCGCCTTCAAATCCTGGCTTAACAGATCCACCTGAGCGAGACTTCTGACCTTTGTGACCGCGACCACCGGTTTTACCCAAGCCGCTACCAATCCCGCGTCCAACACGTTTACCTGCTGGACGGCTACCCGGAGCAGAACCAAGAGAATTCAAACGCATGGTTATTCTCCTTCCACTTTAACCAGATAGGATACTTTATTAATCATGCCGCGTACTGAAGGGGTATCTTCCACTTCAACAGTATGGCCGATGCGCTTTAAGCCTAAGCCTGATACACAGGCTTTATGGCTGGCAAGACGGCCGCTACTGCTACGGACAAGCGTTACTTTAATTCGTTTCGCTGCTGCCATTGTCTTATCCCAGAATATCTTCTACCGACTTGCCACGCTTAGTCGCTACATCTTCAGGCGAACGCATTTCTTTCAAGCCTTTAAAAGTTGCTTGAACTACGTTCACAGGATTAGTAGAGCCATAGCACTTAGCCAATACGTTTTGTACGCCAGTTACTTCCAAAACTGCACGCATTGCACCACCGGCAATTACACCAGTACCTTCAGAGGCTGGCTGCATGAACACTTTGGAAGCACCATGACGTGCTTTAACTGGATACTGGAGAGTTGTTCCATTCAAGTCGACTTGAATCATGTTACGACGAGCAGCTTCCATTGCTTTTTGAATAGCAATTGGCACTTCACGCGCTTTACCACGACCAAAACCTACTTTGCCTTTACCATCACCAACAACTGTTAGTGCAGTAAAACCAAAAATACGACCACCTTTAACAACTTTTGCAACACGGTTAACTTGAACTAACTTTTCAATGTAACCTTCGTCGCTCTTACGATCATTATTTGCCATAGTTCAGTACCTTTAGAACTCTAAGCCACCTTCGCGTGCAGCATCAGCTAATGCTTTCACACGACCATGGAATTGAAAGCCAGAGCGATCGAACGCTACATCTGTAACGCCAGCTGCTTTGGCACGCTCAGCAATCAGCGCACCTACTTTCTTAGCCGCTTCAACGTTGCCAGTTTTATCATCGCGCAATTGTTTATCCAGCGTTGAGGCGCTAGCTAACACTTGGCTGCCATCTGCTGCAATAACCTGAGCGTAAATGTGACGAGGTGTACGGTGTACACACAAACGGGTTTTACCGAGCTCGCGAATTTTTGAGCGAGTGCTGCGGGCACGGCGTAACCGAGAATCTCTTTTAGACATATCAGTGCCCTACCTTACTTTTTCTTAGCTTCTTTACGGCGAACATGTTCATCCGCGTAACGAATCCCTTTACCTTTATAAGGCTCAGGTGGACGGAAATCACGAATTTCTGCTGCTACCTGGCCAACTAACTGCTTATCGATACCTCTGATAACGATTTCAGTTTGGCTTGGTGTTTCTGCAGAAATACCTTCCGGCAATTCGTAATCAACTGGATGAGAGAAGCCTAAGGTAAGGTTGATAGATTTACCTTTAGCTTGTGCCCGGTAACCAACACCAATCAACTGCAGTTTTTTCTCAAAACCACTATTTACACCAGTTACCATGTTGCTAACTAAAGCACGAGTGGTACCAGCCATAGCACGAGAGTGTTTTGCACCATTTTTAGCAGCAAATGTTAAAACATTCTCTTCTTGAGCAACTTCTACACATGAAGCCAAGCCCAGAGAAAGACTGCCTTTACTACCTTTAATAGTGATTTGTCCACCAGCAAGGCTAGCTTCTACACCACTAGGAAGTTCAACAGGGCTTTTTGCAATACGAGACATATCAAACCCTCCTAGAATACTGTGCAGAGAATTTCACCACCAACACCAGCAGCACGGGCTGCACGGTCGGTCATGACGCCTTTATTAGTAGATACGATAGCAATCCCTAAACCACCATTCACTTTTGGCAGCTCTTCTTTACCTGCATAAGCACGTAATCCAGGACGGCTAACACGCTTCAATTCTTCGATAACAGGCTTGCCTTGGAAGTACTTGAGCTCGATGCTCAGTACAGGCTTGGCATCGCCTTCTACCTGATAGTTTTCAATATAACCTTCTTCTTTCAGTACACTGGCAACAGCCACTTTTACCTTAGAGGAAGGCATACTGACAGAAGTTTTTTCTGCCATTTGGGCATTACGGATGCGAGTTAGCATATCAGCTAACGGGTCCTGCATACTCATTTCTAAATTCTCCTCAGAATTTTAGCTACCAGCTCGCTTTCACTAAGCCAGGAATATCTCCACGCATCGCTGCTTCACGTAATTTAATCCGGCTTAAGCCAAATTTACGATAGTAGCCATGAGGACGCCCTGTTACACGACAACGGTTGCGTAGTCGGCTTGGGCTAGCATCACGAGGAAGCTTTTGAAAAGCCACTTGGGCTTCCCACTTTTCTTCTTCTGATGCATTAATATCAGCTAAAATTGCTTTAAGCTTAGCGCGCTTTTCAGCGAACTTTTGGACTGTCTTCTGGCGCTTTAATTCGCGCTGTTTCATTCCGATTTTTGCCATAACCCTACCCTAACTCTTAAAAGGGAAATTGAACGCTTTTAATAAAGCGTGCCCTTCTTCGTCAGTTTTAGCGGTGGTAGTTAGCGTAATATCCAACCCACGAAGTACATCGATTTTGTCGTAATCGATTTCTGGGAAGATAATTTGCTCTTTCACACCCATACTGTAATTACCACGACCATCAAACGATTTTGGGTTTAACCCACGGAAGTCGCGGACACGGGGTAGTGCCATTGATACCAAGCGATCCAAGAACTCATACATCCGATCACGGCGCAGAGTTACTTTCACACCGATTGGCCAGCCTTGACGAATTTTAAAGCCAGCAACTGACTTACGAGCACGGGTTACAATTGGCTTTTGACCAGCGATTTTTTCCAGGTCTGCCAATGCATTTTGGATTACTTTTTTATCACCAACTGCTTCACCAACACCCATATTTAAGGTGATTTTGGTAATGCTTGGCACTTCATTAATATTGCTGTACCCAAGCTCTTCTTTAAGCTTGGGGGCAATTTCACTGCGGTATTTTTCTAACAAATTTGTCATCGTCGTTACCTGCTAGCCCTATGCATCAACTGGCTTACCGGTAGACTTGAAGATACGCTTTTTTTCTTTACCAGCGCCTTCAAAGCCAACACGATCAGCTTTTTTAGTTTCAGCATTGTAAATTGCAACATTAGAAGCCTGAATAGGTGCTTCTTTTTCTACAATACCACCAGGCTTACCCAGCATTGGATTAGGCTTCACATGGCGTTTAACCATGTTGATGCCTGAAATAATAAAACGACCATCTTGTTGTACTTTTACAACTTTGCCCGTTTTACCTTTATCTTTGCCGGTAATAACGATGACTTCGTCACCACGTTTAATTTTGTGCATTCTCCAGCCCTCTCTATAGCACTTCAGGTGCCAAAGAAATAATTTTCATAAACTGCTCTGAGCGCAGCTCACGAGTAACAGGCCCGAAAATGCGGGTGCCGATTGGCTGATTCTGGTTGTTTAGCAATACCGCAGCATTACCATCAAAACGAATCACTGATCCATCCTGACGACGAACGCCTTTTCTTGTACGAACAACCACCGCATTCATGACTTGGCCTTTTTTGACCTTGCCACGCGGAATAGCTTCTTTAACTGTTACTTTGATAATATCGCCAACACTAGCGTAGCGACGGTGTGAGCCGCCTAATACCTTTATACACATCACTCGACGCGCACCGCTGTTATCAGCAACGTCAAGTACGGTTTCAGTCTGAATCATCTTTCTTCTCCCACCTCAACTAGGTTTACTTTGAGGCCAAGAACTACAGTTAAACTTGTGTAGCTCGTTCATCAATAGAAACCAACTCAAAGGTTTTGTGCTTTGATAGTGGTCTGGTTTCCTTGATGGTTACCCAATCACCAATTTGGCATTCGTTGCGTTCATCATGCGCATGCAACTTAGTTGAGCGTTTCACATACTTACCGTATATAGGGTGCTTTACCTTGCGCTCTAGCAATACAGTAACGGTTTTATCCATTTTGTTACTGACTACTCGACCGTTTAGTGTCCGCACATTCTTTTCTGTGTCTGCCATCTTACTTACCTGCTTTTTCATTCAGCACAGTTTTAACACGGGCAATGTCACGGCGGACTTGTTTGAGCAAGTGAGTCTGCCCCAGTTGTCCAGTCGCTTTTTGCATCCGATAGTTGAACTGGTCATGTAGCAGCGCTAATAGCTGCACGTTCAGCTCTTCGACGGATTTTTCGCGTAATTCAGTTGCTTTCATTACATCACCGTCCGTTTCACGAAAGTTGTTTCTACAGGTAGCTTAGCTGCCGCAAGCGCAAACGCTTCGCGTGCTAATTCTTCAGAAACACCTTCCATTTCGTAGAGCACACGACCTGGCTGAATCTGACAAACCCAGTATTCAACGCTACCTTTACCTTTACCTTGACGTACTTCCAAGGGCTTTTGGGTGATTGGCTTGTCTGGGAAAATACGAATCCAGATTTTACCGCCACGCTTGATATGACGAGTCATTGCACGACGTGCTGCCTCAATTTGGCGAGCAGTAATTCGGCCACGACCAGTCGATTTTAAAGCATATTCACCGAAACTGACTTTAGAGCCGCGAATCGCTAGACCGCGATTACGGCCCTTCATTTGCTTACGAAACTTCGTACGCTTTGGTTGTAACATTTGCGTACTCCTTACTTAGCCGCTTTCTTCTTAGAGGCTGGCTTTTTGGCTGGCTTTTCGTCTTCACGAATACCACCAATCACCTCGCCTTTGAAGATCCAAACTTTAACACCCAAGATGCCGTATGTTGTTAGGGCTTCATAGTGGGCATAATCGATATCAGCACGCAGAGTGTGTAGAGGCACACGTCCTTCGCGGTACCATTCAGTACGAGCGATTTCTGCACCACCTAAGCGTCCGCTGATTTGGATTTTGATACCCTTAGCACCTAAGCGCATCGCATTTTGTACCGCACGCTTCATCGCACGACGGAACATGACACGACGCTCTAGCTGGTTACACACGCTTTGTGCAACGAGCATAGCATCTAGCTCTGGCTTACGAATTTCTTCAATATTGATGTGAACTGGCACACCCATTTTTGCAGAAATATCGCGACGTAGTTTTTCAACGTCCTCACCTTTTTTACCAATCACAATCCCAGGACGAGCAGTGTGAATAGTAATTTTGGCGTTTTGAGCCGGGCGCTGAATTTCTACACGGCTAACTGAAGCATTTTTCAGTTTCTTTTGAATATACTCACGAACTTGTAAATCGGTAATCAGCTTGTCAGCGAATTCCCGCCCTTCTGCAAACCATACAGAAGTGTGGTCTTTTACGATGCCAAGGCGAATACCGGTTGGATGTACTTTCTGACCCATCTGATCGTCTCCTATTTCTCAGCAACCTTGACCGTAATATGGCAAGACCGCTTCAGAATGCGATCAGCACGGCCTTTAGCACGAGGACGAATTCTTTTTAAGGTTCTACCTTCGTCAATAAATACAGTAGAAACCTTTAATTCGTCGATATCAGCACCTTCATTGTGCTCAGCATTGGCAATAGCTGACTCCAACACTTTTTTGACTAATACAGCAGCTTTTTTGTTGCTGAAGGTCAAAATATTCAGTGCTTCATCTACCGCTTTTCCGCGAATCTGGTCGGCAACCAAACGCACTTTTTGAGCAGAGATGTTAGCGCCTTTATGAATAGCGGCTACTTCCATTGTCATCTCCCCTTATCTGCGCTTGGCTTTTTTATCTGCAGCGTGACCACGATAAGTACGTGTAGCTGCAAATTCGCCGAGTTTATGACCCACCATGTCTTCAGTAACAAAGACAGGTACATGCTGACGCCCGTTATGAACCGCAATGGTTAAACCAACCATTTGCGGAAGAATCATAGAGCGACGCGACCAAGTTTTAATGGGACGCTTATCGCTTTTCTCAACAGCATCCTCAACCTTCTTCAGTAAGTGAAGGTCTATAAATGGACCTTTTTTAAGTGAACGTGGCACTGTCGTTTCCTCTATACCTGGTTAATTACTTGCCGCGGCGACGGACAATTAGCTTGTCTGTACGCTTATTGCTACGAGTCTTACGGCCTTTAGTCGGCATACCCCATGGAGAAACAGGGTGACGACCACCAGAAGTACGACCTTCACCACCACCGTGTGGGTGATCCACTGGGTTCATGGCAACACCACGAACTGTTGGACGAACACCACGCCAGCGTTTTGCACCAGCCTTACCTAAAGAACGTAGGTTATGCTCACTGTTTGATACTTCGCCTAAAGTGGCGCGGCATTCAGCAAGAATTTTACGCATCTCACCTGAACGAAGTCTTAGGGTAACGTAAGCACCTTCACGAGCAACTAATTGTGCAGAAGCACCTGCACTACGCGCCATTTGAGCACCTTTACCAGGCTTCATTTCAATACAGTGAATTACACTACCAACAGGGATATTGCGAAGTGGTAGGGTATTACCTACTTTAATCGGCGCATCAACACCAGAAACAACCTGATCGCCTTGCTTTAAGTTTTTAGGCGCAATGATGTAGCGACGCTCACCATCAGCATATTTAACTAAAGCGATGTTAGCCGTTCTGTTTGGATCGTACTCAAGACGCTCTACAACGCCGTTGATACCATCTTTGTTGCGACGAAAATCAATAATCCGGTAGTGTTGCTTGTGACCGCCGCCACGATGGCGAGTAGTAATCCGGCCACTGTTATTACGTCCACCTGACTTAGACTTCTTCTCTACTAAAGGTGCATAAGGAGCACCTTTGTGCAAGTCCTGGTTGACGACTTTAACTACAAAGCGACGCCCCGGAGATGTAGGTTTACATTTTACGATTGCCATACCTTGCTCCTCCGTTACTCAGCGTCAGCAAAATCAATTTCTTGACCTTGCTCAAGACAAACATACGCTTTCTTCCAGTCAGAGCGCTTGCCAATACCACGCGCAGTACGCTTGGTTTTGCCTTTAACCTTAACGGTTTGAACCGCTTTGACTTTCACTTCAAAAAGCTTTTCTACGGCTTTTTTAACTTCTAGCTTGGTAGCCGTGGTAGCAACTCTAAACACATACTGACCAGC
The DNA here is from genome assembly GCF_026309355.1 of Spartinivicinus marinus. Classification (NCBI taxonomy): domain Bacteria; kingdom Pseudomonadati; phylum Pseudomonadota; class Gammaproteobacteria; order Oceanospirillales; family Zooshikellaceae; genus Spartinivicinus; species Spartinivicinus marinus. The sequence continues at coordinate 1,908,760 of NZ_JAPJZK010000001.1, forward strand.
TAAATCAGCTTGAAGTGTTGCTTTCTCGGAAATGTGTGGACCAAGCAGTACTTTAAAGATTCGCTCCTGGTTCATCCTAACATCTCCTCAAACTTTCTTAAGGCAGCGACAGTTGCGACTACTTTTTCATGAGCAACCAGGCTAACTGGATTTGCAGCATTCACATCGCAAACATCAACATGAGGAATGTTCCGCACACCCAGATACAGGTTTTCTTCAACTGCATCAGTGATGATCAATGCATTAGTAGCATCAAGCTCTTTTAGCTTGCTCAGCACCTCTTTGGTTTTTGGCGCAGCAACTGAAAAGTCTTCTACAACAACTAAACGCTCTTGACGAACCAGCTCAGACAAGATGCTCCGCAGCGCAGCGCGGTACATTTTCTTGTTCAGCTTTTGTGTGTGATCTTGTGGCTTAGCCGCAAAAGTCACTCCACCAGAACGCCAGATTGGGCTACGAATAGTGCCCGCACGCGCGCGACCAGTACCCTTTTGACGCCATGGTTTACGTCCACCGCCACTCACTTCTGAGCGAGTTTTCTGTGCACGAGTACCTTGACGAGCACCAGCCAAATAAGCGACAACTGCCTGGTGAACCAGAGTTTCGTTAAAGGCTGCGGTGAAGGTGTGATCAGAAACTTGGACCGTACCGGCACCAGTTACATTCAAATCCATAACTCTCCCCCTTAGCCACACTTAACGGCTGGACGAACGACCACATCAGAACCTGTAGCACCAGGAACTGCACCTTTGATTAACAGCAGGTTGCGTTCGACATCAACACGTACAACTTCAAGGGACTGAACTGTCACCCGCTGATTACCCATTTGACCTGCCATTTTCTTACCTTTGAAAACACGGCCTGGGGTTTGACACTGACCAATTGAGCCAGGGGCACGGTGAGACAGTGAGTTACCGTGAGTAGCGTCCTGAGTAGAGAAATTCCAGCGCTTAACTGTGCCGGCAAACCCTTTACCTTTAGAACGTCCAGTAACATCAACTTTTTGACCAGCCTCAAATAGGCTGACATTGATTTGGTCACCTACTTTGTACTCTGCGTTATCTGCACGGAACTCCCACAACCCACGACCAGCTGGAGTGTCAGCTTTAGCGTAGTGGCCAGCCAAAGGCTTGCTTACGCGAGAAGCTTTTTTTGCACCAGCGGTAATTTGGATTGCATTGTAACCGTCAGTCGACTCAGTTTTAACCTGGGTAATCCGGTTAGGATCGACTTCAATAACAGTAACAGGTACAGAGGCACCGTCTTCGGTAAAAATGCGCGTCATGCCGCACTTTTTTCCGACTAATCCGATACTCATAATTTACCTCTTTCGTGTACGGGGCTATAACCCGCTATGGCCGCCCATTTCAGAGCGTTACACAAACAAAAAGCGTAGATCTTATTCAGGTCTACGCCCCCAATCACATCAGGCTAGGCTGATTTGAACCTCAACGCCGGCAGCCAGATCTAACTTCATCAAAGCATCAACTGTTTTATCAGTTGGCTCGACAATCTCCAGCAGGCGCTTGTGAGTGCGAATCTCATACTGATCACGGGCGTCTTTATTAACGTGAGGTGAAATCAGTACGGTAAACCGCTCTTTTTTGGTAGGCAATGGGATTGGACCACGCACCTGAGCCCCAGTACGTTTTGCAGTTTCTACAATTTCCTGGGTAGACACATCGATCAGGCGGTGATCAAACGCTTTTAAACGGATACGAATCTGCTGATTTTGCATTTGATCAAAACTCCGGGTAAAGAACTTAACTAGGCAATCAATGTTGCCATAGCAAAAGGAGGCAAGATTCTATAGACGCCACCTTTTCCTGTCAAGAAATATACAAAAAGAGGCCCTTTCTCCGAAGAGGGGGCCTCTTTTTGTTACAAGCCAATTATTAAGTTAGCTTACTCAATAATTTTTGCTACTACACCAGCACCTACAGTACGACCACCTTCACGGATAGCGAAGCGTAAGCCATCTTCCATAGCAATTGGCGCAATCAAAGTCACTTTCATTTGAATGTTATCGCCAGGCATTACCATTTCAACACCTTCTGGTAATTCTACCGCGCCTGTAACGTCAGTGGTACGGAAGTAGAACTGTGGACGATAACCTTTGAAGAATGGTGTATGACGACCACCTTCGTCTTTGCTTAATACGTAAACTTCTGATTCAAACTTGGTGTGTGGAGTGATAGAGCCAGGAATAGCCAATACTTGACCACGCTCTACGTCATCACGCTTAGTACCACGCAACAACACACCAACGTTCTCACCTGCACGACCTTCGTCAAGCAGCTTACGGAACATCTCAACACCAGTACAAGTCGTTTTTTGCGTGTCGCGGATACCGATGATCTCTACTTCGTCACCGACTTTAACGATACCACGCTCTACACGACCCGTTACTACAGTACCACGACCAGAAATAGAGAATACGTCTTCGATAGGCATCAAGAATGGCTGATCGATAGCACGCTCTGGCTCTGGGATGTACTCATCTAAAGTCTCAACTAGTTTCTTAACCGCAGTACTACCCATTCCATTATCATCTTTACCTTCTAACGCCATTAGCGCAGAGCCGGTGATAATTGGGGTGTCGTCACCTGGGAAGTCATACTGGCTTAACAGCTCACGCACTTCCATTTCTACCAGCTCAAGCAGCTCTTCATCGTCAACCATATCAGCTTTGTTTAAGAAAACAACGATGTAAGGTACACCTACCTGACGAGACAACAAGATGTGCTCACGAGTCTGAGGCATGGGGCCATCAGCTGCAGAACAAACTAAAATAGCGCCGTCCATTTGAGCCGCACCAGTGATCATGTTTTTCACATAGTCAGCGTGTCCTGGACAGTCAACGTGTGCATAGTGACGAATTGGAGAGTCATACTCAACGTGTGCAGTTGAGATAGTAATACCACGCTCGCGCTCTTCTGGTGCATTATCGATTTGATCGAATGCTTTTACTTCACCACCAAACGCCTCAGCACAAACACGAGTCAATGCTGCAGTTAATGTAGTTTTACCATGGTCAACGTGGCCGATAGTACCTACGTTTACATGGGGTTTGGTACGTTCAAACTTTGCTTTAGCCATTTTTACAATATACCTTATTCAAATATCAGCGATCTGATTAAGCCTTAGTAACTGCTTCAGCAATACTGGCAGGTGCTTCTGCATACTCTTCGAATTCCATTGAGTATGTGGCACGACCTTGTGTTGCTGAACGCAAGTCGGTGGCATAGCCAAACATTTCACCAAGAGGCACTTGAGCACGGACGACTTTACCTGAGGTACTATCTTCCATCCCCTGAACAATGCCGCGACGGCGGTTCAAGTCACCCATTACATCTCCCATGTAATCTTCAGGAGTGACCACCTCAACCTTCATCATTGGTTCAAGCAGTACTGGGCTTGCCTGTGGTGCATATTTTTTCAGCGCCTGAGAGGCAGCGATTTTAAATGCCATTTCGTTGGAGTCAACGTCATGGAAAGAGCCGTCATACAAACGAGCTTTTAAGCCTAATAGCGGATAGCCAGCTATCACACCGTTTTGCATTTGCTCTTCGACACCCTTCTGAATCGCTGGAATGTACTCTTTTGGAATCACGCCACCCACGATTTCATTAACGAACTCCAAGCCTTCTTCTTCAGATGGCGAGAATTCAATAACAACGTGACCATACTGACCTCGACCACCGGTTTGACGAGCAAATTTATGGTCGGCAACAACAGAGCTGCGTAGACGCTCACGATAAGCCACCTGAGGCTTACCAATATTGGCTTCTACTTTAAACTCACGCTTCATCCGATCGACAATGATGTCCAGGTGAAGCTCACCCATACCTGCGATGATAGTTTGACCAGACTCTTCATCTGTCCAAACCCGGAATGAAGGATCTTCTTGGGCTAGCTTACCTAAAGCAATACCCATTTTTTCTTGGTCAGCTTTTGACTTAGGCTCAACTGCTACAGAGATAACAGGTTCAGGGAACTCCATCCGTTCAAGCGTGATGATGCCATCATGGGCACACAAAGTATCACCTGTAGTTACATCTTTAAGGCCAATCAGCGCCACGATGTCACCAGCCAATACTTCTTTCAGCTCTTCACGGTTATTAGAGTGCATTTGCACCATCCGGCCAATACGCTCTTTCTTGTGCTTAACTGGGTTATAAACTGAGTCACCAGAAGAAACTTTACCGGAATAAACCCGAACGAAGGTCAACGTGCCTACGAATGGGTCAGTAGCAATTTTAAATGCCAGAGCAGCGAAAGGTGCATTGTCGTCAGCCTCACGGGTTTCGACAGTCTCTTCATCTTCAAGCACACCTTCGATTGCTTTTACATCAGTTGGTGATGGCAAGTATTCAACAACTGCATCCAATACAGCTTGAACACCTTTGTTTTTAAACGCGGAGCCACAAGCTACCAAGACAATCTCGTTGTCCAGAGTACGCTTACGTAGACCTTGCTTGATCTCCTCAACTGACAGATCACCTTCTTCCAGGTATTTTTCCATCAGTTCTTCAGATGCATCGGCAGCAGCCTCAAGCATTTTTTCGCGCCACTCATCCGCAACGTCTTGCAGGTCAGCTGGAATATCTTCCAACTCATAGGTCATACCCTGATCAGCCTCATTCCACATGATGGCTTTCATTCTGATCAGATCAACAACCCCTTTAAACTCATCTTCAGCGCCGATGTTAATTTGAATCGGTACAGCGTCAGCACCCAGGCGATCAACCAATTGATCAACAACCATGAAGAAGTCAGCTCCAGCACGGTCCATTTTGTTTACGAAGACCATACGCGGTACTTCGTACTTATTAGCCTGACGCCAAACTGTTTCAGTTTGCGGCTGCACACCAGAAGATCCACATAGAACAACAACTGCACCGTCAAGTACACGCAATGAGCGCTCTACTTCGATGGTAAAGTCAACGTGTCCTGGCGTATCAATGATATTGATCCGGTGTTCATCGAACTGCTGGTTCATACCACTCCAGAAACAAGTGGTTGCAGCAGAAGTGATGGTGATACCACGCTCCTGTTCCTGCTCCATCCAGTCCATAGTGGCAGCGCCGTCGTGTACCTCACCAATTTTATGAGATACCCCGGTATAGAACAGAACACGCTCAGTTGTCGTAGTTTTACCAGCATCAACGTGAGCACAGATACCGATATTGCGGTAACGGCTAATGGGAGTTTTACGAGCCACGATACTATCCCCTGGTCATTAGAAACGGTAATGAGAGAAGGCTTTGTTGGCCTCAGCCATACGATGGACATCTTCACGTTTCTTAACAGCGGCACCTTTACCTTCTGCTGCATCTAGCATTTCACCAGCCAGACGTAAAGCCATCGATTTTTCGCCACGCTTACGAGAAGCGTCTACCAACCAGCGCATTGCTAACGCTGTACGACGAGAAGGACGCACTTCAACAGGCACTTGATAAGTAGCACCACCTACACGGCGGGATTTCACCTCTACCATAGGTGAAATAGCTTCTAGTGCTTTTTCAAACAATTCGATAGGCTCGCCCTTGCTGCGCTCTTGCACTTTATCTAAAGCACCATAAACAATGCGCTCAGCAACGGACTTTTTACCACTGATCATTACGTGGTTGATAAATTTCGCTAATGTCTGATTTCCAAACTTGGGATCAGGTAGGATTTCTCTTTTTGCGACGACTCGTCTTCTTGGCATGATAAGCTCTCAAAAATCTGGTCTTCAGGATAGCCTAAGACACATTACCTTGCGCAATAATTAGCTTATTATTGACACAACAGGGACGTACTTAGCCTTACTCTTATCTAAAATTCAGTCTATTAAGACTTAGGACGCTTGGTACCATACTTAGAACGACCTTGTTTACGATCGTTAACACCTTGAGTATCCAAGCTGCCACGTACTGTGTGATAACGCACACCTGGCAAGTCTTTTACCCGTCCACCACGAATCAGTACCACACTGTGCTCTTGCAAGTTGTGGCCTTCACCGCCGATGTAAGAAGTAACCTCAAAGCCATTCGTTAAGCGCACACGGCAAACTTTACGAAGCGCTGAGTTAGGCTTCTTAGGGGTAGTAGTGTAAACCCGGGTACAAACGCCACGACGCTGAGGACAGCTCTGCAAAGCAGGCACGTCACTCTTAGCTACTTTGCGTTTGCGAGGCTTGCGTACCAACTGGTTAATGGTAGCCATTTAAGCAAACTCCAATTTACTTTCATTTTTTGATGAAGAGACAACAAAATTCGGCAGGTATAAAACCTGCCGAAGAAAAAGACGCGAAATTTTAATGAGTGTACAAATCTGAGTCAAGTAAATGACTATAATCCACCCACTTTAGTGATGTAATCTTCAACGAAAATAGCACCACTAAACTTTATTTCGCTTAAGAACTACTTGAGTTCAGCGCCTCACTTAGTGCTTGCTCTACATCGCTAGCACTCACTTTAGCACTGGTTTTTAGTTCTTCCAGTTCACGCTTACGGCGGCGCTCAGAGTGATAAGCTAAACCAGTTCCTGCAGGAATCAAACGCCCAACTACTACGTTTTCTTTTAATCCACGCAAGAAATCCTGCTTACCAGTCACCGCCGCTTCCGTTAACACCCTAGTGGTTTCCTGGAAGGATGCCGCCGAAATAAAGGACTCAGTTGCCAATGATGCTTTAGTAATACCTAACAATACTCGCTCGCACTTCGCAGGGAACTTGTTGTTCTCTGCTAGCACTTCGTTTTCTTCCAGTACAGAGGTGTACTCCAGCTGCTCACCTTTAATAAAGTCAGAATCACCAGACTCAGCAATCTCAGCTTTACGCAACATTTGTCGCAGTATGACTTCAATATGTTTATCGTTAATTTTTACCCCTTGTAAGCGGTATACATCTTGGATTTCATTAACGATATATTTAGCTAACTCGCTGACACCTAGCAGGCGCAAGATGTCGTGCGGATTAGAAGGCCCATCAGAAACAACTTCCCCTTTCGTCACCTGCTCACCTTCAAATACGTTGAGGTGACGCCATTTTGGAATCAGCTCTTCGTAGTTATCACCGTCAGGTGAAGTAATGACTAACCGTTTCTTACCTTTGGTTTCTTTACCAAAACTGATAGTACCGCTGATTTCCGCCAGGATTGCCGACTCTTTTGGCTTACGTGCTTCAAACAAGTCAGCTACCCGAGGCAATCCACCCGTAATATCCTTGTTACCAGAAGTTGCTTGTGGAATCCGCGCGATTACATCACCCACCTCTACCTTAGCGTTATCAGTCAGGGTAACTAACGCATTCGCTGGCAAGAAGTATTGCGCCGGCATATCACTACCAGGCATTTTTAGTTCTTTGCCGTTACTATCCAATAGTTGGATAGCTGGACGAATATCCTTGCCAGATGATGGACGATCTTTAGGATCAATAACCTCAATATTGGACAAGCCAGTAAGCTCATCGGTTTGCTTCTTAACAGTAATTCCTTCATCCATACCTGAGAATGAAACAGTACCCGCTAATTCAGCAACAATTGGGTGAGTATGTGGATCCCACTTAGCCACCACTTGACCAGCTTCTACTTTAACGCCATCTTTAACGCTAATCACAGCACCATACGGCAGCTTATAGCGCTCACGCTCACGGCCAAACTCATCAGCCAATGCCAACTCACCTGAACGCGAGGTCGCAACGATGCAGCCATCCTTACGCTCAACGAACTTCATATTGTGCAAGCGGATAGTACCGGCATTTTTCACTTGAACGTTATCAGTTGCAGATGTCCTGGAAGCAGCACCACCAATGTGGAAGGTACGCATTGTTAGCTGAGTACCTGGCTCACCGATTGATTGAGCCGCGATTACTCCAATGGCCTCACCAACATTAACTAGATGCCCGCGACCAAGGTCACGACCATAACAACTCGAGCAGATACCGAAGCGAGTTTCACAGGTAATAGGCGAACGGACGACCATTTCATCTACGTTCATGGCTTCTAGCTTTTCAACCCAAGCCTCGTCAATCAGAGTGCCTGCAGGAATGGCAATTTCGCCATCAGCACCAGGCTTAGGAACATCAACAGCGACTACCCGGCCAAGAATACGCTCACCTAATGGCTCGACCACATCACCACCCTCAATGTGAGGTGTCATGACCAAACCTTTATCAGTACCACAGTCTTGCCCTGTAACCACTAAGTCCTGAGCAACATCCACTAAGCGACGAGTCAGATAACCGGAGTTTGCCGTTTTCAGGGCGGTATCCGCCAAGCCTTTCCGCGCACCGTGAGTTGAGATGAAGTACTGTAATACGTTCAAACCTTCACGGAAGTTTGCAGTAATAGGTGTTTCGATGATTGAGCCATCTGGCTTAGCCATCAGACCCCGCATCCCCGCCAACTGACGAATCTGCGCCGCACTACCCCGAGCACCGGAGTCTGCCATCATGTAAACAGAGTTGAATGACTCTTGCTGAACTGTTTTACCTTCACGGTCAACCACATCATCAGAGCCTAGGTTCTCCATCATTTTCTTGGCCACTAACTCATTAGCACGTGACCAGATGTCGATTACCTTGTTGTATTTTTCACCCTGAGTTACTAGACCAGAAGCAAACTGGCTTTCGATTTCTTTTACTTCATCTGAAGCTGCATCAATGATTTCCAGCTTTTCATCAGGAATTACAAAGTCATTTACACCAATAGAAGCACCTGACTTAGTCGCGTAAGAAAAGCCCATATACATCAGTTGGTCAGCAAAGATTACTGTTTCTTTTAAACCAACATTACGATAGCAGGTGTTAATCAGCTTGGAGATAGACTTCTTCTTCATCGCCTGGTTAACCAGGTCAAATGGCATACCTTTAGGACAAATTTCAAATAGCAGTGCACGCCCTACTGTAGTATCAGCAATACGAGTAGCCGATGTAACATTGCCTACTAGGTCTTTAATAGTTTCTTTGATTCTGACCTTAACTTTGGCATGCAACTCTACTTGGCCCGCCCCATAAGCACGACTGACTTCTTTAATGTCTTTAAATGCCATGCCCTCGCCTTTCGCATTGATCCGGTCTCGGGTCATGTAGTAAAGGCCAAGAACTACGTCTTGCGATGGCACAATAATTGGCTCACCGTTAGCAGGTGCAAGTACGTTGTTGGTAGACATCATCAGCGCACGAGACTCAAGCTGGGCCTCGATAGTTAATGGTACGTGGACCGCCATCTGGTCACCGTCAAAGTCAGCGTTATAGGCCGCACAGACTAACGGGTGCAACTGGATAGCTTTACCCTCGATCAACACTGGCTCAAATGCCTGGATACCTAAACGGTGCAATGTTGGTGCACGATTCAACAGTACAGGATGTTCGCGAATAACTTCAGCCAGGATATCCCATACTTCCGGGGTTTCCCGCTCAACCATTTTCTTAGCCGCTTTAATCGTTGTCGCCAGACCACGATGCTCAAGCTTGCCAAAGATAAAAGGTTTGAATAGCTCAAGTGCCATTTTCTTAGGCAAACCACACTGATGCAGGCGCAAGGTAGGGCCAACCACGATTACCGAACGGCCAGAGTAGTCAACTCGCTTACCTAACAAGTTCTGACGGAAACGACCCTGCTTACCTTTGATCATATCTGCCAAAGACTTCAGAGGACGCTTATTCGAACCAGTAATGGCACGACCGCGACGACCGTTATCCAGCAAGGCATCAACAGACTCTTGCAACATCCGTTTTTCGTTACGCACGATGATGTCTGGAGCACTTAAGTCCAACAGCCGCTTCAGACGGTTGTTCCTGTTGATTACCCGGCGGTATAAGTCGTTCAAATCAGATGTAGCAAAGCGACCACCATCAAGTGGTACTAATGGGCGTAAGTCAGGTGGCAATACCGGCAGAACTTTAAGAATCATCCACTCTGGATTGTTATCTGACTTATGGAAAGCTTCTAACAGTTTCAAGCGCTTAGAAAGCTTCTTGATTTTGGTTTCAGAGTTCGTGTTAGGGATCTCTTCACGTAACTCTTGCACTTCTTGCTCAAGATCGATATCTAGCAATAATGCCTGAATCGCTTCAGCACCCATTTTGGCATCGAAGTCATCACCAAATTCTTCTAATGAGTCGTAGTACTCTTCATCGTTTAGTAGCTGGCCACGCTCAAGGGTCGTCATGCCTGGGTCGATCACCACATATGACTCAAAGTACAGCACTCGTTCGATATCACGCAGAGTCATATCCAGCATCAAGCCTATTCTGGAAGGCAGTGACTTCAAGAACCAGATATGTGCAACAGGGCTTGCCAGCTCGATGTGTCCCATCCGGTCACGACGAACTTTTGAAAGCGCAACTTCTACACCACACTTTTCGCAGATAACACCACGGTGCTTTAAGCGCTTATATTTTCCACACAAACACTCATAATCTTTCACTGGGCCAAAAATCTTGGCACAGAACAAACCATCGCGCTCTGGTTTAAACGTACGATAGTTAATGGTTTCAGGCTTTTTCACCTCACCATATGACCAGGACCGAATCATTTCTGGTGAAGCCAAACCAATGCGTATGGAGTCAAATTCTTCTGACTGTCCTTGAGACTTCAGCAGGTTTAATAAATCTTTCAAGGCTATCTCTCCCAGCGGAGTTGTTGATTCCGGGAGCCTTCTGGCTCCCGCGCCGCAATTAGGTTTTGGTCACGTGGACTATTCGCTTTCCAGCTCAATATCAATACCTAGCGAACGAATCTCTTTCACCAACACATTGAATGACTCTGGCATACCCGCTTCCATTCGGTGGTCACCGTCAACAATGTTTTTGTACATCTTGGTCCGACCTGCCACGTCATCAGACTTAACCGTTAGCATTTCCTGCAAGGTATAAGCTGCACCGTATGCTTCCAGTGCCCATACCTCCATCTCACCGAAACGCTGGCCACCAAACTGAGCTTTACCACCCAATGGTTGCTGCGTTACCAGACTGTAAGAACCGGTAGAGCGGGCATGCATCTTGTCGTCAACCAAGTGGTTGAGCTTCAGCATATACATATAGCCAACCGTTACTGGTCGATCAAAACGATCACCGGTACGACCATCATGAAGCACCATCTGACCAGAGTCTGGCATATCCGCCAGCCTTAACAGCTCCTTTATTTCCTCTTCTCTAGCACCGTCGAACACTTGTGTAGCCATTGGTACGCCACCACGAAGGTTATAGGCAAGCTCAAGAAGCTCTGCATCAGAGAAACTGTCAAGGTCTTCAAAACGGCCTTCGCCAACGTCGTTGTAGACCTTCTTCAAGAAATCACGCAACTCAGCAATAGACTGCTGGGCTTTAATCATTCGATCAATTTTCTCACCCAGCCCTTTTGCCGCTAAACCAAGGTGGGTCTCAAGAATTTGCCCAACGTTCATCCGTGACGGTACACCCAGTGGGTTAAGCACGATATCAACTGGGTTACCCTGTTCGTCATAGGGCATATCCTCAACAGGCATGATTACTGAGATAACACCCTTGTTACCATGACGCCCTGCCATTTTGTCACCTGGCTGAATTCGACGCTTAATCGCCAGATAAACCTTAACGATTTTCAGTACGCCTGGCGCCAAGTCATCACCACACTGAAGCTTTTTCTTCTTGTCTTCAAAGCGTTGATCCAGCTGGTCACGACGTTCTTGCAATTGCTCTTGTGCAGCCTCTAGCTGGTCGTTTAGCGCATCGTTAGTCATCCGCAACTTAAACCAGTTACGATGCTCCAGCTCTGCCAGGTACTCACTGGTAATCTCATTACCTTTGGTAAGATTTGGACCACCTTCAACTTTTTGCCCAACCAGAGCAGCTTCTAGACGTTCAAAAGTAGCAGTTTCGACAATGCGGAACTCTTCGTTGAGGTCCTTACGCACCTCATCCAGCTGAGCTTTTTCAATAGCCAGGGCACGCGGATCTTTTTCAACACCATCACGGGTAAAGACCTGCACATCAATTACCGTGCCTTTTACACTGGTAGGTACCCGTAAAGAAGTGTCTTTAACGTCAGAGGCTTTTTCACCAAAAATAGCACGCAGTAGCTTCTCTTCTGGCGTTAGCTGAGTTTCACCTTTTGGTGTCACCTTACCAACCAGAATATCGCCTGCGCCCACTTCAGCACCCACATAGACAATGCCTGACTCGTCCAACTTAGACAGCGCACCCTCACCAACATTCGGAATATCTGAAGTAATTTCTTCAGAGCCAAGCTTCGTGTCACGGGCGACACAGGTCATTTCTTGAATGTGGATAGTAGTGAAGCGATCTTCTTGAACCACACGCTCAGAAACTAAGATCGAGTCCTCAAAGTTGTAACCATTCCAAGGCATGAACGCCACACGCATATTCTGACCAAGCGCTAGCTCACCCATGTCAACGGATGGGCCATCAGCCAGAATATCACCACGAGTCACTTGATCACCGGTGCTAACCAATGGGCGCTGATTAATACAGGTGTTTTGGTTAGAACGGGTGTATTTAGTCAGGTTGTAGATTTCAACACCAGCTTCACCAGTGATCAGTTCATCTTCATTAACCCGGACAACAATCCGCGCTGCATCAACAGACTCGACCACCCCACCACGCCTGGCAACCACACACACACCAGAGTCGCTCGCTACGTTGCGCTCCATACCAGTACCCACTAATGGCTTTTCAGAGATTAGCGTAGGCACTGCCTGACGTTGCATGTTTGATCCCATCAAAGCCCGGTTAGCATCATCGTGCTCAAGAAATGGGATTAACGAAGCTGCGACCGAAACCACCTGACGTGGTGATACGTCCATATACTGAACGTTTTCAGGAGGCATTAAGGTAAATTCATTCTTGTGCCGAACGTTTACCAGCTCATTTATCAATTTACGATCTTCATCCAGTGGCGCATTAGCCTGAGCGATTACATATTCACTCTCTTCAATAGCAGAAAGGTAGTCAATTTCATCTGTAACCACACCATCAACCACTTTCCGATAAGGCGATTCAAGGAAACCAAATGCATTGGTTCTAGCGTAAGTAGCTAGAGAGTTAATCAAACCAATGTTTGGACCTTCAGGCGTTTCGATAGGACATACCCGACCATAGTGAGTTGGGTGTACGTCACGCACCTCAAAACCAGCACGCTCACGAGTCAAACCACCTGGACCTAATGCAGAAACTCGGCGCTTGTGAGTAACTTCAGACAGAGGGTTATTCTGATCCATAAACTGAGATAGCTGGCTAGAGCCAAAGAACTCTTTAATTGCAGCGGCTACTGGCTTGGCATTGATCAAATCTTGCGGCATTAGACCTTCAGATTCGGCCATGCTCAGGCGCTCTTTTACTGCACGCTCAACCCGAACCAAGCCAACCCGGAATTGGTTCTCAGCCATTTCACCAACGCTACGAATCCGACGGTTACCCAAGTGATCAATATCATCCACTTGACCTTTACCATTACGGATGTCTACCAGGGTCTTCATAACATCAATGATGTCACTGTTATCAAGCACACCCTGACCTTGGTCATCTTTGCGGCCTAATCGACGATTAAACTTCATCCGGCCTACGCCAGATAAATCGTAACGCTCTGGAGAGAAAAATAGGTTTTCGAATAATGCTTCTGCCGCCTCTTTGGTTGGAGGCTCACCTGGACGCATCATTCGATAGATTTCAACTAAAGCTTCAAGCTGACTTGTCGTATTATCAGCTTTTACGGTATCTGAAATATAAGGCCCACAGTCGAGATCATTAATATAAAGTGTCTCAATTGTTTTAATGCCTTTAGTAATTAATTTTTCCAGCATTTCCAGAGTGATTTCAGAGTTACAGTTAAATAACACCTCACCTGTTGCTGAATCAATAATATCAGTGGCAGTAACCTTACCTAATAAGTACTCAGTTGGTGCATCAAGTGTCTTCAAATTAGATTTCTGCATCTGCCGTATATGGCGCGCAGTAATCCGGCGACCTTGCTCAACAATAACACTGCCATCACTATCTTTAATATCAAAGCTAGCCGCTTCACCACGCAAGCGCTCAGGCACCAGCTCCATTGATACCCCATCATCACTGACGTGAAACTTATTGGTATCGAAGAACATATCAAGAATTTGCTCAGATGAATAACCTAGTGCTCTAAGCAATATCGATGCTGGCAACTTACGACGACGGTCAATACGCACATATAGCAAGTCTTTTGGATCAAACTCATAATCCAGCCAAGAGCCACGATAAGGAATAATTCGGGCAGAATAAAGCAACTTGCCTGAAGAGTGGGTTTTTCCACGGTCGTGATCAAAGAACACCCCAGGAGAACGATGCAACTGGGAAACTATCACCCGCTCAGTACCATTAATAACAAAGGTACCGTTTTCGGTCATTAATGGGATTTCTCCCATATAAACTTCTTGCTCTTTGATGTCTTTGATTGCTTTGTTTGCTGAATCCTTATCGTAAATAATCAGGCGAACTTTAACCCGAAGTGGAACAGCATAAGTGACGCCACGGAGTTGACACTCTTTAACATCAAAAGCCGGTTCACCCAGTTTGTAGCCTACGTACTCAAGAGCCGCACTACCTGAGTAACTTACGATTGGAAAAACGGATTTAAAAGCGGCGTGCAAACCAAAGTCATTACGTTGATTCGAGCTGACTCCTGCCTGTAAAAACTTGCGGTAAGAATCAAGCTGAATTGCCAGGAGATAAGGAATATCCATAACATGCGGCAGCTTGCCGAAATCTTTACGGATACGTTTTTTCTCAGTATATGAGTAAGCCATTAGCGTTCCCCAGCTTGGTCACCTGCTAACCAGCGCTTTTACCAGTGTCGTAAATAAGCGCGCAGTGAAAATAAGAACTAAAGTATTGTCCTTTTAAGCAGCATTGGTATGCTGTAATTGTGCAACATCAGCTGTATATTGCTGAGTTTACAACAGCAAAAGGCCGGCACCTCAAGGTACCAGCCAAATTGGAAAAGAATTTATGCAATCGTTGGAATTACTTAACTTCCACAGTTGCACCAGCTTCTTCCAGCTGTTTTTTAGCGTCTTCAGCTTCTTCTTTAGTAGCACCTTCTTTAACAGGAGCAGGCGCACCGTCAACTAAAGCTTTAGCTTCTTTCAAACCAAGACCAGTGATACCGCGAACAGCTTTAATTACGTTCACTTTCTTGTCACCAGCGCTTGTTAGAACAACGTCAAATTCAGTTTGCTCTTCTTGAGGAGCAGCTTCAGCAGCAGCTGGACCAGCAACTGCAACTGCAGCGGCAGCAGAAACACCGAACTTGTCTTCCATTGCTTCAACAAGCTCAACAACTTCCATTACGCTCATTTCAGCAATTGCATTTAAGATATCTTCTTTAGATAGAGCCATTACTCTAATCTCCTAAAATCTGTAGGTAAAACCAAACTTGTAAAACAGCCAAATTATTAAAATTAAGCTGCTTCTTTCTTCTGGTCGCGAACCGCTGCCACAGCACGAGTAATTTTGGCTGGGAACTCGTTTAGAGTACGTGCCAGTTTTGTTACTGGTGCAATCATTACACTCATCAGCATTGCGCGAGCCTGATCCAAAGTAGGCATCTTCGCCAGCACATCAATTTGCTCAGGGCCAAGTAGTTGACCACCAATTGATAATGCTTTTACTTCCAGTTCTTTGTTTTCTTTAGCGAAGTCCTGAATTACACGTGCAGCTGCACCTGGATCTTCGTTAGAGAAAGCAATAACTGTTGGACCAGTTAACGCTTCTTGCAGACACTCATAATCAGTGCCTTCAACTGCGCGGCGAGCAAGTGTGTTACGAACAACCTTTAAATAAACGCTGCCTTCACGAGCTTGCTTGCGGAGTGCAGTCATCTGATCAACCGTCAAACCACGGTAATCAGCGATTACTGCTGATAAAGCGCTTTTGGCAGCCTCGTTGACCTCAGCGACAATCGCTTTCTTGTCTTCGAGTTTTAATGCCATTGGCTTTACTCCTAAAAAAAGGAATTTCTGTTTTAGTAAAAAACATTTGTATAAAACACCTGCCTTTTACTTAAGAATACGGTGAAGGGCTCATTGGATAATGAAGCTACACCGTCTGCGTAGGAGAATTAAGCCATCTTTTAATCTAAAAAACAGCACCTACGGTCTTTGACGGCTCCTGTCTTGCCTTATACATTCATTAATATTTAAGGTAAGCAAGAGCCCCAAAGTCTGTTATGCGTCTAGGCTTGATATATCAACAGTCAAACCAGGTCCCATCGTTGTAGATAAGGTAACCTTTTTCATGTAGACGCCTTTAGCAGAAGCAGGCTTAGCTTTTTTCAAGTCAACCAGCAACGCTTCAATATTTTGTTTAACTGCATCAGCAGCAAAACCTACTTTACCAACGCCACAGTGGATAATACCGTTTTTATCTGTACGGTATCTCACCTGACCAGCTTTAGCATTTTTTACTGCTTCAGCTACGTTAGGTGTTACAGTACCCACTTTAGGGTTTGGCATCAGACCACGCGGGCCTAAAATTTGACCTAACTGACCAACAACACGCATTGCGTCAGGAGAAGCAATAACAACATCAAAGTTTAAGTTACCGCCCTTCACTTCAGCGGCTAAATCGTCCATACCAACGATATCAGCACCCGCTTCTTTAGCTGCATCAGCATTAGGGCCTTGAGTGAATACCGCTACACGAACATCTTTACCTGTACCGTTTGGCAATACAGTAGAGCCACGAACAACCTGATCAGATTTACGAGGATCAACACCTAAGTTAACTGCAACGTCAAAAGACTCAGCGAACTTAACAGTGGAAATTTCAGCCAGCAGCTGAGCAGCTTCTTGAATTGGATACGCTTTTGTGCGATCAATTTTCTCAGCAATGGCTTTTGCGCGCTTAGATAACTTGGCCATTACACACCCTCCACATTTAAGCCCATGCTGCGAGCACTACCAGCAATAGTTCTAACCGCTGCATCAAGATCCGCTGCCGTTAAGTCAGGCTCTTTAGTTTTAGCGATCTCTTCTAGTTGCTCACGAGTCACAGTACCCACTTTTTCAGTGTTAGGACGGCCACTACCTTTTTTCAGCTTGGCTGCTTTTTTCAATAACACAGATGCAGGTGGAGTTTTAGTCTCAAAAGTAAAGCTGCGGTCACTGTATACAGTAATCACAACTGGAATAGGCATACCCTGTTCCATACTTTGAGTTTTGGCGTTAAATGCCTTACAGAACTCCATAATGTTAACGCCATGCTGACCTAATGCAGGACCAACAGGAGGGCTTGGATTAGCTTGACCAGCTGCTACTTGCAGCTTGATATAGGCTTCTACTTTTTTAGCCATTATTCACCTCGACGATGGGTTAAGCGCTTTGTTACTACGACCTGGCTTACTATGAAGGGCCACCTAGCAACTCAGCTCCCCTTTGTTGAAAGTCATCATTTTGACAGACAATAAAGACCCACACTGCATATGCAGTGCGGGCCTTAAAAAAATCTATTAGCCTTTTTCTACTTGGACAAATTCTAGTTCAACTGGCGTTGAACGACCAAATATTAATACGGCAACTTGTAATCTATTTTTCTCGTAGTTAACTTCTTCAACTACGCCATTAAAATCTGCAAATGGTCCATCGATAACCCGAACAACTTCACCTGGTTCAAACAGGGTTTTGGGTTTCGGTTTGTCTGAGCCATCTTCAACACGCT
This sequence comes from Spartinivicinus marinus, assembly GCF_026309355.1. NCBI lineage: Bacteria > Pseudomonadati > Pseudomonadota > Gammaproteobacteria > Oceanospirillales > Zooshikellaceae > Spartinivicinus > Spartinivicinus marinus. The sequence continues at coordinate 1,926,435 of NZ_JAPJZK010000001.1, forward strand.
TTAAGATAGCTTGAGCTTCGCGCTCAGTAATCGGCGCAGGACGATCGGCTGTTCCGCCAATAAACCCCATTACTCTTGGGGTATCTTTAATTAAGTGCCAACTATCATCGTTCATTTCCATCTGCACTAATACATAGCCTGGAAAGAACTTGCGTTCACTTTTACGCTTCTGGCCACTTTTAATTTCGACTACTTCTTCAGTAGGCACTAAAACCTCACCAAACAAGTCTTGCATGTCGTGCAATTCAATACGTTCTTTAATAGAGCGCATAACTTGCTTTTCATATCCTGAATATGCATGCACAACATACCAACGCTTAGCCATGAGCGGTTACCCAATCAAACCATTAATAATTGAATTCAATGCCCAATCAATTAGCCACAAAACAAATCCCATCAAGATAACTACAGCTACAACAATTACGGTAGTTTGAACGGTTTCTTGCTTAGTTGGCCAAACAACTTTCCGTACTTCAACTTTAGCATCTTTGACCAAAGTCCAGAATTTTTGGCCTTTAACCGTAGTTAAAGCAACGTAGCCTGCTGCTAAACCTAGGATAAGGAGGGCTATCACACGATAAAGCAAAGATTCGCTTTGATAAAAGTAATTACCGTAGGCGCCCGCAGCTACAACAGCAAATACCACAAACCACTTTAGACCATCTAGACGGCCTTGGTTTTCAACTTCAATCTTTGCATTCATGATCAGGTGCTCTAAGAGATGGCAGGCCAGGAGGGAATCGAACCCCCAACCCCCGGTTTTGGAGACCGGTGCTCTACCAATTGAACTACTGGCCTGTAACCATGGTGCCAGCTAAAAACTAGCACCATATTCCAACTTTACTCAATAATTTTTGCAACTACACCAGCACCTACAGTACGACCACCTTCACGGATAGCGAAGCGTAAGCCATCTTCCATAGCGATTGGTGCAATTAGTTCAACTTTCATTTGAATGTTATCGCCAGGCATTACCATTTCAACACCTTCTGGTAATTCTACCGCGCCTGTAACGTCAGTGGTACGGAAGTAGAACTGTGGACGATAACCTTTGAAGAATGGTGTATGACGACCACCTTCGTCTTTGCTTAATACGTAAACTTCTGATTCAAACTTGGTGTGTGGAGTGATAGAGCCAGGAATAGCCAATACTTGACCACGCTCTACGTCATCACGCTTAGTACCACGCAACAACACACCAACGTTCTCACCTGCACGACCTTCGTCAAGCAGCTTACGGAACATCTCAACACCAGTACAAGTCGTTTTTTGCGTGTCGCGGATACCGATGATCTCTACTTCGTCACCGACTTTAACGATACCACGCTCTACACGACCCGTTACTACAGTACCACGACCAGAAATAGAGAATACGTCTTCGATAGGCATCAAGAATGGCTGATCGATAGCACGCTCTGGCTCTGGGATGTACTCATCTAAAGTCTCAACTAGTTTCTTAACCGCAGTACTACCCATTCCATTATCATCTTTACCTTCTAACGCCATTAGCGCAGAGCCGGTGATAATTGGGGTGTCGTCACCTGGGAAGTCATACTGGCTTAACAGCTCACGCACTTCCATTTCTACCAGCTCAAGCAGCTCTTCATCGTCAACCATATCAGCTTTGTTTAAGAAAACAACGATGTAAGGTACACCTACCTGACGAGACAACAAGATGTGCTCACGAGTCTGAGGCATGGGGCCATCAGCTGCAGAACAAACTAGGATAGCGCCGTCCATTTGAGCCGCACCAGTGATCATGTTTTTCACATAGTCAGCGTGTCCTGGACAGTCAACGTGTGCATAGTGACGAATTGGAGAATCATACTCAACGTGTGCTGTTGAGATAGTAATACCACGCTCGCGCTCTTCTGGTGCATTATCGATTTGATCGAATGCTTTTACTTCACCACCAAACGCCTCAGCACAAACACGAGTCAATGCTGCAGTTAATGTAGTTTTACCGTGGTCAACGTGGCCGATAGTACCCACGTTAACATGCGGCTTGGTACGTTCAAACTTTGCTTTAGCCATCGAGACCAACTCCCATTAAGAGATTCGCCACTCTACACAAAAAAGCAGATGAATCACTTATCACCTGCCAACTCTGGAGCTCATAACCGGATTTGAACCGGTGACCTCTTCCTTACCAAGGAAGTGCTCTACCGACTGAGCTATATGAGCTTTAACAAATACTGTATTACTTTATTTGGAGCGGGTGGCGGGAATCGAACCCGCATCATCAGCTTGGAAGGCTGAGGTAATAGCCATTATACGACACCCGCTTGAATTTGGTGGTGGGGGCTGGATTCGAACCAGCGAAGCTTACGCGTCAGATTTACAGTCTGATCCCTTTGGCCACTCGGGAACCCCACCAAGGAGACGCTTATAATATTTAGAGAATTTGCTTTGTCAAGCTTATTTTGGTGCCGGCACTAGGAGTCGAACCCAGGACCTACTGATTACAAGTCAGTTGCTCTACCAACTGAGCTATACCGGCAAAAACTCTCCGTTAAACGCGGGCGCAATTCTACGGTAAGACTTAATAAGATGCAACGTCTTTACAACGAATTCTTCTTTTTTCTATAAATGGATAATTATTAGCCAGCCCAACCCAGACCTGATCAGCAATTAGCTCTAATTCTGACGGAGAGAAATTCAACCATGTTTCATCTTTAAACCGCTCTACAACTTTGACGGCCACATCATAACCCGCGGATATCATTTCATTTTGTAAGTTAAGCGCAGAGCTTTGCTTAGTAAACAAGCCTAAGGAGAGCCCATTTTTTAGTTCACCATCAGTAATAATAAAGCTATCGCGCCCTTGTGCTTTTAGCTCTTTTAACTTTCTCAGTGCTGATCGACGAGAAATCAGTGGCTTAATATATACCCAATAATCAGGCTCAGTATTTACCTGCGTTTTTTTTCGGATGGGCTTAATTCCTATAGCCAAAAAACGCTGCTCAATTTGCTTTAGTATTTTTGCTTCAGCAATTGGGCCAATGCTGGCGCAAAATTCTCCTTTATTAGTGATTGAGTTTCCTGTTGCCGTATTAACACCTGTCGCATTTTTAGTGCTCGGGCTATTTTGTGGACGCTGACGAGGTTTTAATTCAGACTCAGCAAGTAAAGTTAGGGAAGCAACCTTGCTGCTAGCTTTAACAGACAAGCTTGCACCTTTAACTGGTGCTGTTTGATTGCCTTGATGCCAGTAGTAACCTGCCACAATCAAGTTTGTTATTACCAAACAAATAAATATCCAGCGCATATTATTGTGCGATCAATGCCAACCCATCGAGTACCAGCTCAGGCTCATGCAGATAGTCGACTGTTAAAGAAGAAGCAATAGCAGCTGCATCACCTCCTGTTATCACCACAATAGCCTCGCTATTTTGAGGTTTTAACGGAACAACCACTGATTCAATAAAAGCTATGACCATTTTTAACATGCCATGCTCTACAGCTTCAGCCGTATTTTTACCTAAATCAACTCGCTGCAAACTAGTACTGTCGACTTGCACTTGAGCAGTGCTCACTCGAAGACTTTCCCTCATCAACCGAAAACCTGGCACGATATAACCGCCTTCATGCATACCATTCATATCAATAACATCAACCGTTATTGCCGATCCCAAGCTCACAACCACCTTAGCGCAACTAGGGTATAAATGGTGACAACCAAGCATAGCCAGCCAGCGGTCTACTCCGAGCTTTGTCACATCAGCATAGGCCACTTCAATGCCATAAGCATTTTTCTGGGTTTTAACAAAATAAGGCTCTACCTCCCAGCCACGTTGACAACCATCCTTAAGCTGCAGCCTGACTTCTTCACCAGCAACATTTGCAACAATAATTTGCTGCGGCATGACACCTTGTATTCGTAGTTTTTTAGCAACTTCTGGCGCCTCACTTAAATCAAGCGCCCCCTTGGCTACATAGCTGCCACCTTCAGCATAGCGCCACTTAATTCGGGTATTTCCTACATCTACTTCTAGACGATTCATAAGGGCCTCAGGCTCACTTCACCACCACTAAACGTTTGCCACTGCCCATCTTCCATTTCGACGATAAGGGCTCCACTATCTTCCACCCCTCTGGCAATTCCAAGCAACTCACTCTCACCTGCAATCACTTTTACAGGCTGGTTAAAACACACATCGTATTTTGCCCAATCTTCTTTAAATGCTGAAAATCCAGTCTCAGTAAATCTATCAAGAGAGGTAAACATGTTTTTCAACACACTTAAGGCCACTTCATTTCGATCTACTCGATCTTGCTTTATTGATGCTAGATCAACAAATTGCTGACTTACTTTACTTTGCCAGTCAGAAGGCATCATCACATTTAATCCAACGCCAATAATGACTGTGCAATTTCCATACAGATCCCCCGCTATCTCTATTAATATCCCAGCTAATTTCTGGCGCCGCCAATAGAGGTCATTAGGCCACTTCACCTTTAAATCATTAATTCCTAACTTGGCTAATCCTTTCGCCAAAGCTAAACCTACAACCAAACTCAGCCCTTCCAATGTGTGCACTCCCTTGCTAACGGGCCAACTAAGGGTCATATATAAGTTGCTTGCGAACGGACTCACCCATTGTTTACCCTGTCTGCCACGACCACTAGCTTGATACTCAGCCATACAAATAAGCTTTTTGCCTGGATTCTGCTTAAGGTATTGCTGCACCTCATCATTTGTAGAGGTAACGGTAGCTAGTAGCTTTAGTTGATATTCACCACTGCGAATTTGTGGTAGCTGCTCCAACTTTTCTTGAGTCAACAGACTAACTCCTACCCCCAAGCGATAACCTTTACCTTTTACTGATTGAAGCTCTAACCCCCACTCTTGCAACTTTTTTAACTGTTTCCAAACAGCAGCACGACTAACCCCCAAAGATTTCCCAAGGGCATCACCAGAGTGAAATTGGCCATCAGCCAATAGCTTTAATAAAGCATCCATAATGTTCAGTTCAAATGAAATAATTGGGCAGCTTAATGAAAAGCCAATATGATGCAAGTCAGGTCTATTAATAATTTTTCTAGCTAAGTGACCTCAAGCAAGATTGAAGCTCAGGATATTTAAACTGATAACCACTTTTAATTATTTTAGAAGGTACAACCTTTTGCCCTGTTAGTAATACTTCTGTCGCCATTTCACCAACTAATATTTTTAGCAATGCTCCAGGCATTCTGAAGTTAAACCAAGTTTTTTCCACACCACCCAAGTTTTCTGCGAATTGCTTATTGGTTACTGGCTGAGGCGCAGTGATATTTACGGCTCCTTCTATATCAGACTGAGCAGCTAAATAAAGAATCATCGCAATGACATCATCCAGATGCACCCAAGACATCCACTGCTTACCTTCTCCTAATTGAGTTGCCACCTTTAGCTTAAATGGAAGCTGCAACTGCTTCATAGGACCACCATTTTTCCCTAGCACAACTCCAATTCTTAACAAGCAAACTCTTAAGCCTTGCCCTCCAAATTTCAGTGCAGCTTGCTCCCATTGATTGCATAGCTGATGAGAAAAGCCATCAACAAAATCCGCCTGTTCATCGAGTTCTTCATCCGCATTAGGGCCATAGTAACCAACGGCCGAACCATTAATCAGTAGCTGAGGCTTCTGCTCAAGCCGCTGCACTAACGTAAGCAATTCACTAGTTGTATTTAATCGGCTAGATAAAAAACTGGTTTTCTTCTTTTTATTCCAGCGACCACCTGCGAGAGGCTCTCCTGCTAAATTAATAATAGCGTCGATTTTTTCTTCGCTAGACAAATAGCTCAGTGCAGTGACATAGGTTACTTTACCTTGAATACCCTTGGCTCCAGAGGCAATATTTCTAGTTAACACTATCACTTCATGCCCTTGATCAACCAGAGTTTGAACCAAGGGCTTACCAATAAACCCCGTACCTCCAGTGATTAATAATTTCTTTCTTCCCTTTAATTTATATTGCTCTGGAATCTCAATGCGGTAGCTCACGGCTTGTTTTGGTTTTAACAATAGCATTGGGAGCAACATAGCCAGCCCTACAGGTATATTCAAATAAGCATGAGCCTCTATACCCCAGAAAAGAGAGATTGCCGTATCAAGCACAAGCCAAACAACGATTGCTATACAAATTGCTTTTTTGAGTAGAGAGCCTCCGTTATGCCAATATTGATGTACTGCTATTGTAAATAGCACTCCCCAGCTGGCGACAGTGACTCCAAAGAGTTGCAACATAGTCCCAAGCAAATCAGCTTGATTAGCGGTTTGAATAACCTCAAACTGCTCAAATAGGTATTGAGTGTAAGCAACAAACAGCTTAGTATTTGCTAATACAGCAAATAAAAGACCTAACAGTACATGGGAAACACCAAGAAAAAGTAACCAACGATAGATTAATTGCTGCATTTAAAAATACCCTGCTAACCCACTTACTTTATTTACTTACTTAGAAAATAAAAAAGGGTTAGTAACTATAAGCCACTAACCCTTTTAACAGTCTTGATAGTTTAGGCTCTTAGTCCCAGCTCAATACAACTTTTCCTGACTGACCGGAACGCATGATATCGAAACCCTGCTGAAAATCATCAACATAAAAACGATGGGTAATCATTGGGGTCAGGTCCAGCCCAGACTGGATTAAACTGGCCATTTTATACCAGGTTTCAAACATTTCCCGACCGTAAATGCCTTTGATATCAAGCCCTTTAAAAATAACCTCACTCCAATCAATAGCCATTTCCCCAGGTGGAATCCCCAACATAGCGATCTTGCCACCATGATTCATGTTTTTCAGCATGGACTTAAAGGCAACCGGCACACCTGACATTTCCAAACCCACATCAAAGCCTTCTTCCATTTTCAGCTGCGTCATTACATCTTCCAGCTGCTCTTTAGCTACATTAACAGTACGAGTAGCTCCCATTTGTTTAGCTAAGTCCAGTCTATAGTCATTAATGTCCGTGATTACCACATGCCGAGCACCAACATGCTTGGCAACTGCTGCAGCCATGATACCAATAGGTCCTGCACCAGTAATCAGTACATCCTCTCCCACCAAGTCAAAAGCAAGCGCCGTATGCACTGCATTACCAAACGGATCAAAAATAGCTGCTAATTCATCGCTAATTTCATCTGGTAGCTTGAAAGCATTAAACGCAGGAATGACTAAATACTCTGCAAAAGCACCATCACGATTAACCCCGACACCTACAGTGTTTCGACATAAGTGTCGGCGCCCAGCACGACAGTTACGACAATGTCCGCAGGTAATATGACCCTCACCAGAAACCCGATCACCAATCTCAAAGCCGGCGACTTCTTCACCAATACCAACAACTTCCCCTGCATATTCGTGACCTGTCACCATTGGTACCGGAATCGTTTTTTGTGACCACTCATCCCAGTTATAAATATGAATATCAGTACCACAAATAGCAGTTTTCTTAACTTTAATTAACAAGTCATTGTGACCCACCTCTGGCTGAGGTACATCGGTCATCCAAATGCCTTCTTCCCGCTTGAGCTTGGCTAACGCTTTCATGCCATCCTCTTAAATCAAATAATATTGAGCGCTTTTCCTACTTCAATAAAAGCTGCAACTGCTTTATCAATTTGCTGCTTGGTGTGCCCTGCACTAATTTGAGTTCGAATTCGCGCGTGACCTTTGGGCACCACAGGATAACTAAAACCAATCACATAGATACCTTTTTCTAACATCATATCCGCCATTTTGGCAGCCAAAGCAGCATCACCAATCATCACAGGAATGATCGCATGATCTTTACCAGCCAAAGTAAAGCCTGCTTTTTCCATTTCTGCACGGAAATAAGCAGCGTTATCCCACAAGCGCGCACGAAGCTCAGTACCTTCTTTCAACATAGCTAACACTTCAATAGAGGCAGCAGCGATTGAGGGGGCAAGTGAGTTAGAAAATAAATAAGGGCGGGAACGCTGGCGAAGAATATCAATGATTTCTTTCCGGCCTGATGTATAGCCACCAGAAGCACCACCTAGCGCCTTCCCTAAAGTACCAGTAATAATATCAATTCGATCAATAACTCCCGCATACTCATGACTGCCTCGGCCATTTTCACCAACAAAGCCTACCGCATGAGAATCATCAACCATTACCAATGCATTGTATTTATCCGCTAAATCACAAACCGATTTAAGATCAGCAATAATGCCATCCATGGAAAATACGCCATCAGTAACGATTAGCTTAAAGCGAGCTCCTACTTCATCAGCTGCTTTTAGCTGAGTTTCCAAGTCTGCCATATCATTATTGGCATAGCGAAAACGCTTTGCTTTACAGAGACGAACGCCATCAATAATTGATGCATGATTTAACGCATCAGAAATAACTGCATCTTCAGAGCCTAAAATCGTCTCAAATAAACCGCCATTTGCATCAAAGCAGGAGGAATAGAGGATGGTATCCTCCATCCCTAAGAACTCACTTAGTTTCGCTTCCAAGCTCTTATGGATATCTTGGGTCCCACAAATAAAACGAACCGATGCCACACCGAAACCGTAGCGATCCAAGCCTTTCTGAGCAGCTTCAATCAAACGTGGATGATTCGCTAAGCCCAAATAGTTATTGGCGCAAAAATTAAGCACTCTCTCACCACTAGCAACTTCAATTTCTGCTTGCTGCTGAGAGCTAATCACCCGCTCGCCTTTAAATAGCCCTTCAGACTTAATATTGCCTAACTCACTACTTAAATGATCCAAAAATGCCTGATTCATCCTTCTATCCTCTGCTCCACTTTTATTACTACGATTCTAACGCTTTTAATTAAAACAAAATACAACAACTAATTTATTAACAAAGGAGAGACTAACAAATCGACTTATACAGGCAAATAAAACCAATTATTTCTTGATCAAAGTGGCCTGTTGCCTAAGACATGCAAGTACTGGGAGTATAGGGCTCAAAAGAAAAAGGAAAGGAGTAACATCCCTAAAAGTAAAAAACCCCCAACACATTGTGCTGAGGGTTTTTAAAATAAGGCGCTTGACGATGACCTACTCTCACATGGGGAGACCCCACACTACCATCGGCGCGGAGCGGTTTCACTACTGAGTTCGGGATGGATTCAGGTGGTTCACACTCGCTATAGTCGTCAAGCAAAACTGGAATTTGGAACTGTTTTGCGTTGGTTTTCGTAATTTGAATTCTGCGTTGTACTTTTTTGGTGATACTCTTTAGCTTATTTTTAAGCTTTGCGTTCGATGTATTATTTCGTTGTGCTTGTCTATTTCGCTTTGGATTTGTACTCAAATCACTTTGGCGTTATATGGTCAAGCCTCACGAGCAATTAGTACGGGTTAGCTCAATGCCTCACAGCACTTACACACCCCGCCTATCAACGTCTTAGTCTTAAACGGCTCTTTAGAAGGCTCAAGGCCTAAGGGAAGTCTCATCTTGAAGGGGGCTTCCCGCTTAGATGCTTTCAGCGGTTATCCCGTCCGAACTTAGCTACCGGGCAATGCGTCTGGCGACACAACCCGAACACCAGTGGTTCGTCCACTCCGGTCCTCTCGTACTAGGAGCAGCTCTCCTCAAACTTCCAACGTCCACGGCAGATAGGGACCGAACTGTCTCACGACGTTCTAAACCCAGCTCGCGTACCACTTTAAATGGCGAACAGCCATACCCTTGGGACCGGCTTCAGCCCCAGGATGTGATGAGCCGACATCGAGGTGCCAAACACCGCCGTCGATGTGAACTCTTGGGCGGTATCAGCCTGTTATCCCCGGAGTACCTTTTATCCGTTGAGCGATGGCCCTTCCATACAGAACCACCGGATCACTAAGACCTACTTTCGTACCTGCTCGACATGTACGTCTCGCAGTCAAGCGCGCTTATACCTTTACACTAACCGCATGATGTCCGACCATGCTTAGCGCACCTTCGTGCTCCTCCGTTACTCTTTGGGAGGAGACCGCCCCAGTCAAACTACCCACCACACACTGTCCTCGATCCCGATCAGGGACCAGAGTTAGAACCTCAAACATACCAGGCTGGTATTTCAAGATTGGCTCCACGATAACTAGCGTTACCGCTTCAAAGCCTCCCAGCTATCCTACACAAGTAGGCTCAAAGTCCAGTGTGAAGCTGTAGTAAAGGTTCACGGGGTCTTTCCGTCTAGCCGCGGATACACTGCATCTTCACAGCGATTTCAATTTCACTGAGTCTCGGGTGGAGACAGCGTGGCCATCGTTACGCCATTCGTGCAGGTCGGAACTTACCCGACAAGGAATTTCGCTACCTTAGGACCGTTATAGTTACGGCCGCCGTTTACCGGGGCTTCGATCAAGAGCTTCGCCGAAGCTAACCCCATCAATTAACCTTCCGGCACCGGGCAGGCGTCACACCCTATACGTCCACTTACGTGTTTGCAGAGTGCTGTGTTTTTAATAAACAGTCGCAGCCACCTGGTATCTTCGACCGGCTCCAGCTCCATTCGCAAGGAATTTCACCAGCTCCGGCGCACCTTCTCCCGAAGTTACGGTGCCATTTTGCCTAGTTCCTTCACCCGAGTTCTCTCAAGCGCCTTGGTATTCTCTACCTGACCACCTGTGTCGGTTTGGGGTACGGTTAATAATGACCTGAAGCTTAGAAGCTTTTCCTGGAAGCATGGCATCAATTACTTCCTCATCCGAAGATGAGTTCGATATCGGCTCTCAGTATTAGCACCCCGGATTTGCCTAAGATGCCTACCTACAACCTTAAACCTGGACAACCATCGCCAGGCCAACCTAGCCTTCTCCGTCCCTTCATCGCAGTCATTATTAGTACAGGAATATTAACCTGTTTCCCATCGACTACCACTTTCGTGCTCGCCTTAGGGGCCGACTCACCCTGCGCCGATTAGCGTTGCGCAGGAAACCTTGGTCTTCCGGCGAGGGAGCTTCTCACTCCCTTTATCGTTACTCATGTCAGCATTCGCACTTCTGATACCTCCAGCAGACCTCCCGATCTACCTTCGCAGGCGTACAGAACGCTCCTCTACCACCCTAACCTAAGTTAGGATCCGTAGCTTCGGTGTCTAGTTTGAGCCCCGT